>CAMJJL010000071.1 GCA_946406145.1 uncultured Clostridia bacterium | reverse complement strand
ACAGAGATATCGCGATGGTATTCCAGAACTACGCTCTGTATCCTCATATGACCGTATACGATAATATGGCGTTCGGTCTGAAGCTCCGCAAAATGCCTAAGGAAGAGATTAAGCGTCGCGTAGGCGAGGCTGCCCGTATCCTCGGTATCGAACAGTATCTCGACAGAAAGCCGAAGGCTCTGTCCGGCGGACAGAGACAGCGTGTCGCGCTCGGTCGTGCGATCGTCCGTGATCCTAAGGTATTTCTGCTTGACGAGCCGCTGTCCAACCTGGACGCAAAGCTCCGCGCGAACATGAGAACCGAGATCAACAAGCTGTATCAGAAGCTCGGTACTACCTTTATCTATGTTACCCATGACCAGACAGAGGCTATGACGATGGGTACCCGTATCGTTGTTATGAAGGACGGCTTCATCCAGCAGGTCGATACGCCTCAGCATCTGTATGATCTGCCCTGCAACGAGTTCGTAGCCGGCTTCATCGGCTCTCCGCAGATGAACTTCCTCGACGCTACCCTCGTGAAGGAAGGCGGCAAGTTCGCCCTCAAGTTTGACGAGTATACCGTAGTTCTGCCCGAGAGCAAGAACAAGAACGGCGTCCTCGAGCCCTATGTCGGCAAGGAAGTTCGCTTCGGTATCCGTCCCGAGCATATCCATGACGAGCCCGAGTTCCTCGAGAAATGCGAAGGCAAGAACGGCGTTATCAACGCTAACGTTGTCGTAACTGAGCTGATGGGCGCAGAGATCTATCTGTATGTTAACATCGGCGGCACTCAGGTCACCGCTCGTGTAGAGCCCACCTCCACCGCTAAGCCCGGCGATTATATCGACGTTGCGTTTGATCTCGAGCGTATCCATATCTTCGATAAGGATACCGAGATGACCATCACCAACTGATTGTCATAAATAAGTACATTTGCCCGCTGCTTTTGCAGCGGGCTTTTTGTGTGTGGGATTGATCGGAAAGGTGACGGGAGGAGCAAGCCCCTCCCCTACAATAAACGTTACAGCGGATTTGTAGGGGAGCGCCTCGGTGCTCCCGTGTCAGGGCGTTGGATAAATAACTATGTCGGTTGAGAAAAGAAAGCGTCGCCGTAGGGACGATCATCGATCGTCCGGCACCGTAGGTGCTATTCATCCCTATCTACAGTTTCAGCTACCATACATGCCCGTCATTCTACGGATGGTGCGATTTGCTCCGCATTTGGACGGCATTGATCGGAAAGGTGACGGGAGGAGCAAGCTCCTCCCCTACAATAAACGTTACAGCGGATTTGTAGGGGAGCGCCTCGGTGCTCCCGTGTCAGGGCGTTGGATAAATAACTATGTCGGTTGAGAAAAGAAAGCGTCGCCGTAGGGACGATCATCGATCGTCCGGCACCGTAGGTGCTATTCATCCCTATCTACAGTTTCAGCTACCATACATGCCCGTCATTCTACGGATGGTCAATTGAGGAGTTGTCCAAATCTTTGATTTGGCTAACAACTCCCATGCAAGAGCGCTCCAAGAGCAGGCATCGCCTGCGATTGGCTAAGCGCCACTGCTGACCATCCCTACGGAAGCAGGCATATGCTTCGCGTTTGGACGGGATATATCGGATGGGTTTTCGGTACGTCGCAAGCGCCGTACCCTACGGAAGCGTTTCATTTGTTCCGCATAATAAAATAATATAAAGGAAAAGTATTGGGATGTCGCAAGCGTCATCCCCTACAATACCCCACTCCTCCACAGTAGTTCTCAGCCAATCAGCTTTCTCCTTTTGCTCCGTTTCTTGGACAGCACCTCAACTCCTAACTCCTCACTCCTAACTCCTACTTCTCAACATCTTGTGGTCAGGAAATCGGGGCGGCACAATTCTCTTTATTGTTCACAAAAAGTTTAAAAAATTGTAATATCAGCGCTTTATTTCTGCTTTATTTTTTGTTATATTGCAAATAAGGAAATATCCTGCGGCGAATCGCTGCTTAAAAAAAGCGATAATCAAGCCGTTTTTATCTGTCGGACAGTTTTCTTTTGCTTTTTGAAAAGATTACCGAAGTGAAACCATGATGAAGAAAATTACATTTTTTCGTTTTTTCGCACGAAAATCCATCGTCAAATTTTGAAAAAAAGGTTGATTTTTCTATTTCCTTTGTGTAAAATGTATATGAGATAGGTGGCTTCTTTAGGTAAGTCGCCAAATCGTTCGGTATTTTGACTATTTTTTCTGACGGAGGAGCATTATGTCCAACAGATTATTTCAGGGAGTTATTCATCAGATGAAAGACGCGATCGACAGAACGATCGGCGTAGTGGACGAGACTTCGGTTGTCATTGCATGCTCGGAGCTCGGACGCATCGGCGAGGTGAACGAAAGCATCACCTCCGATACTCTCTCGGCGACTGTCCCCTTTGTGATCAACGGTCACACCTTCAAGTCGTTCGGTTCTTCGACCAGATCCGAATATGCTGTCTTTGTACAGGGCAGCGACGAGATCGCGCAGAAATACGCGCAGCTCTTGGCGGTTTCGCTTGCATCCATCAAGCAGTATTATGATGAAAAGTATGACCGCTCTAACTTTATCAAGAATGTCATCCTCGACAACATCCTGCCCGGCGACATCTATCTGAAGGCGCGCGAGCTGCGCTTTAACAGCGACGTCAGCCGTGTCGTCATGCTGATCAAGATCACCTCCAAGACGGATGTATCCGCCTTTGACGTGGTGCAGAATCTGTTCCCCGACAAGACCAAGGATTTTGTCATCAATATCAATGAGACCGATATCGCGCTGGTCAAGGAGATCAAGCCCGGTATCTCTACCAAGGATCTGGAGAAGCTCGCCGGCTCCATCGTCGACACCCTCTCCACCGAGTTCTATACTCACTGTGTGGTCGGTATGGGTACCACCGTCACCGGCATCAAGGATCTGGCTCATTCCTTTAAGGAAGCACAGGTCGCGCTTGAGGTCGGTAAGGTATTCGACACCGAGCGTACCATTGTCAGCTATGATAACCTCGGTATCGCCCGTCTGGTTTATCAGCTGCCCACCACCCTGTGTGAAATGTTCCTCAAAGAGGTCTTTAAGCGCGGTTCGATCGAGAGTCTGGATCAAGAGACCCTGTTCACCATCCAGAAGTTCTTTGAGAACAACCTGAACGTATCCGAGACCTCCCGTAAGCTCTTTGTCCACCGTAACACCCTGGTCTATCGTCTGGAAAAGATCAAGAAGCTGACCGGTCTGGACCTCAGAGAGTTTGAGGACGCGATCGTCTTTAAGGTAGCGCTGATGGTCAAGAAGTATCTGACCTCCAGCCCCACCAAGTATTAATTGTTATTTCACTGTCCCGGACAAGTATTCGGGACGATATATTATCCATATAATCCCAACAAAGACAGTTTTTTCTGTCAGCGAAAGGTATTACTATGATAAAGTTCAACAACGTTTCCAAGGTATATGACAGTAACGGCGTTCACGCGCTGGACAATGTATCCCTGAACATCGAGAAGGGCGAGTTCGTCTTTATCGTCGGTTCCTCCGGCGCCGGTAAAAGTACCTTCCTCAAGCTGATCATGCGCGAGGAAATGCCTTCTTCCGGCTCGATCATCATCAATGATATGCACCTCGAGAAGCTCCCTCGCCGTAAGGTGCCGTATCTCAGACGTACCATGGGTATCGTGTTCCAGGATTTCCGTCTGATCTCCAAGATGACAGTTTATGAAAACGTCGCCTTTGCGATGCGCTGCGTCGGCAAAAGGAACGATTCCATCAAAAAGCGTGTACCTTATATATTGGAACTGGTCGGTCTTGCCGATAAGGCGAACGATCATCCGTCAGAGCTCTCGGGCGGTGAGCAGCAGCGCGTTTCTTTAGCGCGCGCGCTGGTCAATAACCCGGCGCTGATCATTGCGGATGAGCCCACCGGTAACATCGACCCTGAGATGAGCTACGAGATCATCGAGCTCCTCTCCGAAATCAACAAGCGCGGTACCACGGTGCTGGTGGTCACCCACGAGCATGAGCTGGTAAAGTCCTTTGGCAAGCGAGTCATAACTATCGACGACGGCAGAGTTGTTTCTGACTCCGACGACGACAGATTCGTCGCGATCTGAGTTCGGATCAGTACAACGGAAAGGAATGGAAGTATGAGTAGTTTTGGCTATCTGATTAAGGAAGGCTTTAAGAATTTAGTTCATAACCGCCTGATGACGCTCGCGTCCATCGGCGTTTTGATATCCTGTCTGGTTTTGACAGGCTCTGCGGTCATGTTGACCATCAATGTTTCCAACATCGTCGATTCTGTCGGCGATACCAACGTCACCAAGGTATTCCTTGATGACAGCTATACCAAGCTCGAGGCAGTATACAAGGGCAAGGAGCTGGGGCAGGTCGCGAACGTTTCGCAGGTCGAGTTCATCGATAAGGATGAGGCGATCCAGGCGTACCGCGATCAGCTCGGCGACGAGGTCTTCGCCAACATGTCCGGAGACGATAACCCCCTGCCGTATGCTTACAGCGTCAAGATGGACGATCTGTCCAAGTATGACGATACCGTCGCCAGAATCAAGGAAGTGGACGGCGTCGCGTCGGTCTCCTCTCACCGTGAGGTCGCGGAGAAGCTGACCAACCTCTCCTCCTTTATCACGACGATGAGCTTATGGATCATCTTAGCGCTGGCGATCATCTCGCTGTTCATTATCAGCAACACCATCCGCATGACCATGTTCTCGCACCGCTTTGAGATCAGTATCATGAAGAGCGTGGGCGCGACCAACGCCTTTGTCCGCGTACCGTTCATCATCGAGGGCGTTGTCATCGGCTTGATCTCCGCGATCATCGCCATTGTCCTGCTGTTTGTGCTGTCCGACGCGGTCATCAACTCGGTACAGAAGATCCTCGACTTCAAGTACACACGCTTCACCGAGGTGATGTGGCCGATCATCGGCTCCTTCGTCGCGGCAGGCGTGCTGGTGGGTTCACTGGGCAGCATGGTCTCGATCCGACGCTTTTTGACCCACGAGGGCAACGAGATCTTAGGTTGGTAAGAATCTCCCCCTCAAGGGGAAGATGGGCAATTCGCTCGTGAATCGGTCGGATGAGGCGGAAACCGATCCGATTAATCAAGAAACGGGATGGAGTGGAAGTGTTTTCACCTCATCCGTCACCGCCTTAGTCGGCGGCGACACCTTCCCCTCAAGGGGAAGGCTTTAAAACAGAAACCATATTCACCGATTATCCGCCCACGGTAACCGGTATCAAGAATCCTGTGGGCAGAAAGGCTATGAGATTGATGAAGAAATTACTTTCAGCATGTTTAGCCCTTATTATCATGATAGGCAGTATTGCTTCCACCGCTGCGGCGACCATCAGTGAGCTTGAAGCCCGTCAGGCGGAGCTGGAAGCCCAGCAGGCGGAGTATCAGGCACAGCTGAACAAGTCGAATTCCGCTGTCGCAGAGAAGCAGGAAGAGGTCGACGCTCTAGTCGGTCAGGTCGAATCCGTGACCGCCGAGATCCAGGTCTGCTACCAGAAGATCTCTATCTATGACCAGAATATCGCTGAGAAGCAGAAGGCGATCGACGCGGCGAATAATGAGATCGCCGAGAATATGAACACGCTCCGTCAGCGTATCAAGACCATCTACATTTCCGGTGATGTCAGTGCGCTGGAGATCGTCATGGGCGCCAAGGACTTCAATGACTTCCTTGATAAGCTCCAGCTGGTGCAGTATGTCAGCAACCACGATGCGGAGCTGATCAACGGCATCAAGAAGAAGCTCGACACGATCTCTGAGGAGAAAAAGGCGCTTGAGAAGGATAAGGCGAGCTTAGAGGAAGAGCAGACCACGCTGACCAAAAAGCAGGATGAGCTCAACTCCCTGCTCGAGGAGAACAAAGAGACGCTCGCGAGCCTGCAGAGTGAAGCGCAGAACGCGCAGATGCAGCTGGAGATCAGTGAAGAGGAGCTCAGCAAATTAAAGCCCGAGCTTCAGGAATTAGTGCGTCAGAGTCAGGCGGCTGCGGCTGCTCAGCAGTCAGCGGCATCGTCCTCCGGTGATACAGAAGAGATCAGCTACAGTGATAACAGCAGTGGCAGCGCGTCCTATTCTTCCGACGCGCCGACCCATGTTGATTCCGGCGGCGGCTGGACATGGCCGACTCCCGGCTGCTACTATCTGACCTCTACCTTCGGTGAGGCAAGATCCTATGAGAGTCACGGCGCGGTCGATATAGGCGCCTCTATCGGCACCCCGATCTATGCCGCGAATTCCGGTACCGTCATCAGCTCCTCCAACGACTGCAGCCATTCCAGCGCGGGCGTCGGCGGCTGTAACCACGGCGGCGGATACGGCAACCATGTCTGGATCCAGCACGATAACGGCTACCAGACCATCTACGGTCATATGATCAGCACCGCGGTTTCTACCGGCGAGTATGTTTCCAACGGTCAGTTGATCGGCTATGTCGGTTCCACCGGCTGGTCCACCGGTCCTCACCTGCACTTTGAGCTGCGTATCAACGGCGTGAAGAGTGACCCGATGGCATTGTTCTAAAGAGCACATGATACTGCCCGAAGGAGTCTTCGGGCAGTTTTTCTTGACACACACTTTTCGGTGTGCTATATTTTATATACCAAATTAAGGGGGTTATCATTATGATCCAGAAGAGAAACATTGCTTTATGTATCATTTTCACCATCATCACCTGCGGTATCTACGGCATCTATTGGTTCGTTAAGCTGCATAACGAGGCTAAGATCGTCGCGGGCGAGACAGAAGGCACTTCCGCGGGCGTTGCGTTCCTGCTGACGCTCATTACCTGCGGTATCTATGGATTCTATTGGAACTACAAGCAGGGCGAGAAGCTCGATCAGGCATGCGCCAACAGAGGTCTGCCCACCAGCAGCCGCGCCGTTGTCTATCTGGTTCTCAGCATCTTCGCGCTGAGCATCATTTCCTATGCGCTGATGCAGGATACCATCAATCAGTTCGCTGAGGATTGATCTGTTGATTTGATGCAGAAAAGATTCATCAGAATAGCAAAGCCTACAGCCATCCTTTTGGCTATAGGCTTTACTTATTTGTTGATCCACGAGCTGACGGGATTTTCACTGCACTGTCCGATCTATCAGATATTCGGCGTATACTGTCCCGGATGTGGGGTAGGGCGGATGTGCTTTCATCTGGCTCACGGCGAGATCGCGCAGGCGTTTTTGTCTAATTGCGTGGTGTTCTGTATGCTTCCGCTCCTGCTCGGAGTCGCGGTATTCCATGTCGTTCGCTATGTGCGTTTCGGCGACAAAAAGATGTATCGAATCGAAAAGATCGGCGCATGGGTGTTGGTCGCGATCCTGTTGCTCTTTGCCGTTGTGCGCAACATCTTTCCGATTGATATCTTGATTCCATAATAATTCCCGATCCCTCCGCATATGTTATTGCGGAGGGATTTTTATGATGACTGCACTGAAGATAGAAGAACATAACAAGGGGATAATGCGTTATTTGCGGCGCAACAGGATCCGTGTGGAGCACCGTTACTGCGACGCGGCTACGCTCAAGTGCGTGACCTATGAGCATTATCGCGGCAAGGTCAACTGGACGTCCATCGATCGCTTTGTCAAGGCGCAGCGCAACCGCGTATTATGCGCGCCCGATATGGATATTGCGCCTGCGAGCGGCTATAAGCGCTTTGTGTCATCGGAGCTGAGCCGCAGGATGTGCGAGAACGCCGCGCTGTATCTGCTGAAGCATGCTTCAGATCAGCGGATCAAGGTCGTCCTCGCGGATGAGGACGGCGACTGCACCGGACTATGCGAATACTTAGCGAACTACTGCGATCCCGTCAATGTGCTCAGCACGGCGACAAAGATCTACGCGACGCAGGGGGAGTATCTGCTCAATGAAAAGGGTGCGTCGCTGCGGCTCTGCCGAGATAAAAGCTGCTTGCATGACGCCGATCTGATCATCGCGCCGAAGCGCTTGGAGGATGCGCTGCCCTGTCCGTCCGACGCGCTGATCCTGACAGGTGAAGCACCTGCCGCACCGCAGAACGCCCTGACAGTATACGAATACTTTTTTGATCTGCCATCAAAGTTCCGCGAGATCTGCCCCGACTTCCTCGACGAGATGTATTTTGCGTCGGCATTGTACACGATGGCAGGCGCGAGAGAGCTGGGCGGCGAGGTCTTTACCCGATGCGGTGACGGTGTCACGATACATACACGCGGCAGTCTGGTCGAGGCATTCAAAAATCGGCTGATACGCCGCATAAATTCTTGACATCACCCTGCACTTGTCATATAATATAATTTGTATGCAAATATCCCGAATCACCAAAGAGTTGAAAGGAAGATAGAAAAATGGCTAAACCGGTAATGTTAACTGCCGAAGGATTAAAACAGTTAGAAGAAGAGCTCGATCTTCTCAAAGGTGAAAAGCGTAAAGAAATCGCGGAAAAGATCAAAGTGGCGCGTTCCTACGGCGACCTTTCCGAAAACAGTGAATATGACGACGCCAAAAACGAGCAGGCGATGCTCGAGGCGCGTATCGTGACCATCGAGGCTACGCTGAAAAATGCCGTGCTGATCGACGAGGAGGGTATCTCCAACGAGCACATCCACGTCGGCTCCAAGGTCAAGCTGCTGAACCTGCGCACCGACAGCGAGGTCACCTATAAGATTGTCGGCTCCAACGAGGCGAACCCCTCCGAGGGCAAGATCTCTGATGAATCGCCCGTCGGTCTGGCACTGCTCGGACATGCCATCGGCGACGCGGTCGAGGTAGAGGTACCTGCCGGCGTGATCGGCTTCAAGGTGCTCGATATTTTTAAATAACTGTGTTTTCAACTCCCCGTCACTTCGTGACACCTCTCCTTTGTATGGATTCTGTAACCCAAATCACGGATTTGGACAGAATCTCACCTTAGGAAAGGGAGGCTTTTGGGCGTGTGATACAATGTATAAACCGAGGTAGGATATGGAACAAAATCTTAATGAAATTCTGAAACTCAGACGAGAGAAGCTCGCCCTCTTGCAGGAGATGGGCAAGGATCCCTTCGTCATCACTAAATTTGATCAGACTCACCACAGTGTGGATATCAAGGAAAACTATGACGAGCTCGAGGGCAAGACGGTGAGTATCGCCGGCAGAATGATGTTCAAGCGCGTCATGGGTAAGGCGTCGTTCTGCAATGTGCAGGATCTCAAGGGCAGTATCCAGGCATATGTCGCCCGTGATGCTATCGGTGAAGAGAGCTACAAGCTCTTCAAAAAGTATGATGTGGGCGATATCATCGGTATCACCGGCGAGGTGTTCAAGACCAAGACCGGTGAGATTTCCGTGCACGCAGGCAGCGTGACCCTGCTCTCCAAATCGTTACAGATCCTGCCCGAAAAATACCACGGTTTGACCGATACCGATACCCGTTATCGTCAGCGCTACACCGACCTGATCATGAACGGTGAGGTCAAGGAGACCTTTGTCAAGCGCTCCAAGATCATCTCTTCTATCCGTCGCTTTTTAGATGATCAGGGCTTTATGGAGGTCGAGACTCCGATGCTGGTGCAAAACGCCGGCGGCGCCGCGGCAAGACCCTTTGAGACGCACTTCAACGCGCTGGACGAGGATTTGAAGCTCCGTATTTCCCTCGAGCTGTACTTAAAGCGCCTGATCGTAGGCGGCCTTGAGCGCGTGTATGAGATCGGCAGAGTGTTCCGCAACGAGGGTCTGGATACACGCCACAACCCCGAGTTCACGCTGATGGAGCTGTATCAGGCATATACCGATTATCACGGCATGATGGATCTGACCGAGGCGATGTACCGCTATGTCGCGCAGCAGGTCAACGGCTCGATGCAGGTGACCTACGGCGAGAACGTGATCGACTTTGAGAAGCCCTTTGAGCGCATCACGATGGTGGACGCGGTCAAGAAATATGCCGGCGTCGACTGGAGCGAGGTCAAGTCGACCGCGGACGCGCGCGCTGTCGCGGACAAGCTGCATGTCGAATATGAGGAAAGACATCAGAAGGGCGATATCCTCAGCCTGATCTTTGAGGAGTACGCCGAGTGCCATCTGATCCAGCCGACCTTCGTCATGGATCACCCGATCGAGATCTCGCCGCTGACCAAGAAAAAGCCCGACGATCCCGAGTATGTCGAGCGCTTTGAGATGTTCATCAACGGCTGGGAGATGGCGAACGCCTACTCCGAGCTCAACGACCCGATCGATCAGCGCGAGCGCTTCAAGGCGCAGGAGGCGATGCTTGCCGCCGGCGATGAAGAAGCCAACACCACCGACGAGGACTTTCTCAACGCCCTCGAGATCGGCATGCCCCCCACAGGCGGCATCGGCTACGGCATTGACAGACTGGTCATGATCATGACCAATTCTCCCGCTATCAGGGATGTACTCTTATTCCCGACAATGAAATCCTTAGATAAGTAACACCCCAAAACCCCAGTGTTTATGCGGGTTTCGAGAGTTGCGATGTCTCGGATTTACGCCATTTACGCCAAACTTACGCCAAACGATGCAGAAAGTTGTGCAGAGCGTAATCAATCGCATATTTTAATGAATTTGACCTTGATGGATTCGTTTTCATCAAGGTCTT
>CAMJJL010000070.1 GCA_946406145.1 uncultured Clostridia bacterium | reverse complement strand
AGTTATGCGGAATTCTCCGCAATAGATATTAAAGTGTTTTATTGCTACTTAGTATTAGGACAATTTCTGTCACCCTGATGCAAAAGGCTGCCGCAATGAGCGACAGCCTTGTTTTTCTGTTATAGTTTTCCTGCGAAGATCAGCATGACCAGCACCAGTGTGATGACCAGTACGGCGGAGATGCTGACGGTGAGGATGGTGTTCGAGCGCTTCTTTTCGCCGTCGTTGCTCTCTCTCTCGGGGATCAGATGCGACTTTCTCAGTGCCGTGACGACCGCCTTGTAGAGGAAGAGGATCAGCGCGGAGTTGAGCCCTGCCTTGATCAGGTTGAACGGGATCAGCAGCGGCAGGAACATTCCCAGCACCGCCTCACGCGGCACCCCCATGAAGATCGGCGTCATAATGTAGTTCCACAGCAGCATGATCACCAGCATGGACAGCGAGCCCAGCGTCAGTCCGAGGATCGCGCGCGACATGGTCTTCTTGCGCCAGTAGATCACGGAGCTCACGCCGACAAATACGCCCGACGCGAGGAAGTTCATCAAGAGCCCGATGAAGCCTGTGGTGCTGATCGTGACCATCTCGATCAGGCAGACGATCAGCGACATGATCAGTCCGGCGATCGGACCGAAGATATACGCGCCGATGGTCAGGATCACGTCCTTGGGCTCATAGGTAAGGAAGCCGCCGATGCCCGGGATCCGCAGGAAGATGTCCGCGGCGACAGCCAGCGCCGTGAGCATTGCCATCGCGAGCAGCGCCTTGAGCCGATCGTTACTTTTTGTGTTTGTCATCATTACTCCTTTGTGCTGATACGGTTTTTCAACAAAAACCGGCATCAAGCACAAGATATGATTTGGTTTTTGCGAAAACAAAGCTCCGCAGGTTCGGGTACCTACGGAGCTGCTTGCGCAATCATATCTTCTCACATCCGGACTTCATACGCTGATATGCCGTTAAACGCTTTGATCCATGTCAACGTGTTTAAACGGATATTTGTACAGGTATGTTACCGTCGGTTACGGAATCGCACCGTATCATGCGCCTATGACAACGCTCGCAGACTGTACTGCCGGTTGGGAATTTCACCCTACCCCGAAGATTATTTACCTGATCCTCCTAAAACAGAATGGAGATCAGTATGAGTTAGCAGGTCATAACCTGCTGTTATTATATTATCACCGTGTGCGCGGTGTGTCAATACCTTCGCTCAAAAAAGCGGACGTCGTGATGACGTCCGCTTTGATTATCGTGTTTTCCATTCACCGACCTCATACGGGGTGTCCATCTCTGCCAGATGGCGCAGGATGTAGGTCGCGTCGATGACGTTGATCTCGCCGTCGTCGTTGACGTCGCCGCGCATCCATATGTCGGTATAGGCGTCGATGTCCATTCCCGAGCGGTAACGCTGGATCATCGTCGCGTCGACGGGCTCGATCTCACCGTTTCCGTCGGTATCGCCGATGAAGGCAGGATCATCAAACTCGCAGATGAAGAAGGAGTTGTAGTAGCCGTAGTAGGAGCAATAATAGTTGCTTCCCGTACATTTATCCCATGTACCTGCATAGGGCGCGGTGCCATAGTTCATCGGGTAGATCATGGCGTAGTATTCACCCGTGTCGGCCGTGCCGTAGGTGGCGTTATACCACCGGTTGTAGGTGCTGTAGTTCGAGTGATCGACCCATCTCCATCCCGAGGGAGGAGTAAGGCATCTCAGTCCGATCCAGCAGTAGCCCTGTCTGTTGTTGATCATGCTGTAGACGGTGTCGTTCTCCTGCTCGGAGTCGATCGTGACCAGATGACCGCCCTGCATCTCGCAGAAGTACGCCGCGTCCTCCCATCCGAGCTGATTGTCATACAGCGCATAGATGTGGCCGCCCGATTTGACGGTCTTAACGGGGGTGGTGTCAAGATCCTTGCGCCAGTGCGCGTATAGCCTGAGAACGCTTGCGTCGATCGGGGTATTGAGGGTGACCTCACTGCCGCCCTCCGCCGCGGTGTACCAGCCCGTGAAGGTGTAGCCGTCGCGATGGGGAGTGGGGAGCGAATCAGGTGTTTCTCCCAAGGGGATCAGCTGATCCGGCGCCGCCTTAAAGCCGCTCTCGGGGACGACATTGCTCGTCCACGGGATATCGCCCAGCGCGAGCGAGTTGATGTAGTAGGTGCCCGTCTTGTCATAGTACAAATGGATCGCGGAGCCGTAATACGGCGTCTTGGGCAGTGCGATGGAATATGTCTGCCAGTTCTTTGTCAGGCTGACGGAGATAAGCTCGCTCGAGTAGCCCCAGCGAAAATACATATTGGCGCCGTCAACATTTGCCTTGGCATAGAAATGCAGGAAAAAGGTTTTGTCATCGCCTACGGGAGCGGCTGTGGAATAGCCGTCCGCATAGCCGTAGTTAGTAGAGGTTTTGAACGCGAGGTCAGAGCCGGAGGCGCCCTCCTTGCTGCCGACGATTTTGAGCGAATCGGCGTTGTTCAGGCGTTCGGCGCTGTCAGCCGATACGGAGTAGGTGCTTTTGTCGCGAGAGAAGATGTAGCTTGAGTAGTCGCTCTTCAAGTCGGAGCCGAGCATATAGTTATAGCCGCTGTCATTCGCCATGAATTCCAGCTTTGCGGAAATCGGTAGCCACTGTGCATAGAAGGTGAGGGTGGTGGCTTCATCCAGATCGTCGATCCAGTTGAGGCTCATTTTGTAGGAGTTTCCCGGAGAATAGGTGCTGTATTGGTAGCCGTTTTGATAGATATCGCTCTGTGACTGCCAGCGGTTGCCGTCCATGGTGAACCACTTGTTGTCGGAGGAACGCTTGACGATATAGCCCGCGAACTCATAGCCCTCACGGGTGAAGGCGTTCTCCTTGAGGGTGAAGCCCTCGTTGGCGCCGAGCTTTTCGGAGTCGATATTGCCCGTACCGCCGTTCGCGTTGTAAGCGACGGTGTGGATCGGCTCCCACTGCGCGTAGAAGGTGATCGAGGAGGCAGTGGTGAGATCGGTGAGCCAGTTCTTGCTCATGGTGTAGGATTCATCCGGATAGTAGACGGCATAGTCGTAACCGTTCTCCTTGATGTCATCCGCGTACTGCCAGCCCTTGCCGCCGGTGCAGAACCACTTGTTGTCGGAGGAGCGATTGGCGATATAGCCGCTGAATTGATAGCCCGCGCGGTAAAAGTCATTTTCCTTAACGGTAAAGCCGCTGCCGGGCGCGACGCTCTGTGAGCTGACGGAACCCGTGCCGCCGTTGGGGTTATACGCGACGGTGTGCATCACGATGTTGCCGGTCAGATTGTTGCCCGGGACATGCAGACGATAGCTGAACCGGCTGCTGATCTCCGACCAGGAGTAAAAGCCGTCCCAGCGGATTTGGTTATAGTAGCCGGTACCGTTGCCGTCGGTGAAGTAGACGCCGGCGTCGGTGACCTTGGTGATGAAGATCGAGTGCGAATCCCAGTCGATGCGCACCCAGTCGCCTGCGCAGATGCCGTAGACGTCGTAGTAAGCGTTATTCATCATGCGGTCGGCATAGAACTTCACGCCGAACACCTCATACAGCATTTGCGCGGAATATGCCCAGCATTCCCATGCTCTGGCGTAGCCGCCCTCGTAGTACACACCGTCCCAGAATCCGCCGTCGGGATATTTGGTGCGCAGGGAGCTGAGCTTGGTCTGGAACTGTGCTTCGGTCAGCAGGGTGTAGCCGGTGGAAGCCGAATCGTCAGCGCTTGCGCCGATAGCGGCGGTATCAGGATCAGCCGCTTCATCGGCAAGCTCACGGTCATTCGCTGTGTCGGCGATCTCCTGATCGGCGGATAATTCGTTGATGTTTATTTCAGCCGCTCCGACGGTGGCGCTCAGTGAGCCGAATAGCAGTGCGGAGCATAACAGAAAGCTCAGTAATCGTTTCATCATAACCTCTTTGATTAGAAATTCGTATCAATTTTGACGCACAATTTCTGATGATAGATATTATTACAAATTATAGCAAAAAATCCCTGTTCTGTCTACGGACAATTCGTGAATAAAAAATGTACAAAAAATGAACAAATCCGTGCAAATAGCCAAACATCACGCAAAAACGGACAGGGCATAACGCCTGTCCGTTCGAGGTGTGTTATTATCTGTGCAACTGTACCGTAATGCGGCAATCAAAATGCCTTCCCCCCGAGGAGAAGGCTTTACATTACAGTGACAGAGAAAAAGGCGCGCGCGCCTACGAAAAATCCCAGACGCGGATACCGAGCTCCTCGATATATTTCCTGCCGATCCTGCCGTTTGCCGGGGTGATCACGATCTCGCCCGTCAAGCCGATGACTGCCTTGAGCAGATGGCCCGACAGCAGCTTGATCTCACCTTCCTCGCGATAGGCGAACGCCGCGTGCAGATGCAGATAGGGCTTGCCCTCGTAACAGGTCAGGTTGCCGTCGAGCGAGGTCATCTCGAGCAGACCCTCCACCGTCTTGTCGTTGTACACCTTCTTCTCGCCGTCAAACACGCCGACCGTGACGCTCTCGCATCCGCCGATGCCCTGTATCTGCGCAACGGTCAAATTCTCTTTGGCGCACACCTGTGTCAGTGCATCGATGACCTCGTCATCCTTGTCGAGCCTGACATAGATTTTATCGTCAAATCTTCTGTATTCCATATCGTCATCTCCTTTTCTGTCATTATAGCAGTGCGCGTACTATTTGTCAAAGATAAAAGCGAAAAGGCTCCCTTTGGGAAAGGGAGCTCCCACGGGAGTGGGTGAGGGATTGTACAAAAGGAGCTTAGCGACCAACCAAATAAACAATTAGTTGCTCGTTTCACTCGATTAATTATGCAATCCCTCCGCCTCGTACCTCGGCACCTCCCTTTACCAAAGGGAGGCGAAAGCGGATTATTCTACCGACTGAAATCGATGTATTGACGGCGGCTTTTTCAAGTGGTATAATTTTGACAAAATTCGACACGGAAGGTTGGAGAAAACATGGTTCAGGTACGTTACTACAGCGGATACATCCGCAACTTCAAAAAGCTGTGCGAGGAGCTCGGGATCACGCCGCTCAGCCGTGAACAGCGTGAGGAGCAGATCTTGATCAAGGGCTTTGAAAAATGGGGCACGGAGCTGCCGATGCACCTGTACGGCGCGTTCGCGTTCGCACTCTATGACGACAGCGCGGACAAGCTCTATGTGTTCCGCGATCAGGTCGGTCAAAAGCAGATGTTCTATGCCGTTGTCGGCGAGGAGCTCCTCTGCTCGGGTGATGTCGACGCGATCGTATCGGACAGCCGTTTTGAGAAACGGCTCAACAAGCGTATGCTCCAGCAATACCTGTTCTACGGTTACCCGATCGGCGAGGAGACCTTCTATGAGGGCGTGTACAAGCTCAAGGGCGGTCACTACCTCGAGTGGGACGGCAAAAACCTCAAGAAGAACTGCTATTTCAAGCCGCTCTTCCGCCCCGAGGACAAGTCGCTCGACGAGTTCGCCGACGAGATCAGGGCTGTCGTGACCGAGATCCTCGAGGAGGAGCGTGCCGATACCGAGCTGCCGTATAAGGAATCGTTCCTGTCCGGCGGCGTGGATTCCTCCTATCTGCTGGCGGCAAGTGACGCGCAGTGCGCCAACACCGTCGGCTATGAGGAGGCGGATTTCAGCGAGGCACACCTTGCTCAAGAGACCGCCGAGCACTTCAATAAGGGCTTCCGCGTCAAGATGATTACCCCCGAAATGTACTTTGAGCGCATCCCGACCGTGATGGATAAGATGGGTCAGCCTCTCGGCGACGCCTCCGCCGTGGCGTTCTCCATCGGCTGTCAGGCGGTCAAGGAGCATGCCGACGTCGTCTACTCGGGCGAGGGTATCGACGAATTCTTCGGCGGCTACAACGCCCACAAGCGTGAGATCCCGAGCGACTGGGTCTATCTGACCTGCTCCCATATCATGAACGTGGATGTGGTCAAGTCCCTGATGCTCGATTTTGATGAGGACGTCAAGCCCTCCGATCCGCTGATGGGTCTGTGGAAGGAAGCGAAAGAGGAGGATCAGCTCGATTCCAAGCTGACGATGGATATCTCCTTCTGGCTCGACGGCGATATCTATCTCAACACCGACCGAACCTCCACCGCCTGCGGTATCGAACTGCACACGCCGTTCTCCGATTACCGACTGTTCGAGGTCGCCAGCCGTATTCCGTCCCAATACCAGTTCCGCGAGGAGCAGAACAAATATGTGTTCCGCAAAGCGGCGAGCAGTATCCTGCCGTATGAGTCCGCCTTCCGTAAGAAGGTCGGCTTCCCCGTACCGGTGCGTCAGTGGCTCGCGGATGAGCGTTACAATCAGCCTGTAGCGGAAAAGCTCTTCGGCAATTCGTCGCAACAGTTTTTCGATCAGGCGCAGATGAAGGACATGTGGGATCGCTTCATCGGCGGCGAGTCCCTGCTTTGGAACCGCGTCTACGCGATCTACGCCTTCCTGCTGTGGTATGATTTGAAATTCTGAGAGTGATTAGTGGTTAGTGGTCAGTGGTTAGCGATCACTGACCACTAATTTTCTACCCCAGCGCCACATCCAGCGACATCATCAGCGTGAACCCTACCGCGAAGAACATCACGCCGATGTGCGAGTGTTCGCCCTGCGTCATCTCGGGGATCAGCTCCTCGACGACGACATACACCATCGCGCCTGCCGCAAACGATAGCAGATACGGCATCATGGGGACGATCATCGCGGCACACAGCAGCGTCAGCGTGCCGAAGATCGGCTCTACAGCGCCGGACAGTACGCCGCACAGAAAGGCTCTCGGCTTGCTTTTGCCCTGACTATGCAGGGGCATGGAGATGATCGCGCCCTCGGGCAGATTCTGGATCGCGATCCCGAGCGCCAGCGCCAGTGCGCCGCCGAGGGTGACGTTCTGTGTTCCTGCCAGCAGTCCTGCGTAGATCACGCCGACTGCCATGCCCTCGGGAATATTGTGCAGGGTGACCGCCATCACCATCAAGACACGTGTGTCCATTCGCTTACGGGCGCGCGTACCGTCTTCTTCCGATACCGCATACTGCTTGACGATCGGGATGATTCGATCCAGCAGATAGAGGAAGAGGATGCCCAGCCAAAAACCGATGAACGCGCAGAGAAACGAAAATCGCCCCATGTGCTCCGACTGCTCGATCGCAGGGATGATCAGGCTCCATACCGAAGCCGCAATCATCACGCCTGCCGCAAAGCCCGTGAGCATCCGCGAGAGGTTTTCACTGAAGCGTTGTTTCATAAAGAATACCGCCGCGGCGCCGAGTGCCGTGCCCCAAAACGGTATCATCAATCCGAAGATCACATCTGAATTTATCATGTAAACTGATTCCTTATCACATTTTTCCGACTGATCATATCAGTATTACCATCCTATGCAGGGGGAGAGGGAAGGTGACAGGGAAGCGGCAGACAATAAGAAGAGCAGGAGCTTTCATACGAAAACTCCTGCTTTGTTGTTTCATGCTGATATTCCATTAAACGCTTTAACAAAATATTTAACGGAATATAGCGCAAAAAAAGATAATGGTTTTTAATGACGGTAAGTATCAAGCGTTTATACGGGGGGATTGATCGGTTCCGGAACTGCCGGCTGATATTTGATCTTGCTGCCGGTGTGGTCATAATCGCTGATGTAGTTGTCCTTGCTGCCCAGACACCGTACCGTGTAGATGTAGGTGCTGCCTGCCTTTGCGGTCGTATCGACAAACGTTGTGCCGTCGGTCACGCCCAGACGGTCCCAGCCGTCTTTGTTCTTGCGGAATACGCGGTACTGTACCGCGCCCTCAACGGCGTCCCATCGGAGATTTACACCGTTTGCGGTGTTCTCAATGGTGGTGATCCGCGGCATGGCGACGCCGCTGTAGGTGACCGTCCAGCCCTTCTCGTTGTAATCGCTCGCGAAATCATCGTGATCATTGATCGCGCGGATGGTGTAGCGGCGTGTCGTGCCGACAGCGAGATTACTGTCAAAGAACTCGGTGCCCTTCGTTTCGATCAGGCGATCCCAGCCGTTGTTGCCGCGCGCATAGACGCGGTAGGCGGTCACGCCGTCGATCGCATTCCATTTCAGGCGGACGCCCTCGGGCTCGCTGTTGATCTCGGTGAACGAGGGGGTCTTGACGCCGCTGTAGGTCGCTTTCCAACCGTCTTTATTGTAACTGCTCATAAAGCCGCCCTTGTCGTTGACACAGCGGATCGTATAGATGTATTCGGTGCCGAGCTTACAGCTCTTGTCGTCATAGGCGGTGCCGGACAGCTGAGCGAGCTTTGTCCAGTCCTTGCCGGCGGTCTTGCGATAGACATTGTATTTGGTCGCGTTCTCGACCGCGTTCCATGTCAGGCTGACGCCGTCGACTTTACTGCTGATCGCGGTGATCTTCGGCGTGCCGATCCCTTTGTACCTGACGCTCCAGCCGTCAGAGTTATAGTCGCTGACATATTTGCCGGCGCTGTTGATACAGCGGATCGTGTAGATGTAGGTCTCGCCGGCGGCAATGTCCTTGTCGAGGAACTCGGTCTTGGCGGTATCGGCGACGCGCTTCCAGTCGTTGCCCGACTTGCGGAAGATACGGTAGGCGTAGATGTCCTTGAGCGCGTTCCATTTGAGCCTGATACCCTCGGTCTCGCTGACCGTCTCGGTGAACTGCGGTGTGCTCACGCCCTGATAGGTGTGCTTCCAGCCGGTGGTGTTGTACTTGCTGACAAAGTTGCCCTTTGCGTCCACACAGCGGACGGTGTAGGTATAGGTGGTGTTCTTTGCGACGTCGGTGTCGATGTAGGAGGTGTCGGTGGTTTCCGTCATCCTCTTCCAGCCGTCCTTCTTGCTCTTGTAATAGACGCGGTATCTGGTGGCGGAGTCGTCGATCGTGTTCTTCACGGCGTTCCAGCTCAGCTTCACGCCCTGTGCCGTGCTCTCAAGCGATCTGATCGCAGGAGTGTCAAGGAGGTGATAGGTGTGCTTTGTGCCGGTTCTGTCATAGTCGCTGATGAAGTTGCCGTATTGATCGACACAGCGGACGGTATAGGTGTAGGACGTACCGTTTTTGACGTCTTGATCGATATAAGAGGTCGACGCGGTTTCGGTCATACGAACCCAGTTATTGTTTTTGTTCTTGTAGTAGACACGGTATTTGTAAGCGCCCTTGACCGCCTTCCAATTGATCTGCACACCGTCACTGGTGCTGGCGGTACTGCTGATCTTGGGTGTGTCTATGCGGATCGGCGCAAAGAAGCGATAGATGCGAAAGCCCGAGCCGGTACGATTGCCCGAATCGGTAAAGGTGTGGATGGTCTTGTCCTCGCTGATACCCGAGCCGTGGCTCCACTGAACCGCGTAGTAGGTGTTGCTGCAGTCCACACGCTTTGCGTCGGCGTCAAAGTAGCTGTGATTGGTGCGCGGTTTGTCGCCCGACCACAGCTCCGACGCGGCGGGAGCGCTCTGCGTGCGGAAGTATCCGTGACCGTTGCTGTCGAGGACGATCGTGCCCTCGCGCTTGTCCCAATATTGATCCTCATCGGGGTGATCAAGAGCCGCCTGCGCCTTTGCCTTGCTGTTGAATATCATGTATTTGGTACCGAATTTAGTACCGCTGCCGCCGGAGGGTGTGTCGATATGCAGCTCGATCTTATGCGGCTTGGTGACCTTGCATACCCACAGTCCCCTGCAGTCACCGATCGCGTGGATCTCGCAGTAGCGGTTCCTTTCACCGGCGCTGTCCCAGTAGATCCAGTCGTGGGGATCATCACCGTAGAAGATGGCGTTGTGATTATCCTTGGAGCCGTAGATCCACATCACGTCGCCCTTTTCCATTACGCCTGAACGATATGCTTCTTCCAGCGAGTTGAACCAGATGCGGTAAACACCGTAATTGCTCCATGAGGAGAGGACGCCGCCCATAACGCCCATGCGATTGATCTGTGACCGGGAAGCGCCCGAGTGAACCGCCGCCTTGTACAGAACATGCCACACAAAGCCCGTGCAGTTCATGCCCTCGTATCCGGGAGAATCATAAGCGCCGTAAGCGCCCTGACAGTCGCCGTGGGGATTGCGGTGATCCTGACCGACATACGGCGTGCCCAGATAGTATCTCGGATTCGCGCTGTCCGCGTCGTGATCGTCCAGCCATTTCATGTACACATCATAGTCGATACCGTACGCCTGTAAAATGGTCTGGTAGCCGTACAGCGTTCCGCCGCCGTAGTTATAGCCGTTCCAGCTTGCCGCCTCGGCTTTCAGTGTGACGGGTACGATCCCGACCGTCATCACGGTCAGGACGGTGAGTATCGCCAACAGCAGGGATACTCCCTTTTGATATACTTTCATGCTCTACACTCCCTCATCCTCTCCGCGGCTGTCTGTGCTCAAACGCGCGGATCTTTTATTTTAACAGTTTACCACATTAATCCGTTCTTTACAATCCGTTTTGAGAATATAGGCAAAAATCTTTTGATCAAGTAATGCGAACGGATAGGGTGACAGGAATAATCCGAACCTGCTGAAAATGGCAATATTTCGGCAATTTTCGGCTTATCGATCTTGGCAGGCGCCAGCCTGCCTGCACTTTCTGCACCGAAACTTGCTCGAAATC
>CAMJJL010000069.1 GCA_946406145.1 uncultured Clostridia bacterium | reverse complement strand
AGGGAGGATGATAGACGTACTGTTCCTAACTTATATACTTTTTCGACAAACTGAGGCGCAGTCGTTTGACTGCGCCTTTGTCGTTGCTGTTCTGCTGTCGATCACTGTTCGGACGTGAAAAGCCATTCGCCGATCTTGCCCTTGGTCTGTATTCCTGCATGGTAGCGCAGGATGTTCATCGCGTCGAGTATGTTGACCGTGCCGTCGCTGTTGGCGTCAGCGCTGACGGTGTTGTATTTCAGCGCTTCGCCTGCCATGACGCGCTGGATGTAGCTCGCGTCCAGTACAGAGAGCTGATAATCGCCGTTCGCGTCGCCGACATAGCCTGCCGCCGGCTCGATTGTGCGGATGGTGTAGGGGATGGGATCGAGCTGATCGTTGCCCTTATCGTCATAAATCAGCCTTGTCATATCTGTCGCGGTCTTGCCGGAGTAAAAGCACTTGGCGTAGTGCCATATTTCGACAGTACCCGGCTTGATCGCCTTCATGCGGATCTTGAAGAAGTGGTCGTCCTCGGTAAAGGCGCTCACACCTGCGAATTTGCTGAAGTTATATAAAGCCGTGTTTTTGTAGCCGAAATAATTGGTGACGAGATTGGTGTTGCGGATCTTTGTGGGGAAGGAGTAGGCGTTCATATTGATACTGCCGTCGGATCGCTTCTCACCGTGCTCAACGATCTGAACATATTTGTCATCATAGCGCAGCTGACCCTCGCCGATCGTCACGGGGTAGCCGGCGGTGTTCAGCCCGACGTTGTAGATGAACTCGCTGCCGACCTCCACCTCGCCGAGAACCTGTCTGCGGCAGGTGATGACCAGCTTATTGTCCGCGCCTGTGGCGTCAAGCCCGACGTCCTGAGCCGCGGTATTCAGCGAAAATACCGTGAACACTGAGGTGATCATCGCGGCGATGATGACCAAGCTGAGGATTCTTTTCATATTCATACCGACCTCCTGTCGAACGTAAGCGCATATATCGATAACTGATTATATTGTAATAGAAAGCGCCGGGAAATGCAAGACCTTTACATAAATGTAATCAGCCTTTGTCAGTATGATTGTATCACCCTTGACACTTCTTTTGGTGAACAGGCTGTGAATGATCGGATGATCGATTCGGAAAAAGTTGAGAAAAGTTCGAACAAACGTTGCATTTTGTGAAAAGATGTGGTATGATAATGGTGAATCAAAGAGAAACAGGTGATTGTATGAAGCCGTTGACCACAGGACAACAAAAAGTATACGACTATATCCTCGAGTGCTCCGAGAACGGACGTATCCCCTCGGTGCGCGAGCTGTGCGACGCGACGGGGTTCCGTTCGACCTCCACCGTGGCGTATCACCTCAAGGCGCTCCAGGAGCGCGGTCTGATCGAGCGTGAGGAAGGACTCAACCGCTGTATCCGCCTCAAGAATGAGCAGCCCACCTCCAAGGTGCCGCTGATGGGTCGCGTCACCGCCGGTCAGCCGATCCTGGCGGTGCAGGATATCGAGACCTATATCCCCGTGCCCAAGGATATCAGCAAGGGCAGGGAGCTGTTCGCCCTGCGCGTTGTGGGCGAGAGCATGATCAACGCCGGTATCTTTGACGGTGACATCATCATCGTGCATCATACCCCCTCCGCCGACAACGGCGATATCGTTGTCGCGATGGTCGAGGACGAGCTCAGCGGTGAGAGCAGCGCCACCGTCAAGCGCTTTTATAAGGAAAAGGGGCATATCCGCCTGCAGCCCGAGAACGACGCCTTTGAGCCGATCATCGTGGATAAGGCGGTGCTCTTAGGCAAGGTCGTCACCCTGATCCGCAATTATGAGTAAATACCGATCGTCATTGCGAGGGATCGCTATATGGGGTCCCCCGCAACTCCCCGAGTTGTGGGGAGAGGAGGAACCGCCACGCGGTGCGAAGGCTTGCCGTTAGGTGAGCCTGCACAAGCTCGGCGAGTGACGACGATGTGGCAATCTCAACCTTATATGAATTGTCATTGCAAGGCGAGCGATGCGTTATCGATACAGCATCAAGCGGAATCTCCTTATTTTAGCAACCCTCAGTCACCTTCGGTGACAGCCCTCCTCAGCGGAGGCAGCAGACCCTTTTGTCCGCTCTGCGGACATTTCCCCTAACAGGGGAATCTCCTTAGGAAAGGGAGCCTTTAGGGTCTTTGCCATGACATAAAAAGTGTTTGAAAATTGTTCAACGCTCGTTAATAGAACGTTAACAACTTTCAGAACCGTTCCGCTATAATAAAAGCATGCAAGAGAGATACCGCAACTCCTTGTATGTTCTACCCTCCTCATACGAACCGCTCCGGTTCGTATAAAAAACCCTCATTTTATTTGGATTTTTCCCCAAAGAGAAAGCGTGCACCCCGTGTGCACGCTTTCGTCTTTTATGAATCAGTCATTGCGAAGTATCGGCGCTAAAGCCGATACTGTGGCAATCTCAACCGAAGAGATTGCCCGGCGGATAGCTTTGCGCTTATACCATAAAGTCTTCCGCTGTTACAAATCATTGTCAATGGTATCCTCATCTGAGCTGCGGATATCGTCATCCTCCACGTTATAGATCGTCGTATCCCTCTCTCGCGGACGGTAATCGCGGTAGCGTTCCTCGGCTGTCCGCTCATCACGCTCACGCTTGCGGCGTGCCTGACGGCGACCGTCCGAAGCGGTGTATGCCGCCGTGGAGAACACCACACCCATGAATACCGCCGCCACGGCAAAGAACGCGATGATGCACAGGATCCACCACGCGTAGCTGACCAGCAGCATGATCACGCATGCCACCACGACCACGACAACGCACAGTGCGCCTGCCGTCAGCAGGATGGTCATCCTGTCCTCGAGCTTGTCAAAGAAGCCGAACATCGGTGAGAGCGCTACGAGGAACAACATGATGATCGTGACAAGATAACCGACAATGATATTTCTGATCTGCGGATGTCCGATATAGAACAGCATATCCAGCAGCATCGGGATACACAGGATGACAGCCGGCACGATCACATGCTCACGGTCGAGCTTGCGCCATATCAGCATCAGATATACACTGCCGACACAGCCGAAGATCGCTACGCCGACAAAGCCGTGGATCAGCGGCGCGAAGAATAGGATCACAAAATCGATCATTGCGATGATCGCCATCCGCGAGCCGGTTTTTGTCCGCAGAAACGGTTTGATATCCTGCGCTTTTTGTTTGTAGGTTTCCCATAATCGAGCCATCACTTACCTCCTTGACAGAGCGTGAGTCAGTATGAATGGTCATTGGTTAGTGGTCAGTGATCAGTGATCAAATACGATGTCTGTTGTCGCAGCGCGACAAACCGGGCGAGCAAATAATTTGGTATAAGTACCAAACTAATATGGTTATTATACCATATATTGACAAATTTTGCAACTATAGGGAAATGTACCGTTTTTCTGCCCGGAATCACGGAAATTTCCGGTTGCACTTTCGCCGGATTATGTTATAATCATACTATAGAGAACACCGCTTGACACGCGGCGATCTCAACCGAATGAACAACCTTTTCAGTAAACGCCGATTAATGCGGTTTTCGTATTCGTCGTCATTCCGAGGAGGGGCAAAGCCCGCAAATGAATAGTCATTGCGAGGAGGGCGACCGAGCCCGACGTGGCAATCTCAACCTTAACCGATGCGGGCTTCGCAATGACAACGTTATTGTTACGTCGATTGATTCGGCGGTTACTTCAGGAGAGCAATATGGAAAGAGGATACCCACGGGTCACCGTCAGCAAAAAATGCGAGCGCTTCATCAAGGGCGGCCATATCTGGGTCTATCATGATGAGATCCAAGCGATCGACGGCAGCTATGAAAACGGCGACATCGTCGATGTGCTGACCGAAAAGGGTCGGTATCTTGGCTCGGGGTATATCAACGACCATTCCAAGATCCGTGTGCGGATCATCTCCAAGAACGCGAACGACCGCTTTGATACGGCGTTCTATCGCCGCCGCGTCGCGTACGCGGTCGATTACCGCCTGACCGTGATGGGCGAGGATTTTTCCTCCTGCCGCCTGATCTTCGGTGAAGCGGACAGCTTCCCCGGTTTGACGGTGGATAAGTTCGAGAACGTGCTGGTCGCGCAGGTGCTGTCCTTAGGCACCGACCGCGTCAAGGGCACGATCTTCAAGCAGTTGGTCGACGTCCTGAAGGAGCGCGGATACACAATCGACGCGATCTATGAGCGCAACGACGTCAAGGTGCGCGAGCTGGAGGGGCTCAAAGAATACAAGGGCTTTTTTGCGATGGACGGACTGCGCACCGATCTCAGCGGCGAGGTGGAGATCACCGAGAACGGGATTCATTATATGGTGGATTATGTCAACGGACAAAAGACGGGCTTCTTCCTCGACCAGAAATATAACCGCCGTGCGGTCGCGAAGATCGCGAAGGGCAAGAGGGTGCTCGACTGCTTCACCCATACGGGCGCCTTCGCGCTGAATGCCGCGACCGTCGCCGAGCATGTCACCGCTGTCGATGTGTCACAGACCGCGATCGATATGGCAAGGCGCAATGCCGAACGCAACGGCATGACCAACCTCGATTTTGTCACCGCGAACGTGTTTGAGCTGTTGACGCAGGCGCAGGAAGAGAACCGCCGTGACTGGGATTTCATCATCCTTGATCCCCCCGCGTTCACCAAATCGCGCTCCACCGCACGTGCCGCGCAGCGCGGCTATAAGGAGATCAACCTCAAGGCGATGAAGCTCCTGCCGCGCGGAGGTTATCTCGCGACGTGCAGCTGCTCGCACTTCATGCCCGACGAGCAGTTCCGCAAGATGCTGTATGCCGCCGCCGCTGACGCGAACGTCAGCCTCAGGCAGATCGAGTGCAGACAGCAGAGCGCCGATCACCCCATCCTGTGGGGCGTTGAGGAAACAGATTATTTAAAATTTTATATATTCCAGATTGTGTAAAGGAGGGAAAACATGAAGAAGATCATTGCTATCTTAGCGCTTATTCTGGCGATCGCCGCGATTTTCTCGGCGCACGCTGATGATGAAGAAGAGGAGTAATACTAATATCTAATTAAACACTTTAACATCTATTGCGTAGAATTCCGCATAACTGCGTTTCGTCGTCGCTCGCTGCACTCGGTAGGCATATCCGGTTGGTATGCCTTGACCTCGTGTTGCGGCTCCTCCTCTCCCCATAACGCGGGGCGTTATGGGGACCCCAAGAGTTGACAGGCGCCAGCAGTGACACTAAGCCAATCGCTTCGCTCTTGGAGTGTTGTTGCATGGGTGTTGTTAGCCAAATCAAAGATTTGGACAACACCTCAAGCCTGCCTGCGTCCTCCGCCTCGCTCTGCGAAAGTCTCCGCTAATATCTATTTAAAGTGTTTTATCAGAAATTAGTATAAAGGAGAATGTGTATGAAGAAGATCATTGCCGTTTTCGCTGTTATCCTGATGCTGTCCGCCGTGCTTTCGGCATGCGGCAAAAAGGGCGACAAGCCGTCATCAGATGACGCCGCCACCAAGGACAGTACGGCGTCAGCCGTATCCGAGACCGTGAAGCCGTCTGCCACCACCGCCGTGGTCGAGACGACCGCCAAGGGCGCGGTCGAAAAGGATCAGGAGGGCAACACCATCGAGATCAACTCCTCCGGCGAGATCACATCGATCAAGGACAGCGACGGTAAAACCGTGGAGATCACCACGTACCTGGAAACGCACTATTTTGTGTCTTCCGAGGGCAGGGTATACGGCAATGCGGATTCGCAGGCCGAAAAATCCGACAAGGGCGGCGCCGAGAGCGACGCCTCGTCAAAGAGCGACAGCAAAGACTCCTCTTCATCTCAGAATGAGAAGAAGCAGGAAGAGGCGACCCATACCGTCGAAGTGCCCGACAACAGTGATGAGTATGAGCTGCCGATCATCAAGTAACTGAGTTGCATAAACCGAATAGCTTTTACACAAAGAAATCCCCCATGCCGGAGCATGGGGGATCGTTGTTATCCATCAAAACGATGCGATCAGAAGGATCTTCCGCCGCCGCCGTGGGAACCGCCGCCCGAGCTGGTATGCGAGCTGCTGTTGTTCTTGGGACGGGCAGTGCGGCTGACGGTGCTGTACAGATACGAGTCACGCGACGCGGTGACGTTCATGCTGCCGGGGCGGACATAGTTGACCGCGCCGCGCTGCATCTCAACGCTCTTGAGCTGCTTCTTCATAAACGACAGGATGAGCATCGCGATACCGAAGCCGATCAAAAACGCTAACGGGAGCATGTACCATTTCAGATGCGGCGGCACTGCCTTTTTGATGCCCTGCGCAATGCTGTTCAGAAAATCGTAATAGCCCTTGGAGTCGGGATTGTGGTGGTCAAGCGCATCGTCAAAGATCTCCTCTCGCTCACTGTCCGAGAGCCGCTTGATGCACTTGCCCGAGGTGGAGATATAGATATCCCGCTTACCCTTGCCGTTGTTGAGCACCAGCAGAACAACGATACCGTCGGTGTTTTTGCCGAAGTTGGTCTCATAGTACATATCGGCATAGTCTTGCGTTGTGCCGTTATGCGAGAAGCTCGCGCCGTTCAGATCCTTCACGGTCGCGAAGGCGAGGTTGCATTTGCACGCTTCACTGACTTCCTTGATCGTAGCGAGCAGCTTGGTCTCCTCCTCGGGAGAGAGTACATCCGCGGAATCATCCAGCTTGTAGCCGTAGGAAGCGCTGTCGGCATACGCAGGGAGGATCGCGACGGAAAGGATCAGGATCATGGCGAACAGTGCCGCAAAAATTCGTTTTGTCATCTCGGCACCCCCTTACAGCAGCTGTATCAGCCACATGCCGCCGTAGATCAGCGCGCCTGCCGCTGCAGTGACGATAGCGGCAAATCTCCAGAACTTGCCCTTATCGGTGGGGAGATTGCCGACGAATTTACCTGTCTGGCCGTTCATGGCAAAGGTGTACTTTTCATCGTTATAGGTAGTGTTCAACAGCCATACGGGGTAGAACGCGTACTTTGTCTTGCCGTCATGCAGACGAACCGAGGAATACTCGGGTGTGACGGTGACATAGCCCTGCACCGTATCGCGGAACGCGTCCTCGGTGGAGGTCTTGATACGCGTGTTGGCTCTGTCGACGGATGCTTCGGCGTCCACGTCGTACTTGTCGGCAAAGTAGCCGGAGAGGTACGCTGTCTGGAAGTCGACCGCGTCCTCAAAGCGGAACGGTTCGATGCTCTCCATCAGATCGTCGGGCATGCGCGTGGAGCCGTCCACGGGAACATGGTCGAACGCGACGCCGCCGGCGCGGTAGACGGAGTAGTAGGAGGTCTCGACATAGTTATAGTTGGAGTCCGACCACGCGTGAGTGCGGGTAGCGCGGAAGCGGATATCCGCGTCGGCGTCGGAATCGAACAGCCAGAACGGGACGTAGATGCCCTTGATCTCGTCGATGTGGTTCTCATCCTTAAAGACCTTGGGCAGCAGGAACTTGCCCTGCAGATGCTTGAGGTACTCCTCCTTGGCTGCCTTTTTGTCGAGCTTGAAGGGGATGACATAGTCGGGCTTTAAGGATCCCGAGAACTGCTGCATGATGATGGCGTGATTGCCGCAGAAGGGACATTCGGTCGCCGCGGTGTTTTCATCGCCGACGATCTCGCCGCCGCAGCTCTGACAGATGTACGAGCGCAGACCCGTGGCTTCATCGGTCGTCCACTGTGTACCGGCGTTGGTGTCCCAATCGAGCTTGTCGGTACCTTCGTTGTTCAGGTCCTCGTCATACGCCTTGAGTGCCTCGACCTCAAACTCGGTATCGCAGAAGGGACATTTCATTTTTTGTACCGTGCTGTCAAAGGCTAACGCGCCGCTGCAGCACGGGCATTTATATTCATGTACTGCCATGTTTACTCCTTTACATTATCGTGATTCGGTGGCAAAGTGTTGTAAAACGTAAATTCAGAAAGGCTATAGTGCGCCTATAGCCTTTCCAAAAATCAAACCTTATCGTTATCGTCAAAGACGTCGCCGCACTCGGGGCAGAACTTGGGCGGATGATGCGGATCCTCCGGCTCCCAGCCGCACTTGTCGCACTTGTACAGCGGAGCGCCTTCGGGCTTCTTCGCGCCGCAGTTGGAGCAGAACTTGCCCTTGTTGACCGCGCCGCAGGAGCAGGTCCAGCCGTTATCCTCGGGTTTCTTGGTGCCGCACTCGGTACAGAACTTGCCTGCCGCCTGCTTGCCGCAGGAGGGACAGGTCCAGGTATCCTTTGCCGCTGCCGCGGGAGCGGACGGAGCCGGGGCAGCCTGTTGCTGCTGCTGACCCATCTGGAACAGGCTCGCGGCATTGGCGCCGCCTGCGCCCTGTGCCATGCCCATACCCATGAACGCGCCCATCGCGCCGTTCTTGTTGTTGGCGGCATCCTGCATCGCCTGAGCCTGAGCGCCGACTAAGTGAGCCGCCGCCATGTTGGGATCGCGCAGCGCCGCGTTGCGCTGGAGCTCTCTGATCATCTTCTGATCTTCCTCGGGGATATCGACGTTCTGGAACGCGAGAGAAACGAGCTTCAAGCCGCGCAGCTTTCCCCACTTCTCATCGAGCACATCATTGAGGGCGTTGAGCAGATCCTCCTCGTGATTGGGGATCTGGTTGGGGCGGATCTCGAGGTCGGACAGCTTGCCGAAGCCCGGACGCAGAGAGCCGATGAACTCGGTCTTGAGCTGGCGGTCGAGCTCCGCGCGCTCATAGTCGCCGCCTGCGAAGTTACCGCAGACCTTGGTATAGAAAATGATCGGGTTGTCGATGATATAGCTGTAGTAGCCGTTGCAGCGGACGGAGGTGTCGACGTCAAGACCGATCTTGCTGTCGACCACACGGAAGGGGATGGGCTGAGCAGTGCCAAAGGGATTCTCCATCAGCTCGAGGGTGTTGAAGTAGTACACACGCTGATCCTTGGGCGGTTCACCGCCGTAGGTAAAGCGCTTGCCCATTTCCATAAAGGTGCGCTTGAGCGATTCACCGAACTTGCCGGTGAAGATAGAGGGCTCGGTAGCGGAATTGTAGGTATACTGTCCGGGAACGGCGCAGATCTCAGCCACGACACCCTGATCGGTGATGATGGCGCACTGACCGTCGGCGACGACCAGACCGGAACCGTCCGAGATGACGTTGTCGCTGCCCTTGGTGTTGGACGAGCGAGCCGAGGTCTTTTTCTGTCCCTTGCGCGCGAGCACCGTCTTGGGCATCGCGTCACACACGAAGAATTCTTTCCACTGGTCTGCCAATACTCCGCCTGCGGAGCCTAAAGCAGCTTTAATAAGTCCCATAATGATTTCCTCCGGATAGTAGAATTTGTAGATGACGGATCATAGGATGGATCCGCGGTGTATCATACATCCTCATTATACTATACAACAGGGGAGGATTGCAAGTGCTCCGACACAAAGAATCTCCGATCCGCCCTCGTGATATCTCACAAAAAATCGTGGGTGTTTTTAGGCAAAGGCGACAATCGACAGATTCGATCAACGGCTGTGACCCGTCGTTGGAATCCTCCGATCTCGTTGGGCATACTGACAGATCGGGATCGGCAAAGAAAGTCGTCGTGAGAGGTTGACTTGACGGAAATTTTCCTTATAATAGGTTTTGTAAACCGTCAATCGACGAAAATGAAAACAGAAACGAGGTACGATACTATGGCTTTTTGCAGATACTGTGGTCAGCAGCTCCCCGAAAACGCGAACGCCTGTCCCTACTGCGGCAGGTTTGTCAACGGGCAGAACGCTCCGCAGACTCCTCCTCAGCAGGAGGTTCAGCAGGATACTCAGCAGGCGGCTCCTCAACAGGACGCTCAGCAGGAGGTTCAGCAGGTTCCCCCTCAGCAGGACTACCAAGGCTATCAGCAGAACCCTCAGCCGAATCCGCAGCAGGGTTATCAGAATTATCAGCAGACGCCCCCTCAGCAGGGTTATCAGACCTATCAGCAGAATCCGCAGCAGGGCTATCAGAACTATCAGCAGTACGCTCCGCCGTATGTCACCCCTGAGATGGACGTGAAGCAGAATAAGGGTACCGCGTGGCTGTCCTATCTGGGTCTGTTGGTTCTGATCCCCATGTTCACCAAGAAGTATTCCGACTATACACGCTTCCACGTCAAGCAGGGCGCGACACTGTGTGTGGTCGAGTTCGCCTACGGCATCCTCTTCTCCATCATCCTCTCGATCATTCCGCCGTTCACCTTCAGCTATGCCTACACGATCACCGTCAATCCCGTTTATACCATCTTTAACACGATATACTGGATCGGTATGGTCGTGCTCACGGTGTTTGCGATCATCGGTATCGTCAACTCGGCAACCGGCAAGAGAAAGGAGCTGCCCCTGATCGGCAAGATCCCGTGGATCGCGAACCTGCTCGATAAGACCGTTTATAAGCCCTGATATCTAATACATGATAAGACCGTCTTTTCGGCGGTCTTGTTTTCTATCACTTGACGAATCAAGAAAGGATCCCCTATGGCTTCGACAAAAGAGTATCTCGATTATGTTCTCGAACAGCTCGGCGATGTGCAGGAGCTTTCCCATCGCGCGATGATGGGGGAGTACATCCTCTATGTAGAGGGTAAGGTGTTCGGCGGCATTTATGATAACCGTTTCCTGATCAAGCCGACAAAATCGGCGAGAGAAATGCTGCCAGACGCCCCCATGGAGCTGCCGTATGAGGGCGCGAAGGAAATGCTGCTCGTCGATCAGCTCGATGACAGAGCGTTGTTAACGCAGGTGGTGACCGCCATGGCGGATGAACTCCCCGCGCCGAAGAAAAAGCGTCATTCAAACAAATAATAACAGGCTGCCGTTGAGCAGCCTGTTTCAGCTTGTCGAAAAAGTATATAAGTTAGGAACAGTACGTCTATCATCCTCCCTCT
>CAMJJL010000068.1 GCA_946406145.1 uncultured Clostridia bacterium | reverse complement strand
TCGGTCGGGGTGGAGAAGTTGATGCGGAAGCTGTGGCAGGGCAGATCGCCGTCGGTGAGGAAGGCGTTGCCGGGTACGACGCATACCTTACGCTCGGTGAGCTTCTTGCAGAAGGTGAGCATATCAACATGCTCGGGCAGGTCGCACCAGATGAACAGACCGCCCTCGATCTTGTTGTAGGTGATGCCGTTGGGCACGACGTATTCATCGAGCAAATTCATGCACAGATCCGCCTTGGCGCGGTAGAGATCACGCAGATATTCAAGATGACCTTCAAAATCATACTTGGTCATAAACTCATAGCAGAGCATCTGCGACCACATTGCGGTATGGACGTCCTGACCCTGCTTGCAGATGATCATCTTCGCCATTGCCGCCTTGTTCGCCATCATGTAGCCGACGCGGATACCGGGTGCGAGCACCTTACTGAACGAACCGGAATAGATGACGATGCCGTCGGTATCAAAGCTCTTGATCGCAGGGACGTTCTCACCGTAGTATCTGAGATCGCCGTAGGGATTGTCCTCAATGATCAGGCAGTTGTGAGATTTTGCGAGCTCATACAGACGCTTTTTCTTTTCAAGCGACATGGTCACGCCGGAGGGATTCTGGAAGTTGGTGATGGTGTAGATGAGCTTTGCGCGCGGATTATCATCGAGCGCCTTTTCGAGCGCCTCCATGTTCATACCGTCGGGATCGACCGGAACGCCGACCAGCTCGGTGTTATAGCTGCGGAAGGTATTCAGCGCTCCGACAAAGCTGGGCGCCTCACATACCAGCACATCGCCCTCGTTGAGGAAGGTTTTGGCGGCAAGATCCATGACCTGCTGCGCGCCGGATACGATGATCAGCTCATCATCCTCGGCGCCGATATCGTGCTTATCTTTCAGATAAGATTTGAGCGTGTCGCGCAGAGGGGTGTAGCCCTCGCTCACGCCGTACTGTAATACGCCGATCGGGTTCTCGCGGAGCATGCGCTCGGAAATCTCGCGGATCGCGTCAACAGGGAACGCGTCGGGCGCAGGGTTGCCTGCCGAAAGAGAGATCACGTCGGGATCGGACGCGCTCTTCAGGATTTCACGGATCGCGTTCGGCTTGAGCGCCAGAACCTTGTCGGAAAAAGAATAATTCATCAAATCACACTTTCTGTTTGAAAATTCAACTATTCTTTATCATAGCACATCTTTTTCGAGAGTGCAAGAAGTATGATGAAATCGTGTGTTTTCGGCGGATGATCACCGCAGAGCGGTCGGAAATCACGGCTTTCCGTCATCAAAAATGAAAAAAATCGGAGATTATTGCTTGATTTTCTCAAAAATTGCAGATTTATTATTGTATCGAAACGGTTTTTGTAGTATAATATGAAAGGTTATATGGGTATGTACTGATTTCGCTGAAAAGGTAAGGATCATCCTCAGGCAACCAATTGGTTTATCCCGGGTTGCCTATGTCACTGCAAAACCGTTTCCACAGGAGGAACCAATGAATCATCCTACAAAGCCAAGTCAAACAGAGAATAAACACGGATCCACGCTCAGGCGCGGAATCACGGGCATGCTGTGCATCGGCATGGCGGCGGTCGTGATGCTCAGCTGTACGCAGTGTGTGAAGCCCCCATCGGGTGAGCACAAGGCAACCGAAGCCGCAACCGAGGCGGAAACCGTTGCGGAGCCTACCACACCGCCGGTCAACGCGCTGACCTTTGACACACCCAACATCCCCGACGACGGCTCAAACGGATATATCTCCGCTTCCGACCCGGGCTTGTACATCTACAAAAACACGGCGTATGAGCTTTGCGGCGCGAGCGATGAAGCCGGCAAGGACTACGCCGCCGCGATCAGCGAATTCAAAAAGGCGGCTCCCGAGTTCACCGTATACAACATGGTCGTACCGACGCACACGGAGTTCGGTGTTCCGCAGCGTCTGGCGGACGAGATCTACACCCAGTCGCAGTCCCAGAACCTGAAAACCATCTTCAGCAGCTACACCGAGGACGTCAAGCCGATCAACTGCTACAACGCGTTGTGTAAGCATAAGGATGAATACATCTATTTCAACACCGACCACCACTGGACGGGGCTGGGCGCGTATTACGCGTATCAAGCGTTCTGTGAGCAGACGAACCAACAGGCGCTGGCGCTGACCGACTGCACTGAAAAAACGGTCGAGGGCTTTGAGGGCTCGTTCTTCAGCTCCGACTCGTCGCTGTCAACGGATACCGTACACTACTGGCTGTTCCCGTATCAGACGCACGCAAAGCGTCAGGAAGAACCGGGCGCGGACATGTACGACACCGACATCTACTATGAAGGCGCCCAAGGCAACGGCGCGTACATCACCTTTATCTACGGCGACTCGTCCCTGTTCATCGAGTATAACGATACCAACAAAAACGGGAAGAAGATCGCGGTCGTCAAGGAAAGCTACGGCAACGCCTTTGTGCCGTATCTGACCAACAATTATGAGGAAGTTCACATCATCGACTTCCGCTATTTCTCAGGAAAACTGAAGGATTATATGCAGGAGAACGGTATCAGCGAGGTACTGTTCCTGAACAACACCATGTCGGCGAACGCCGCCGTACAGGTAGACAGAATCAGAGAGCTCATTTAAATCACATCAAAAGAGGGGGTGACGGAAATGATAGCAAAAAAGGTCAGGGTCAACGTCTATGGTATGCTGGCGGATAACCTGTACTCGGGCTATGCGAGTACCGATACCGTCAAGAACCGCAGTGCCTATATCATCACCAAAAAGCCCCTGCGCGACTTTATGTTCGGCGTCGTTATCGCCGTCGCGGAATTCAAAGGAACAGGTGAAAAGCTGATCGTAGCGCCCGAGGGAGAGGTCTACTATGAACCCGTCATCCGTGAAAAACTGAGTAAGCTGCATAATACACAGCTGATCCGCATCAACTGTCTGTATGAGAAGAGCTGCGGCGCGATCGTCATCCACAAAAACGGCGACCGCTGTAAGATCCTTTTGGTACGCAACCACAACGGCAGGAACTACAGCTTCCCGAAGGGTCACGTCGAGATGGGCGAGACCGAGGAAGAGACAGCGATCCGTGAGGTCAAGGAGGAAACCGGCCTCGATATCACCATCATTCCGTCGTTCCGCGAGGTAGCGGACTACTGCCCGTTCGGCAAGATCCGCAAGCGCGTGGTGTTCTTCATGGCACAGACCATGAGCGACAAGGTTCGTATCCAGGAGGAGGAGATCGACTCCTACATTTGGGTCGATCTGGAAGAAGCGCACCATCGATGCACCTATGACAACGACTTGCGCGTCATCCGCAAAGCAAGAGAGAATATCGGCAAGCTCCAATAATGATAGCAACACCTCGCCATACAGGTGCGCGTATTCATCTTCATCCATTTCCGAGGCGGCGCCCAAGGAGCCGTCACCGAAACCCAATAGTCAAACCGCGCGGTATTGCTGACGTTTTGATCAACATGCCGTGCGGTTTGTCATTTCAGCCAATCATCATACGGGAGGAGCACTCCCCTACACACAGGAGAAACCTTATGAGAAGAAACCGATTGAAAGCAGTAGTAAGCCTTATCCTCGTCATGATCCTTTGCCCGACTTGTGTCGTGCCCTTTGCCGCCGCGCAAACGGACGTCACGGCACAGCCGATCGACATAAAAAATCCCGACTTCATCCGGGGAATGGACGTCTCGTCCGTGATCGCGCTGGAGAAATCGGGCGTTGTCTTTCGCAATGAAAGCGGCAGGACGGAGGACGTCTTCAAGATCCTCGCCGACAACGGCGTCAACTATATCCGTGTGCGCGTATGGAATGATCCCTACTCCGCGGACGGCAGGGGCTACGGCGGCGGCAACAACGACGTCAACACCGCCGCTCAGATCGGCAAACGCGCGGCAGGGTACGGCATGAAGCTGCTGGTCGACTTCCACTACTCCGATTTCTGGGCGGATCCGGGCAAGCAGAAAGCTCCTAAGCGATGGAGCGGCATGAGCCTGGATGAAAAATGCACCGCGCTGTACAACTACACCGCCGCGTCCCTCAAAACCATCCGTGACGCGGGCGCGCATATCGGCATGGTGCAGATCGGTAACGAGACCACTCAAGGGATCGCCGGTGAAAACAGCTGGCAAAACATGGCAAAGCTGTACAACGCAGGCAGTCAAGCTGTTCGGGATTTCTCGCGCGATACTTTGGTTGTGATCCACTACACCAATCCCGAGAACAGCTATATCAAAACGCTGGCGGATTTCCTGCACGACTGCCAAGTCGACTACGATGTGTTCGCCACCTCCTACTATCCGTGCTGGCACGGCAGTCTGAGCAACCTGACCGAGGTGCTCGACTATGCCGCGCAAAAATATAATAAATTCGCGATGGTCTGTGAGACCTCCTATCCCTACACGCTGGCGGACAGCGACGGTCACGGCAACACCATTGCCGAAGGGAACAACAACACGGGTGAGAATATGCTGTGGGATTTCACGCCGCAGGGTCAGGCTGACGAGGTTCGCGCCGTGATGAACGCGGTCAATGCAGTGGAAGGCGGCAAGGGTCTGGGCATGTTCTACTGGGAAGGCGCGTGGATCAGCGTCGGCGACACAACGGGACTCTCGGGCGACGCCTACACAAAGCGCCTTGAACAAAACAAGCAGTTGTGGGAGCGCGACGGCTCGGGCTGGGCGGCAAGCGCGAGTGCTGAGTACGACCCCGATGACGCCGGCGTATGGTACGGCGGCTCGGCGGTCGATAACCAAGCCTTCTTCCTGCCCGACGGCACGGCTCTGCCCTCGCTGCGTGTGTTCAGGGATGTATTGGGAGAAGGCTCCTACCGACTCGGCGACGCGGACGGCAGCGGTGTGGTCGACATCATCGACGTCGCCTGCATCCAGCGAAAATGCGCGAATATCACAACGAAGGTCGCGGATAATATCCTTTTGCACGGCGATGTTGACGGCAACGGGCTCTCCTTGATCGACGCGACGATACTGCAGCGGTATCTGGTCGGCACAGGTCTTCCCTATCCCATCGGGATATGGATGCAGGGTGAATGATCGGTTGAGATTACCACGGCTCCATCATGAGCCTCACCATGACAAAGCATAAAAATCCCCATGCCGCGGCATGGGGATTTGTTGCTTTTATGAAAGCTCAGAGCCGGAGCCTGCACACAGTTTCAGGCTTTGTTGCGGCAGACTGCGCTTTTTTGTCAGGCTGTACACATTATTTTGCCTCGGTCGGGAGCGCGGTCGCCTCTGCGGCAGGAGTGTTCTGCTGTACTTCCGTGACCAAAACGGTGGGCTGAGGCGTTGTCGTCTTCGGCTTTTTCTTATTGATCACGATATACATGGTGACTGCCGCGCCTAAGATGATGACCGCCAGACCGATACATGCCATAATAACCATTGTTTTCTTTTTCATATCCATTCTCCTTCATTCTGTTACGGGATATTCATCGTACGATTTGCCGCTTGTGCTTCACAGGCGGAAAGCCGCTATATAGTTATGATACCATAAATCAGGCCCATGCGCAATAAAAAAATCTGCAGTTTATATTGATGCAAGTTGTACACCGTCAACATGCACAAAAACCTCCCTTTATTTTTTAACAACCGTAAAAATAAAATCGCGATTTTTATTATCCATTGCTTTGCGGATTGTGCTATAATGTCAGTAGGTCATAAAGGAGGAGTTATGATGAAAAAGATCATCTCGATCATACTGACTGTATGTTTTCTGCTGAGCGCGTTTCCGCTGATCGCGTCGGCGGCGGCAGCTCCCGCACCGCCTATGCTGACAAATCAAGTCTATTTTGCGGACTACAACCAATTCAAGGACGCTTACCTATATGGTTGGGATTTCTGCACAAATCCGCCGTATGAGTGGCCGGGGATCAAGATGGACGTCATTGAGACAGATGAAAACGGCAATGTCATGTACAGCGCCGTTTTGCCCGAAAATACGAGCTCATATATCATCAGCAACGGCAACGCCATGCAAACGGTCGAGATCGCCTACAAATATCGGGATCTGATCACACTGACGGGCGACCGCGATGATGACTATCATTATATGGTCAATCAAACGCCGATCACTGACGGCTCTGTCCCCAAGCTCTCGGGTGATGAACCTCAGCCTTCCCCAACGGTCGAGGAGAACCTGATCGTCTTTGACAATACCGAGAATGGTTTTGATAACAACAATCTGGCCATCTGCTGCCGTACCGGAATGAACAAATACGGAGAAGAATCGACCGTCCGCGCGAGGATGGAGCCCTATGACATGAACGACTTTGCCGAGCAGATGTTCCGCTTCTCCATGCCCGAGGGGATGACGTATTACTACCTGACCGACGGCAAAAAGCGCTCGCAGGAATGTGTGTTCAACGGTTCGGTTCACTTGTATGGATCACAGGATAAAGATGACGACGGAAACATCCTCCTTTACGATTTCGCCTGGTGCGGCGGTATCGATCCCGTGTTCACAAAGGGTTCCTCCCACACGCTGTTCGACCGCTTCTGCGAGGATTGTGTCTTTCCCAATGACGGCAGCTTTGACAACAGCTTCACGGATGTTTATCAGCTCTATGACGAAATGTCGGAGCATCACGACAGCAAGGGAAAGACCGACTGGGTGCTGATACACGCGGAGTCCTTTGTTCAGCTCACATCGCTCTACCGTGAACTGATCGGTAACCGTGTAGTGACAAGGCCGGGTGTAGGCGGTCCGTTTGATTCCGGCTACGGTATCTATGACGTCAAGCAAGACAGATTTATACCACTGAACGGAATAACGGTGGAGGATTACGACGGGCTGAAAGCGGCATTTGACCGACTCGGTGAAGGAAAGCTGATGGGCGATGTGGACGGCGACAACACCATCACCGTGCTCGACGCCACTGTCATCCAGCGCTGTGAGGCAACTATCACGGATTATCCCGAAGAGGATGAATTGCTTGCTCCCATCGGAAGCATCCGCTACTACTCCGACTTCAACCGCGACGGAAAGCGCAACATCCTTGACGCGACAACGATCCAGCGATATCTGATCGGGATATAAGTGTTGTGATCGGCGCAAGCAAATAAACCGATAAAAAGAGCGCCCCTTGGACGTATAATACACGTCCAAGGGGTTTGTCTGTCTATGGAGATCGTCACATCCTAACGGGTTTTGCAATGACAATCGATTGTTATCTGGCGAAGCCGCCGCCCATGGGACCGCCGTTGCCGTTCATATTGGGGTCGCCGCCCATACCGCCGCGGCCGCCGCCCATGCCGCCTCCCATCATCTGGTTAGTCAGCTCGGTGACCTTGGAGCCGTTGACGGTGACGGTGCCGCCGTTGAGCTGTCCCTGACCGTCATAGTCGAAGGGAGATTGCGCGTTGACGTTGATGGTGCCGCCGTTGATGATCAAATCGCCGTTGGAGTCGAGACCGTCGGTGTCGCCCTGACCCATATTGACGGTGATATCGCCGCCGTTGATCTCGATCTTGACGGACTGCGAAGTCGACTTAGAGGTCGCGTTGATGCCGTCGTCGGAGGCAGTGATGCTGATGGTGCCGCCGTTGATCTGGACATAGGTCGCTTCGATCGCCTCGGCAGCGCTTGCGGTGATGGTGCCGCCGTCGATCTGGGCGATGGTGGTCGCCTGGATGCCGTCGGAGCTTGCGGTGATGTTGAAGGTGCCGCCGCAGATATAGACATAACCTGTCGCGTTATCCTCGTCGTTCTCGGCGTGCAGCGCGTCCTTACCCGTCTTGATGGTGATGGTGCCGTCAGCGACCGCGATGCTCTCGTTGGCCTCGATCGCGTCGGAGGTCGAGGTGATGTTGATGGCGCCGCCGGTGATCTTGATATCGTCCTTGCCGGAGATACCGTTGTCGGAGCTGTTGACGGTCAGAGTGCCAAGACCGTTGAGTACCAGATCATCCTTGGAGAAGATAACGGCGTCGGTGTTGGTATCGCCGTCAGCGGTGAAGGCGCCGGTAACAGACAGCTCGGTGGTCGTGCCCTCTACGGTGGTGACGAATACCTTGTCGGCGTTCTTGACGTAGACCGCAGGCGCAGAGCTGTTCTTGATGGTCGCGCCGTTGAATACGAGCTGAACCTTATCGTTGTCGCCTGCTTCGACGATGATAGATGCGTCGGTTGCGGAGCCGGAGATCACATAAACGCCCTCTTTGGTGATAGTGATATTACTGTTGTCGCTGAGGTCGTAGTAGACAGCGTCGGAGAGGTCGGCTGTTTGCTTGAGGTCACGCTCGGAGAAGATCTCGGAAGCGTTGATCGCACCGTTCGAAGTGACGTTAGCGGTGGTGACGACCTCATTGGACTGGCTGAGCTTGGCGCCGGTGCTGCTTGCGGCAGTCTGTGTCGCCGAAGCGGCAGCGGTCGTTTCTGCTGTCTTGACGGATGTATCCGCCGAAGCGTCATTGGATGCTGTAGACTGATCCTGTGCTTTGCCGCAGGCTGTCAGCACGGCTGTTATCATGATTAATGTCAATAATACGACGATCATCTTTTTCATAATGGTTCCTCCTTAGTCTTTGGTCAGAGCCTTGCGCAAGGTGGCTGATACTGCTCCAAACAATACCGATTCGCGTTTGCGCTCCCGCAAGGTCGATGGGGATGTTTTTTGATGACAGCCATATCTTAACCCGTCAATCTGTTTTCTGCGTGATATGAATATGAACATTATGTGAAAAATCAAAAGATTTGTGAATCGGAATGACGTTGGCTCCTGATGAATTGCCGTTTACAGCAAGGAGAAAAAGCTCTCACAAAAAGTTCACACTTCCATCACACGGATATCATATTGACAGGTTATGATACTTCCATAGACAGAAAAGATCTTACCCTCACACAACTCGGACGAGGTATTCTTTCCACATCGGTTGAGATTGCCACAGCCCCGACGCGTGTTCGGGGCTTCGCAATGACAATATCAATAAAGAAAGGCGGCGTAATGATGAAATCGACTCTTCCACTGAACAATATCGAAAGCACCTATGATCTGCACGAGCTCAAACGAGAGAGAGTCAGGGAGCGCAGGATCCGCAGAGCCTCCCTGATGATGGGCGTCATCCTCCCCGTCAATACAGCCGCTAAGGCTGAGATCATCGACTTTCCCTCACCTGAATCTCCTCGTATCGCTTAACACGATTCAAGTATGATATCCGCTATGACCGATTTTCCTCTCTGCTTCAAAAGCACCTTTGTTGATACAAGGGTGCTTTTGTTATCATTCGATTATTCCTTTGTTGCGCGAGAGCTGAGAGTTGTTGTAGCGGCGGTCACGAGTGACCTCTTTGATGAGCGCAACGCACGGAGGGATGGGGATGGGTGTGTCCTCGCTCTCGACCTCTGCCTCTAAGGTAGCCTTGTCATCCCAAAAGGAATAGACGTCCAGCTCGTAGGTAAGACCACGGTACAAAAAGCTGTGGCGATCCTTCTCGATCGTGATAGTATCGGGCGTTTTGTGCCTTAACAGTCTGCGGTAATCGTCCTCGGTGATCTCCTTTTCAAACTCGTGACGGGTCATATCCGAGATCCGCACCTTATAGGTGTAGACATATTTGACACTGTCGCCGTCGACGATACGGCGCACTCTGCCGCCGGGGAGATCGCCCTCCTCCTGCAGATAGCTCTGCTCCATGTGCACCACATGATAATGGGGCATCTTCCTCAGTTCAGCGAAATCAGGGTACTCGATCAGGAATTTGCGCTCGATCTCCAAGGGCGCTTGATTGATATCGAAATGTTCCATTATATTACCTCTATCATCACCAGCTCACGGGGATTGAAAATTCGAGGACAGACAACTGTGTTGGCGCATCCGGCGGATACGATCAGCCTGCCGTCAAAAAAGCTTCCGTGGGCATATTTTCCGAATAATCCCTGTCCTGGGACGAAAAAGCCCCTCCCCTTCTTCCCGACCAAGATCTGACCGCCGTGGGTGTGTCCCGACAGGGTCAGGTCAATTCCGCTGTCCGCCAACAGCTCGGTGTACTGATTGGGCTTGTGGCATAAAAGGATCTTGTAGCCGTCCTTTTTGAGAAATGTCGGGAGCCAGTCCTCATAATCCCAGCAGGACATGCCGCCGAGAGTGAACGAAAGATCCCTGACCGTTACGGTAGTATCGGCGTTATCGAGCAGGGTAACGCCCGTATCACGCAGAAAACGATAATCCCGATGCAGGAGCTTTTGCTCGTGATTCCCAAGGCTCATGTAGACAGGGGCGACGGTGACGGCTTCTTTCAGGAAGCGGCGAACGTTCTCTTCATCCGCTTTTACTTTTTGGGGCAGAAGAAATGTCAAAAGATAGTTGGAGTAATGAATCGCATTGATGATCACGCGCTTGACGGGTCGGTGCTCAAACTCATACTGGGGACGGTTGTCATAGCGCTCAAAGGTATCGCCTGTCATAAAAATCAGATCGGGGTGTTCTTCTTTGAGCGCGGTCATGATATCGTCACAATTACGCTCGTGCAGATCGGATACATGCGCGATACGCACAGGCTGCCGCAAATGCTGTTTGCTGTCCGCTGTGTAGCGCGTGATGATAATCTTTGACAACCCGTCACCCCCTTTTTTCATTACTGCTAATTGCTGAGTTGCGGAGGAAATGTCCGCGCCTCACTATGACAATTTATGGTGTTATTATATACTATGCCGTGTGGTTTTGCAATATCCTCATCCCGGAATAACCGTCCCGTTTCTTTTTCACCTATTGACATAGTAGGTTAATAGGAGTATAATGGTTTCGATTCCGATCGGGCAATATCATATCGCTTCGGTTGAGATTGCCACATCGTCGTCACTCGCCGTATTTGGCAGGCATATCCGGTTGGTATGCCTTGACCTCATGTGGCGGTTCCTCCTCTCCCCAACACGCAGGCGCGTTGGGGACCCGAGAAAGGAGCCTCGCAATGACAATTTATCGGAATCAGAAAAGGAGAAACCCTATGCAAATATACGCAGATAACGCCGCGACCACCAGGATGAGCGCCGCGGCGATCGAGAGCATGACGCAGGTCATGCAAAACACCTTTGGTAATCCGTCGAGCCTGTACACCATCGGACAGGTCGCAAAGGAGGAGCTGGAAGAGGCTCGCGCCGCAATCGCCGCGATCATCAATGCTGAACCGCGTGAGATCATCTTCACCTCGGGCGGCAGTGAAGCGGATAATCAGGCATTGCTCTCCGCCGCGATGCTCGGCAAAAAGAAAGGAAAAATTCACATTATCTCGAGCGCGTTTGAGCACCACGCGATCCTGCATACACTTGATAAGTTCGAGAAAAACGGCTTTGAAGTCACACTCCTGCCCGTACACGAGAACGGTATCGTGCGC
>CAMJJL010000067.1 GCA_946406145.1 uncultured Clostridia bacterium | reverse complement strand
CTCCCGTTGGTCGACACCTTCCCCCCGAGGGGAAGGCTTTTTGATTCCGTGCCATGTTATAGTGACATAGAAAAAGGCACACGTCCCCCCAAGGGGGAAGGCTTAATATATAATGAAAAGCCGCATCCGGTTGGATGCGGCTTGCTTCGTTTCTATCAACGTTTATTCTTCATCTTTCGGCTCGCGGAGCTTTATGCCCAGCACCTCGAGGGATTCGTCATCCACCGTGGAGGGGCAGTTGCTCATCAGCTCAGAGGCGTTCTGCACCTTCGGGAATGCGGTGACGTCGCGCAGGCTGTCGGCGCCGCAGAGGATCATCGCGATGCGGTCCAGTCCGATACCCATGCCGCCGTGGGGCGGCGCGCCGTACTTATACGCTTCGACGAGGAAGCCGAACTTCGCCTCGATCTCCTCATCGGTCATCTTGAGGGCGCGGAACATCTGCTGCTGCAGCTCATAATCCGTGATACGGATGGAGCCGGAGCTCAGCTCGGTACCGTTGAGGGTCAGGTCATACGCCTTGGCGACCACCTTAGAGGGATCGCTCTCGAGGTATTGCAGGCACTCCTCCTTGGGCATAGTGAAGGGGTGGTGCATGGCGACCCATTCGCCGCTCTCCTCGTCTTTCTCAAAGAACGGGAAGTCCACGATCCACACGAATTTGAACACATCCTTCTCGATCAGGTCGAGCTGCTTGCCGACCTCCAGACGCAGTGCGCCCAGTACGGGCAGGGTCACGGAATTCTTGTCCGCGACGATCAGCACCACGTCGCCCTGCTCAGCGCCGAGGGTATGAAGGATCCGGTCGAGGTCGCCCTCGCCGAGGAATTTTTTGAACGAGCAGTTGGGCTCCGCGTCAGCCCAGCGTACATACGCCAGACCCTTGGCGCCGATGCCCTTGACATACTCAGTGAGCTTGTCGATCCTCTTGCGCGTCAGCTGTGAAGCGGCGTTCTTGGCGACGATCGCGCGCACGGAGCCGCCGTTCTCGATCGCGCTCTTGAACACGACAAAGTCGATGTCCTTCACCTGATCGGTGAGGTCCTGGATCGGCATGCCGAAGCGCACATCGGGCTTGTCGGAGCCGTAGGTGTTCATCGCGTCGGCATAGGTCATGCGCTCAAAGGGCAGATCAAGGTCGATACCCTTGACCTCCTTGAAGATGCGCTGCATCAAGCCCTCGTTGATCTGCATGATCTCGTCCACATCCACAAAGCTCAGCTCCATGTCGATCTGGGTGAACTCGGGCTGACGGTCGGCGCGCAGATCCTCGTCGCGGAAGCACCGCGCGAGCTGGATATAGCGGTCAAAGCCACTGAGCATCAACAGCTGCTTATAGATCTGCGGCGACTGCGGCAGAGCATAGAACTTGCCGTTATGGATACGCGAGGGCACCAGATAATCGCGCGCGCCCTCGGGGGTGGATTTGATCATCATCGGGGTCTCGATCTCGATGAAGCCGTTCTCATAGAAGTAGTCGCGCGCCACCTTCGCGATCTTAGAGCGCGTGATCAGGTTCTGCTGTAAGGGGGTGCGGCGCAGATCGAGGTAACGGTATTTGAGCCTGAGCTCCTCTGAGGTCTTGCTGTTATCCACGATCTCAAAGGGCGGCGTCTGCGCCTTGGAGAGGACGCGCAGGTCATTGACTTCTATTTCAATATCACCTGTCGGTATTTTATTGCTTTTCGCCGAGCGCTCACGCACCACGCCCTTGGCGCAGAGCACATACTCCGAGCGAGCCGCGAACGCCTTGTCAAAGATCGCGCGGTCGGTGTTGTCGTCAAACGCGAGCTGAACGATACCGCTGCGGTCACGCAGATCGATAAAGATCAGCTGTCCGAGGTCGCGCTGGCGCTGTACCCAGCCGCATACGGTGACCTCTTCTCCGATATTCTCCGCTCTGAGCGTGCCGCAGTAATGGGTGCGGCGCAGCCCTGTCATAAATTCTGCCATAGTATTACCTTCCTTTATATAGCCCCTCGGGGCTCTGTATGAATCGCCGCGCGATTCAAATCATAATGCAATCCAATCATGCGCCCTCGGCGCAATTCATCAATGATTTGCACTGCGTGCATTTGAGCCTTCCCCTCGGGGGGAAGGTGGGCAATTTGCTCTAAGCAAATTGGTCGGATGAGGGGCAAACTTCTCCGAAAGAACATCTTAACAAAGAGTGTTCGGCTTTTCCTCCATTCTCGGTAGACATACAGCCTCACCGAGTCCGACATCAACAGGAAAGGTAAACCCCTCATCCGTCTCCCGTCGGTCGACACCTTCCCCCCGAGGGGAAGGCTTTTTGTTTTCAACGGAACGTTTCAGTTTCACAAAAAAGGCACACGTGCCTCCCGAGGCGCCCCCGTTGGGGGAATGTCCGCAAAGCGGACAAGGGGAGATTCCCCTGTTAGGGGAAATGTCCGCAGCGCGGACAAAAGGGTCGGCTGTCTTCGCAGAAGAAGCCGCTTCCGGCGAGGAGAAGGCTTTTTCTTTTACTCCGCGAAATCCGCCTGCAGCTTTGCCGCGGTGAATTCCTTCACAAAGTTTTCGTCGTCGAGCGAGATCTCGCTCTGTTCGCCGTTTGCCATATTTTTCAGTTTCGCGGTACCGGCGGCGATCTCGTCGTCACCCAGCACGATACTGAACTGCGCGCCGAGCTTGTTGGCGTACTTCATCTGCGCCTTGAGCCCTCTGCCGACCACGTCATATTCGGCGTATAAACCGGATCTGCGCAGAAGATTGCACAGCTGAGCCGCCTTTTGATGCGCGTTGTCGCCCATGTTCGCGATGTAGATATCACACGGTGAGGGCGCGGGGATCTCGATGCCCTGCTTATCGAGCGTCAACAGCAAGCGTTCGATGCCCGCCGCAAAGCCGAGCGCCGGCATCGGGTTGCCGCCCAGCTCTTCGATCAAGCCGTCATATCTGCCGCCGCCGCAGATGGTCGACTGCGCGCCGATGTCATCGCAGATGAACTCAAAGACGGTCTTGGTGTAGTAGTCCAGACCGCGCACGATGGTGGGGTTGACGGTATATGCTACGCCGTTCGCGTCGAGGTACGCTTTCACGCTGTCAAAGTGCTCTCTGCACTCATCGCACAGGTAATCAAGCACGGTGGGAGCGCCCTTCGCGATCTCGTGATCATGAGACACCTTGCAGTCGAGCAGGCGCATCGGGTTGCGGCCTAAGCGCTCCTGACAATCCTCACACAGCTCGTCCTTGTACTGCGAGAAGTATGCTGTCAGCGCCTTGTGGTATTCCGCGCGGCAGGTCGGACAGCCGATGGAGTTGAGCTCCAGACGAATGTTTTTCAGCCCCATGCGGTCAAAGATATTCGCCGCCGCTGTGATCAGCTCCGCGTCAGCGGCAGGATTCGCCGTGCCGTAGCACTCCATGCCAAACTGGTGGAACTCTCTGAGTCTGCCTGCCTGCGGCTTTTCATAGCGATAGCAGGAGGTCAGGTAATACGCCTTGATGGGCAGGGGATCGTTGTGAAGTCCGTGCTCGAGGAAGGCTCTCGCCGCGCCTGCGGTGCCCTCGGGACGCAGGGTGATGCTGTCGCCGCCCTTTGTCAGGAAGGTGTACATCTCCTTCTGTACTACGTCGGTGGTGTCGCCCACACCGCGCTCAAAGAGGTTGGTGTGCTCGAATACGGGGGTTCTGAGCTCCTTGTAGCCGAACGCGCGCGCTTCCTCACGGAACAGATTTTCCAAAAACTGCCAGCGGTAGCTCTCACGCGGCAGCACATCCTCCGTGCCACGCGGCTTCTTTGTGATCAATGCCATTGTATCAAACCTTTCATGGTAAATATCAATAGATGGGAAAAATAGGGGATTGGATTTGACTTATAATGCGAAGCAGATCAATTTCTCCGTAGGGTACGGCATTTATGACGTACCGAGAATGACGAGCGTTTCTACTATCGGGAACGTTAGATAGAAATACAACATTTCTGCCATACGGTACGTCGACAAGCAGTGGCGTTATGCCAATCGCTCCGCTCTTGGAACGCTGTTGCATGGGAGTTGTTAGCCAAATCAAAGATTTGGACAACTCCTCAAGCGCCGTACCCTACAACTCTATTCAACGCTCTGCACTGTTAAACATGCGCAAGCACCGTATCATACAAAAAGCCTCGCTTACCCAAATTTCGCTTTATAAAGTATAGCACAAATCGCGCCGCGTAGCAATAGGCGATTTTTTATTTAGTGATCAGTGATCAGCGAACGGCAGCCGGGTCTGATATCCCGTCCGGACGCAGCGAGGGGACTTTTATGCCTGCGGTGGGGAGGTTTATTTCACGCACTGTATCAATTTGCGAATTTGTCGCAATTTTGGTTGACTTTTCACCCGTGCCGTGATATACTGATTTGCGAATGATTCGCAAATTATATCTCATTTGTCATTACGAGGCTCCGCAGGAGCCGTGGTAATCTCAACCGATAAAGAGGTAATATCTATGCCGAAATATATGACAAAACAGCGCAAGCTGCTCACCGATTACCTCACACAGCATATCGATGAGAACCTCTCGGTGGGTCAGATCGCGCAGGCGCTGTCCGATACCATCAGCAAGAGTGCGGTCTACCGCAACCTCTCCGATATGGAAGCGGAGGGCAAGCTCCACCGCGTCGCGGCAGGCGGCATCCGTGAGGTGGTCTACCGCTATTCGGGCGGCATCTCCTGCTCACAGAGCCTGCACCTGAGCTGCAAGAAATGCGGCAAGACCGTGCATATGCAAAAGCAGCTCGCTGACAGGCTGGTGGATAAGGTCGCTCAGAGTAGTGACTTTGCCATTGACAAGAGCGAGACCGTGATCTACGGCGTATGCGCCGGCTGTCAAAACAAATAACACATGAGGTACCATATGAAAAAACTGCTCGCGCTGGTGCTCAGCGCACTTGTGATAACATCACTGCTGGTCGGCTGCGGCTCGACCGAACCGAAGAAAGCCGACGTCAAGGTGGTCACCACCATTTTTCCGCTCTATGACTGGGTGCGCGAGATCGCGCAGGATGACGCGGACATCAACCTCGACCTGCTGCTCGACAACGGCGTTGATCTGCACAGCTACCAGCCCTCCGCCAAGGACATCGTCACTATCTCCGACTGCGATATCTTCATCTATGTCGGCGGTGAGTCCGACAAATGGGTGGACGATACCCTCAAGCAAGCCAATAACAAGAATATGACTGTCCTCAACCTGATGGACATCCTCGGTGACAAGGCGAAGGAAGAGGAAGTCAAGGAAGGGATGCAGGAGGACGAGCATGAGCATGAAGAGGGCGAAGAACATAAAGAGGGCGAAGAAGAGCACGAATACGACGAGCACGTCTGGCTCTCGCTCAAGAACGCCTCCGTCTTTACGCAGTCCATCGCCGACGCGCTGAAAAAGGCGGACGCTCAGCATGCCGACGCGTTCCAAACGAACGCCGACGCGTACAAGAGCAAGCTCACTGAGCTGGATAAGCAGTATCAGGACGCGGTCGACAAGGCTTCTGTCAAGACGCTGCTGTTCGGCGACCGTTTCCCGTTCCGCTACCTGACCGATGATTACAAGCTCGATTACTACGCCGCTTTTGTCGGATGCTCCGCCGAGACGGAGGCGAGCTTTGAGACCATCACCTTCCTGTCGGGCAAGGTGGATGAGCTGGGGCTCAGGGCGATCATGCAGATCGAGACCTCGGACGGCTCCATCGCCAAGACCGTCCGCGATAATACCAAGACCAAGGATCAAATGATCCTGACCCTCGATTCCCTCCAGAGCGTCACCACCGAGCGCGTAGAGAACGGCGAGACCTACCTCTCCATCATGACCGCCAACCTCGACGTGCTGAGACAGGCGCTGGCGTAATAAGGATCTAAAGCCTTCCCCTCGGGGGGAAGGTGGGCAATTTGCTTCAAGCAAATTGGTCGGATGAGGGGCTGACTTTTCAGCAAGATCATCTTAACAAAGAGCGATTGGCACTTCCGTTATTCTCGGTAAACATACAGCCTCACCGAGTCCGACATCAACAGGAAGAGTAATCCCCTCATCCGTCACCTTTGGTGACACCTTCCCCCCAAGGGGAAGGCTTAATTAACTCCCTGCTAATCATAAAGTAACCACATCCGAAAGGAACTCATCATGCCACAGATCAAATGTACCGACCTCAGTCTCGGTTACGGTTCACAACAGATCCTCTCCGATCTCAGTTTTGAAGTCAACGCGGGTGAATACCTGTGTATCGTCGGCGAGAACGGATCGGGTAAAACCACCCTGATGAAGACCCTGCTCGGGCTGCAAAAGCCCCTCGGCGGCTCCATCGAATTCGGCGACGGCGTCACCTCGCGCACCATCGGCTATCTGCCGCAGCAGACCGACGTCCAGCGCGATTTCCCCGCGTCCGTTCAGGAGATCGTCTTGTCCGGATGCCTCGGGCGTGACGGCTTTCGTCCGTTTTACAACAAGGACGACAAGGCGTTGGCACAAAACGCGATGGAGCGCATGAACATCGTCGATCTCTCGCGCCGGTGTTACCGCGAATTATCGGGCGGTCAGCAGCAGCGCGTCCTTTTGGCACGTGCCCTCTGCGCCACCGAAAAGATTCTCCTGCTCGACGAGCCTGTCGCGGGACTTGACCCCAAGGTGACACTCGAGATGTATGAGCTGATCGAGAGCCTGAACAAAAACGACCGTGTCACGATCATCATGATCTCTCACGATATCGACAAAGCGCTTAGGTACGCCACGCATATCCTGCATATCGGCAACGAGCTCTTCTTCGGCACACGCGAGGAATATTTGACTCAACGTGAAAAGGGAAAGGGGGACGCATGATGGATCTGTTTACCACCCTCAGCTTCTATATGAGCAAGCCCTTTGTTGTCAACGCGCTGATCGTCGGCGTGCTGATCGCACTGTGCTCCTCGCTGCTCGGCGTGACGCTGGTATTAAAGCGCTATTCCTTCATCGGCGACGGACTGTCGCATGTCGCGTTCGGCGCGATGGCGATCGCCGCCGTACTGGGACTGACCAACAATATGCCGCTGGTGCTGACCATCACCGTAGTCTGTGCCGTGCTGCTCCTGCGCATGGGCAAAAATGCCAAAATCAAGGGCGACGCGGCTGTCGCGATGATCTCGGTGGGCGCGCTGGCAATCGGTTATCTGCTGATGAACATCTTCAACACGGGCTCGTCGAATCTTTCGGGCGACGTGTGCTCCACCCTCTTCGGCTCGACGTCGATCCTCACGCTGAGCACCTTTGACGTATGGATGTGCGTCATCCTGTCCGTTATCGTGGTGGTATTCTTCGTGCTCTTCTATAACCGCATTTTCTCCGTCACCTTTGACGAGAATTTTGCGCGCGCGACAGGTCAGAGAGCAGGACTGTATAACCTCCTGATCGCGATCGTGATCGCGGTGATCATTGTCATTTCCATGCAGCTGGTCGGCTCTCTGCTGATCTCGGCGCTGGTGATCTTCCCGGCGCTGTCGGCAATGCGCGTCTTCAAGAGCTTCAAGAGCGTGACGATCTGCGCCGCGATCGTATCGGTTGTCTGCGCGCTGATCGGGCTGTTCACCTCGATCTTAGCCGGTACGCCTGTCGGCTCGACCATCGTCGCCGCCGATATCGTGGTGTTCTTCCTCTTCTACATCATCGGCGCTGTGACCAAGCGCAACGCCTGATTATTTATTGTCATTGCGAATTAAGGTTGAGATTGCCACGTCGGAACTAAAGTTCCTCCTCGCAATGACAAATTGATATGCGCACCGTGGCAATCCCCCCTATGCGAAGCAAACCCTAACTTTACCAATAGAATCATTATCAATCGAGGTATTATTATGAAAAAAATCATTTGCCTGTTGATGGCAGCCGCCTTGCTCCTCTCCCTTGCCTCATGCTCCGGCAGCAAAAAGGAGGAGTCCGCCTCCTCACTCGCGGTAGACAGCTCGTCCAGGACCGCTGCCGAACCGACTGTCGCCGGCAAGGACGGCACTAAGACGGAAACGACTGCCGAGCTGCCCAAGACCGAAGGCGTTGACGTCGATCTGACCAAGATGAGCGCCACGATGGTCTACTCCGAGGTGCTCAACATGCAGCAGCACTCCGACGAATATATGGGCAAGATCGTCAGGATGAAGGGTCCGTTCAACGTGACCGAGCTCGACGGCAACCGCTATTTCGCGTGTGTCATCAAGGACGCTGCCGCCTGCTGTTCCACGGGCATCGAGTTCGTCTGGGCAGGCGAGCACAGCTATCCCGAGGATTATCCCGAGGCGAACACCGAAATCACCGTCACCGGTACCTTCAACACCTATACGGAGGGCAAGAGCAGATATCTCCAGCTCAAGGACGCCGAGGTGGTATTCTGATGTTCTGTCAGCTTGCCGAATATTCTCTCTGATTCATAGAATTCGGATGATTTACATGACTGATGCTTGCATTTTCCCTGTCGTGCTTTTATAATAGAGTTATCTTATTGAAAAGGAGTTATCATATGTACGATCAACAGTTCAATCCGTACGGCGGTAACCTGGCTATCGTCAAGGGGTATTTCAAAAGCGGTAAGGTATTGGCGCTCGGAATCCTCTATCTACTCTCCGTCGTCCTTACCTTCATCATGACTTCGACCACTTCCTTTGTCACGATCATCTATAATGTTCTTGACTACTTGACCAGCCGCGGCATCGATGTGCCCGATCAAATCAGGGAAACAATCGTTTCTTCCTCCGCCTCCTCCGCAATCTTCTCATCGGTCATTTCTTCGATCTTCCCGATCCTCACCGCGATTGCGTTCATCCTCATCTTCGTCAAGAGCCGTAATGCCTCCGAGACCTCCTCTCCGATTACGGGCGTCAACATCCTGTATGTGCTGTCGGTGATCTCGTTGGTATTCGCCGTCATCGGCGTAGTGCTCTTCGCTCTCGCCTACATCGGTATCTTTGCTGTCGGCGTCTTCGCAAGCAACCGCAATTATTCCGATTATACCGGCGCTGTCATTGCCGTCATGGTATTTCTCGGTCTTATCCTGATCGCCTATGCGGTTGTTGCCATCATCTACTATGTCAGCTGCAAGAACTTCTACCGCTCCGTCAAGCGCAGTATCACCACTCCCGTGCTCGAGACAAAGGGCGCTGTACCCTTCGGTGTGTTCAACATCATCCTGGCGGTATTCACCTTTATCTCCATGAGCTCGAGCCTTGTCGTCCTTCCCGGTGTGGGCGGCTTCCTGTTTGTATCCGGTCTGATCAACATCCTGATCAACATCTTTATCGCGATCATCGCGCTGGGCTACAACAAGTACATCTCAGGCATCAAGCAGGGCATCAACACCGCGCCCTACGGCGCCGCTCCGTATCAGGCGGCTCCCGGCGCTCCCTACAATATGCCCAACTACACCGCTCCTCAGCCACAGAATCCTCCTTATGCGGATCCTGCCGCTCCCACCAATGAGCACAAGGAGCAACAGCCCTATACCGAGCAGCCCCGGCCGCAGGCAATGTACTGCCCGAACTGCGGCGCTAAGACCGAGCCCGGCGCTCCGTTCTGCTCCAACTGCGGTACCAAGCTGTAATTCATTGATATCACAACAAAGCCTCTGCGATCCCATGACCGCAGAGGCTCTTTTTATGATGTTCCTTTTTTATCGTCCGCTTTTGACGCGCTTATAGCGGAAGAGCGTGTTCTCCGCCCATTCGCGGTCGATCTTGATGAAGCCGCTGAGCTTCTTATCGTTCGCGCAGATCGCTTCCACGATTTTCAGGCTTTTGCGATAGATCTCCAGCCGCGCGCTCTGCACAAAGGGCTCGGCATCCTCACCGACAAAGTAGGTAAAACCGATGGTGTTCGTCTCACGGTTATACATTGTCAGATAACCCTCACTGACGCGGCCGAGATCGAGCTTCTTGGCGACCATCTCGCTGATCGCGTACTTGGTCAGCTCCACCGCCATATCGTCCAGCCCCGACTCGAAGATGAAGATCTTCTCCTTCATCGAGTTGTAGTCCGAGGTAATGCGCTTGCGAATACCCTTTAGGTTGCGGTAATCATCCTCGAGCGCGCGATCCTCGAGTTGAAAGCGATCGATCTGGGGGATCAGGTATACCATGAACCGCCGCTTCATATCGTTATATAACAGCGGATAGGTATAGCGCGCCTCATAACCGCAGCTGTCACAGCGGTATTGCAGGATTTTGCCCGACAGCAGCGCCTTCTTGAACTGCGGATCGTTGCTCGCGTTGATGCTGATATACAGGTGAGCGCCCTGTGTGTGATTACACTTGGGGCAGGTCACCTCTTTGGATATGACATTTGACATAATATCACACCTCCAACCGTTATCATCTATTAATTTGGTTGAGATTGCCACGTCATCAGCGATTTGCCGATGACTCACAATGACAATTTATAAATGGGTGAGGACGGACACATGTGTCCGCTCTCCCTTAATCGTTAACCGTTCATTGTTAACTGTTTACCGTGTTCTTTTATTCTACCATATTTTGTAGGAAATGCAAATTATTTATGAAAACTTATTGATTTTCTGCGCAAATAATGCGATAATATACATGAATATTATTCCACAACGGAGGTAACGATTATGGATTTTTCTAAAAGCATTAAAGAAGGACTGGAATTCATCGGCGACACCGTATCTGAGATCGCGACTTCTATCGCGGAGAAAAACCGCCTGAGAATGCAGCTGAGCCACATCAAGGGTGTGATCAAGGCTGATACCGCGACCCGTGATCAGGCGTATATCGAGCTCGGCCGCTATTTCTATGAGAATATGCGCGACAACAACACATCCGCCGAGAATGAAGCGATCTGTGCTGTCATCGACGCCGCGAATGATCGCATCAGCAAGGCTTCTCTTCGTTATGTGGAGCTGCTCAATATCCAGAACGACACCAAGATCCGCTCCGAAAACGCCGAGAAGCTCGCGAAGGCTGTTTCCGAGAAGGCTTCCGCCGCCGCGAATGAGTTCATGGCAAAGAGCAATGAGGCGTTTGACAAGGCGAAGGTATCTGCCGCTGATTACGCGGAAAAAGCGAAGGAATCCGCCGCCGACTTCGCTGAGAAGGCTAAGACCGCCGCAACCGATTTTTACGGCCGTTTCGATCCCAGCAAAAATGAGGATCTTGAAGAGCTGATCTCCGCGAAAGAAGAGCAGATTGAGGACGTTGCCGAAGATACCGCCGACACTGTCGCCGATAAGGCAGAAGAGGTAAAGGAAGCAGTCGCCGATACGGCGGAGGACGTCAAGGACGCCGCTGCCGATATAGCAGAGGATGCAAAGGACACCGTCGCAGATGCTGCCAAGGACGCGAAAAAGGTTGTTGCCGAGAAGGCAGAGGAAGTCAAAGAAGCCGCATCCGAAGAATCCCCCGAAGACGCCGGTTTCTAAATATCGAATGTCATTGCGAGGCTCTATAAGAGCCGTGGCAATCTCAACCGAATAAAACACCAAACGCCTTTCCACACGGAGAGGCGTTTCTTATTTGTTTTTCCTATAAGATCGGTTGAGATTTCCACAGCCCCGACACGCGTGTCAGAGCTTCACCATAACAAGATATAAAAACAACAGCGCAGTCAAACCGACTGCGCCGCTATTTTATGGCAACTAATTTTATAGCTTAGTTAAGGGTTACACCCTGAAAACTGAACAAAGTGAGAGATAAAGGGAGAGATAAGATGGGATGACCAAAGAGAAATGTGGTCAAGCCCTCGACCTATTAGTACTGCCAAGCTAAACATGTCACCATGCGTACACACGCAGCCTATC
>CAMJJL010000066.1 GCA_946406145.1 uncultured Clostridia bacterium | reverse complement strand
CTATAACTCCTAAGGTCGTTCAGAAATGAACGGCCTTATTTTTATGCCATTTTTTAGGAGGGACGATATGGATATAGTCTACAAAGCATCTGATCCTCTTGATGAGTTTTACAGAATCTGTGATGAACAAGGTGAAGAGAGAAGATTGGAGGCAAGAAGAAAGTTATATGAAGAAAAAGATTTTAATTGTGTTTATTGCCTCTAGCATGAAAAGCGTTCAGGTTGTATGTATAGAGAGTGTCCCTTAACTCCCGATAGGGTTTGCTGTGGATGTGCGACTATAGCATCCGCATGGAGATATATGGCAATTGAAATGAATCACGAGAAGCTATTGAAAAGAATCAATAAATTTATTTACAGCTGTAGATGGAGGAAAGAAAACATGATGATTTTTATTAACACATTTCACCAGAACACCTTTATGAATCAGTATAACAGACTGAACCATGAGAATTCCAAGCTCTTGGCTGCTGTATATCTTCTTTCAGCAGACAAAAGGCTCTGGGATTGCGCGTGGAGGTTTGTGTATAAGAATGGAATTTCCTTCGCCAAGATCAAACCTAAGCATCTTTCCGCTGATGGATATACGCTGTTCTGCGCGGCGAGAGATATCTATCTCGGCTCCAGGCACTTCTCTCTTTCTGAGTTGGCGGATCCTGCGGTTATCGATCGATCGGGTTTTTGCTTGGTGCTGAATGCTATGGGTATCAGGAGATACGGCTACAGCTATATCAAGAAAAAAGTAGGTGATAAGAGTTGAGAATGAAAGTTACTCTCACAGATAACAACAGAGAGATCGAGATTGTTCTCCCAACTACCGACCGAACGCTTAAAGCTGAATTATATACCTTGAGATTGGCTGATTACAGTATTCGAAAGCCGGTTACTATCAAATCGGTCAACTCACCCGTAGCTCTTTCGGTCTTAAACGGAAAGACTGTCAAGCTTGATGAACTCAATTATTTGGCAAAACGGTTGGATAGTTTTGATAACTCTGAGTTGCATCAGTTCTACTCAGGACTGCAGCACGAGGGTTTTGTCAATCTGAAAGATATGATCAATCTGACCTTCAATATTCACAGATACGCACTTCTTACCGATGTGAGTTCACCTGCATCGATAGGTAGGAAATATATCCTTTCTACACAAGGCTGTATTCCGGCTGATGATTCTGATGACAAGATGTACGAGAACATTGGTAAACAGCTACCAGAGCTTGTCTCGCGCTGTGTGACTGTATTCATGTTTTTCTTATGTTTCGCTTCGTAATATGATATTATAAATGTGTATAAATAAATGTTGAATACAGCGTGATTTAACAACCTAACCGACAGCAATCCATACACCGAATACCGATACCGAATGGATATCCGGCTGTTCACATCAAACCCATGACCGAGAAAGGAGCGCAGTGATATGAAATCAAAACGAAGACCATCCATCGCCGCCGTTGCGGCAGCTGCGCTTTTATGCCTTGTGCTCGTTTCAATGAGTATGACCTCGAGCGTATTCGCACGCTATACCGTCGGCGCCGACTGGACAAAACTCGGCGATTATCTGTACTACAACGACATCCTGACCGAAAAGGACGGCAGCAGCGATACAACCTCCGCCGCAATTGCAATTGACAAGGGAGACGCGCAGGTGATTCTCCTCGCCGAAGCGATACAGGCAGCGGCAGACGCCTCCAAAGAGGGCTGGGACGCGACCTACAATAACGGCAGTTGGTCATAAAGAATCCGTATGAAGAACCATCCTTATTTGTTAAAACATTTGCAACACAATACACTAAAAGGCACATAACCGCTTTTCCTTTCGGTTATGTGCCTTCTTGTTTTCGGGGATATCAATTTTGATGTCCCTTTTTCCTTATTTGTTTTTTCCTGATGTTTTGCCGACCGTCAGTGTGATGACGATTGGGCGCTTGCATACCAAGCGACAATCCATTTTCCGCTTGGTATGATCAGTCGGAATAACGGTGCGACGATGCGTGCAATGACCTCGGTACTGCCTCCGTGTCCGCTCTTGGCGGCAACGGAAGCAGGGGATGGTCAACAAAAGGCTGATCAGCATGAAAAACAGACACAAGCCCTTCAATATGCAGTTTTTCATACAGATAGCCTAAGGGTGAAAATCGCCCGTCGTTCAGCCGTCAGGTCGATTTATTGGGTGCTGACTACCGCGCTGTAGAATACCATGTAGCCGCTGTAGTCACCGACGATGTCGGGCAGGACATAGGGGTAGAGCTGCCTCTGGTTGAGAACCAGAGAACCGTTGACCTCTTGGCCTACCTGAGTGAACCCGTAGAGGTAATAACCGATCGCTCTCGGCATGACGTTATTGTTGACTTTATGCTCAGCATCGCTGAAGGTGGGGGTTTCTACATAGCTGTTATAGACGTCATAACTGAACTGTTTGGAAGAGTCGGCCTTGTTCGTGATATAGAATTCCTGATCATGATCAACGCTGATCTCAGCGTTCTCGTCTCTTACGTATACGGCAATCTCCTGTGTCTCAGGGTTGAGACCCTCAACCTCGTCAAGCGATACGGTGTAGGGCTTAGCGGTAAAGCTGTCTACGTCTTCGGCAGGCTGAGCGAGTTCGCCGAAATCGACCACATCAGGGATGGTGATGAGGTAGGTGACGTTGCCGGGATTGGCGGAGATGTGCGCGATGACCTCGGTCTTACCGCTCGGATCCTGATCGGTCAGCGAAATTCGCTCCGCGGAAACCGACACGACGGTGGTGGCTGCGATCAGCAGCGCGATGATGATGGCTAGGACTTTTTTGGTTTTCATGGTGTACTTCCTTTCAGTTTTTTATTTTTTCACCGGACGTTCCGGTGATGATTACCTTTATGAGTGACCGGCAGCAAGCGACCGGTGTGAAGGATGTAATGCCCCGTTGCTTGCGGCGGGAAAGTTTATTTGACGATCAGCTGAAAGCCGGATTCGGCGGCGTTCAGGTGAGTGTTATTCTCGTCGAGCGCGACGCACTGGTATACCACCATCGCGTCGTAGGTGCCTTTTTCGAGCGTTTCGGTCAGCGGTATCTCCGTCAAGCCCTGTCCCGGCTTTAGCAGCTCGGATTCATAGAGCACGGTGCCATCCTCCAGCTTGACGGTCGCGTACATGCCAACCTCGTTTACCTTGGGGTTGCCGATGCTGAGCTTCAGCGTCGTATCGCCCGCGTTCATTTCGGCAGAGGAATAGCCGGGTATCTGCGTTCCCTTTTTCTGTTCTCCTTCGGGCAGTTCCACGCCGGGATCCCAGTTGTCCGAAATAACGCCGGTAACGCCCTGTGCTTTTTCTTTTGCAGGGCTGAAAACGCCGCAGAAATAAAGGATCGCCGTCGCCGCGGCAATCACGAGGACTGCCGCGACAGCGATGATGATAACTTTTTTATTGGATCGTTTCTTGTCAGAATCTGTTTTCAAATTATTTCACCTTAAATCGGTTGTTTATGATCAGATCGGCTTGCCGATGCCCTCGGGGGCGTTCAACTGCGCCATATAACGCTGGATCCATGTCGCGTCGATGATGCTCACTTCTCCGTCCTGATCGACGTCCGCCGCCGGTATCGCCTTTTCGCTGAGCTTAACCATTCTGGCATCGCAGCGCTGGATCAGCGTTGCGTCAACCAAGTCGACCTTGCCGTCAAGATCGGCGTCGCCGAGCAGCACGGGCGCTTCCGCGGTCTGCGCGATCGCAAAGCTCATCGGCGCAGCAAGGGTGAATTTTGCCTTGCCGTCCTCGATGCCGTCGGGATATACCTTAACCGCTTCGCCGTCTTCGCCGATCACGATCAGAACCGTGTAAAGTTCCGTGTCGGCGTCGCCGTCAGCGCCGGTCGAGGCGAGATCGTCAACGGGTACGGTCAGTTCGACACCGCCCGCCGTCCAGAGCTGTGCGGGAACATAGTTGCCGTCTTCATCGGTGGTAGCCAGCGAATATGCCGCGAGGATACCGCCGTCGGCAGCCGCCAGCATCGCCTGATACTCGTCGCTCTCTTCATCGAGCGCTGCTGCTGTGGCGTTCAGCGAGCTGTGCATGACGCCGTTGATGCTGATCTTGCCCGAAAGCGCGATCGTTCTCTGCTCCAAGAACTTGCCGAGAATCGTCGGATAACCTTGGTTGAAGTATGTCTTGCCGTACTTGGTCTGTGCCCATGTGACGGAATCGTCGGAAACGCCGTTGAGCGTTATCACAAAGCTCTGTTTCAGCATGTCGGAGTTGTCGACAAGCTTGTTGGTGCTGTTGAGATCGACGGTGGAAGAGCTGCCGATCTTAGGAATATTGTTAACATCCGAATAGAATACATCCGAGACTTTCGTGCTTGTGTTTTTGCCGGCGACTGAGCCCATAACCTCGGTAAAGCCGCAGTTGACCTTGCCGGAATTGTAGCTGCTCTTGATGGAGCCGTCGTTCACACAGGTGAGGCCGCCGCTGGTCTTGCACGCGGTAGAGTTGGAGCCGACAGGGCCGTTGTTGGCGCAGCCGTAGATGACGCCCTGATTGACCGTCGCGATACCGCCGCAGTTTTCGCCGTTGACGACAGCGCCGCTGCGTGTGCCGGTGATCAAGCCCTTATTCGTGACGACAATACCGCCGCAGTTCACACCGACGATAACGGAGTTGTGTTCAGAGGGCTTGATGATCTTTCCGTTGGGCAGTGTGACCTTGGCGCTGCCGGACAGATTCACGCCGCTGATACAGTGGTCAATGGTACCTTCGTTGACGACAGCGATACCGCCGGCGTTCTCCGGCGTGCCCTCGCAGCGGCAGTCGAATACCATCAGGTCTTTGACGACGCCTTTCCTTCCGATAGTCTCGAACAGACCGGCGTTCTCGGTGTTAGTGAGATTCAGACCGATGATACAGTAGCCCTTACCGTCGAAGGTGCCGGTGTAGGGATGCGCGGCGCCGATGCCCTGATCCCAAGTCGACTCTTCGGGAACGATAATGTTGTTCTCGAGATAAGCGTTATCGTTGTACGCGCCGCCGTTGACGCTGTCACGGAACGCGACCAGCTCGTCATAATTGCGGATGCCGTGTGTGGACAGATCAGGCTCGGTAGCCGGTTCTGTCGCCGGTTCTGTCGCCGGTTCCGTTGCAGGCTCAGTCGCAGGCTCGGTAGCCGGTTCTGTCGCAGGCTCCGTCGCAGGCTCGGTAGCCGGCTCTGTCGCCGGTTCCGTTGCGGGCTCTGTCGCGGGTTCTGTCGCAGGTTCTGTCGCAGGTTCCGTTGCGGGCTCTTCGGGATAGTTGGAATAACGGTTTTCGCTCTCGATGAAATAGATCGTACCGCGGGTGCTGTCGGGCAGCGGATAATCATCGGGCGTCTTGCCGTTGTCAATATTCTGGAACCATGCCTGCGTGCCGTCGGTCACACCGTTGTTGAGCCTGCAGCCCGTCTCGCCGGACTTGAACTGCTCGGCGGTGTGGACGGTCACCTTGTCGGTGAAGACCTTCTCGGTCGCAGTACCCTCGAGGGAGTAGCAGTTTTCAGCTGTACCCTTGCTTGCGTCACAAAGAGCGATCGCAGAAGAGTGAGCCTCATCGCTTCCGGTGATCTCTCCGTAGTTATAGCAATTGATGAATTGATTGTTTGAGCCGGAGCCTTCCACGAGTGCGATGATACCGGCTGCCGCGTTGTCGGAATTGCTGATCGCGCCGAGATTAGCGCAATCCTTGATCGTGATGTTGCTCGAGTAGCAGTCCGCGACGATACCGGAAGCGCTGCTGTTGACGCCGGAGATACTGATGCTGCCGAAATTGACGCAGCGCTCTATGCAATCGCCGCTTTGCGCGTAACCGACGATACCGCCGACCCTCTGCTTTATTGCGTCGACAGGGATGTTGATATCGATATAGCTTGTGACGTCGTGGATCTTGCTGTTTCCGTAGGACTGACAGACAAAGCCTACAAATGTGTGGTAGTCGTCCAGCCGGATTTGACCTGAGTCCAGCTTACCCTTCACGGTCACGTTACAGATCGTCGCACTGTCAAGATTGCCAAATACGCCGCGGTGGTTATAGGTGCCGTCGGCGAAGAAATTGCTGATTGTGTGTCCCTGTCCGTCAAAAACGCCGGAATAGATATACGCACCGCTGGAGTATTCGTATGAAACGAATTTGCCGATATTGGTAAAGGGGCGGTTTTCAAGATCGATATCCTCGGTCATGACAACATTTGCCCAACGGTTTGGCTCATCAAAGACCGCATGCTCATGCTCATCGGCGAGCTGCGCGGCGAACCACAGGAAGTTGCCGGCGTTTTTCAGCTCATAACAGCCGTCGCCGTTGAGCTTCGGTACCTCGTAGTCGCCGCATATGGTGCAGATACCGTTTACATAATCGTGTCGGTGTGTGGCTACGGTCACGGTCAACTCGCCGGTCGCTCCGACGGGATCGTCGACCTTGGCGGAGATTTTTACCGTACCTTCGCCGTTTGCGGTTACAACGCCGTTTTGATCGACCGATGCGATATCCTCGTTTCCCGACGACCAGATCAGCGTTTTGATCTCAGCATCCGAAGGAGTGAGCTCAGCGTTGATCTGTCCGCTCTCGCCCACAACAAGCGTCATGGGATCTGGGCTGAGGACAACGCTCGAAACAGTGATCTTTTCCTCAAAGTTTGAGTAGAATTCACCGAGGGACGCCCACTTGTAGACCGTGCCGTGGTCGTTTTCAAATATGGGATCATTATCAACCGGCTCGCCGTTGTCAAGGTTCTGATACCATACCTGCGTGCCGTCGGTAACGCCCTTGTTCAAGGCGTAAGTGATGCTGCCGCTGTTGAAATCATCATGTGACGCCGGATTTGCCGACAGTCCGTTCATGCTGTTCCAGCCGAAGCCGTACGCGTCGGGTGAATCGCCGTAATAGCTGTAAAAGTAGTTATTGGATATATTTTCGACTGTGGCGCGTTTGACGAGACCGATGATCTCTCCTAAGTTATCGGAGCCTGATTCACAGAAGACGGAGCCGTCAAAATAGCAGTCGGTGAGCGAGGGCCCGTAGTTGTTGACATATCCCAGGATACCGCCCATGATCGCGTCCTTTGTGTAGCCGTGAACCATACCGGTGCAGGCGCAGTTGCTGATATGCGCGCCTCCGTTTGTATAACCGACAATACCGCCGATGCAGTCGGTGGAATTGAAAAGGTCGATACCGCCGCTGTACATACAGCGGTCAATGTGCGTCTCGTTATTTTGAATCTCTCCGACGATACCGCCGACGTGCTTGAGCTCTACGCCCGAGCTCGAATTTGTTATGTTGACTCTGCAGTAAATGTGCTCCAGCGTGCAGCCGTCGCCATAGCCCACGATGCCTCCGATGCAGTTCGCACTCGCGGTCATCGTGATGTTACCGCTCAGCGTGAAGTTCCGGATGGTGCCCGCGGCTGTGCCGAACAAGCCGTAGCCCGACCAGTCGCCTGTCATTTCGAGGTTCGAGATAGTATGATTGTTACCCTCAAAAACGCCCGTGTAGGTTTTGCCGTAGCCGATGGGGCTGAGCTTGTTCTCATAGCCCTTCATATCGATGTCGGCGGTCACGATACCGTTGAGGTCGGTCTGACCGGAGTTGACGAGGTTTGAGAAGTCGATCAGCTCCTGCGCGTTGCTGATATAACAGAAGGTTCCGTTGTCAAGCTCGACGGTCGAGGCGGAATAGGGCGCGGGATAGGTAACGGTGTAATAGCCGTCGTCGTCGGGCGCGATCCTCGTAAGATCGTCGGGATCCGCGAGAACGGTCTCTGTAACAGTACCCTTGTTCTCAAAAACGTCGCTGTTACGGATAACCTTGAGCGCCCTGAAGGTGCTGCCGGGCTTGAAGCGGATGGTCATTTTGCCGCCGCTTTCGGTATATTTGGTTTCGTTGTTTTTGATCGAGTTGCCGTCGGCGAATTTGACCTCGATATCACCGTTCTCCGGAGAGGTGACCTTCGCCGTAACATTCTGGCTGTAGATCGGGTGATTGTTGGCGAGAACGGCGGTATAGGTCTCCGATTTGTTGCCCTGCGCGTGCTCAAGACCTATCTCGTCCTTGTCGTGCTCGTTGCGGATCTGCAATACATCATTGTTCGGGAAGTTGGCGGTACCGTCTACTCCCTTGATATGCGCCCAGCCGACGTTCACGGAGTTCCACTTGTCGTACCAGTACATGGACGAGATCAGCCAGCTCTTGTTCGCGCCCGGGTTGGTATCGCCGTCGGGCAGATACTTATCGTCAAAGCCGCCCAGATAGCTGTCTACCGTGCAGCCCTTTGCCTTAAAATAGTTGGTGCTGAAGAAGGCGTCGATGTTGGAGCAGTCATAGTCATGGATGCCCTGGAAGTGGTTAACGCCGTCGCTCATATTTTTGCAGAGATTCAGGTAATCGCAGGACGGTGTATGGATATCGGGGTTCAATGCGTCTACCACGCCTATTACAACGTCGTGCTCCAGATTCTTGATATACAGCGCGTCGGTGCCGCTGAACTGCTCGGGATCGAGGATGTAGAACACTTTGTTGCCGGCGGCGGAATGTGTCATAACCTTCTTGAAAAGCATATAGCTCTTGGTATATTCCGCCTTCGACTTGTTGGTGCCGTCCTTAATGCCGGTGATCGAGTCATTATTACCGACCTTGCATATCTCAGAGTAGAAGTCATGTTCTTTCTCGTAACTTTCAACAGAGAGCTTGGTCGTCACCGCGTCCTCCGGCTTCATGTAATCATCAAGTGAGATATACAAGCTGCCGTTCAGCGCGACGTTCATCGATTTGTCGAGCATTGCGGCGATCTTCGCATTAGAGCCGGAAACACTGTCGTTCATCAGAACTTCGTAAAAGTATTTCTGCGCATTCTGATTGGCGGCGTATTGTGTGCTGTCGACGCCGTAAGCCGGACTGTTCTTAAGGTACTCTCCCTGCTGGAAAAGGTACTCGTTGTAGAGCATCTCCGCTTGGATCAGATACATGATCTGCTTTTCCATCATGCTGTGTACATAAGGATATTGCTGGTGGCTGAAGGGATACGCGAGATAAGCGTACTTGGCGGCGCACTGCGCTACCGAGGTGCTCGGATCGGAATAATCGAGCTTTGACGCCAGATCGTGGATCAGCGACTCGAACGAATCGATGATGGTGGAGTCAGTGAAGATCTGCTCCTTGATCGCGTCCTCGCTCTGATTAATGTCGATGCCGTTTTTGCTCATCCTGCGGATCTCATACATCAGACTCCTCAGATCCGTCTCGGCGGTACCGGTCTGATGGACGCCGTTCCACATATATGTATAGTATTGATCAAAAGCCTGATCCGCATTGTACTTGGACAGGACGCCGTCTACATCGCTTGACCACTGATTGGATAAAGCCTTTTTCGCTTCGTTGACATAATCATCGGCGATCATTCCGGAAATTGCGGAGTCGCCGCTCGTGATTTGACCTTCGACATAGGTCAGCTCTGCGAGAATCTCCTCACAAAGCTCCTGCGTCTTTTCCGCAGCGACCTCTGAGGCGTCCTTGAATACCCAGTCGTTGATGAACGAGAAGGCTTCTTCGACATCCTCGTTGCCTGTTGCTTCACCCAGAGCGTCTACCACCTCGCTGGCGACGCGCATGCCGGTGTCAAGCAGCTTGTCGATCACGAACTCCGTGATCGGGTTTGCCGATGTGCTTACCGTTCCCACCGTTATCACAGAAACGATCAGACACAGCGTCAGCAAAACGGATAATAAGCGTTTTGGTAGTCGTTTAATCACAAATACACATCCTTTACTTATTTTTTATGTTAATTATATCACAAACATTGGTGGTGTTTCAAGTTTTTTTAGATAATGCAGACGAATTTTTTATATAACAGCAAACAAACAAGCAGTTAACGTACAATAACAGTATGCATAGGGTGACATGAATAATCCGAATCTGCCGAAAATGGCAATATTGAGTATCATTCATGCTCCTATTCCTGATAGTCTTGAAAAACCTCAGATATCCTATTACCTGTTCACATCAGTTCACTTCTGTGACATCAAACTTGTTGTCCATGCTTTATTCATGATACTCCTCCGCTTCTCTCAGCATTGAGTTTCTTGAAAAACAATGTAAAACAACATCTCGCTCGGGCATCGTAAAGCTGAGAACAAACCCTTTTTCAGTCTCATAATCTGTGTACAGCTCTGCTCCATCTAATAAAAAGCAATATATCATTTGGATTTTCCGATTTTATTAGTTAATCAATGTTGTGAAGAAAAAGCTTGATTAGATAAGCAAGCTCAACAATTAGACCGTAGGAGGTTCAGTCTGAAAAAAGATATGAAAGAGAAGCGTAATTTAGCTTCTGCTTGTCTGTTCTTATCACCGAGGTCGTTCAGAAATGAACGGCCTTATTTTTATGCCATTTTTTAGGAGGGACGATATGGATATAGTCTACAAAGCATCTGATCCTCTTGATGAGTTTTACAGAATCTGTGATGAACAAGGTGAAGAGAGAAGATTGGAGGCAAGAAGAAAGTTATATGAAGAAAAAGATTTTAATTGTGTTTATTGCCTCTAGCATGAAAAGCGTTCAGGTTGTATGTATAGAGAGTGTCCCTTAACTCCCGATAGGGTTTGCTGTGGATGTGCGACTATAGCATCCGCATGGAGATATATGGCAATTGAAATGAATCACGAGAAGCTATTGAAAAGAATCAATAAATTTATTTACAGCTGTAGATGGAGGAAAGAAAACATGATGATTTTTATTAACACATTTCACCAGAACACCTTTATGAATCAGTATAACAGACTGAACCATGAGAATTCCAAGCTCTTGGCTGCTGTATATCTTCTTTCAGCAGACAAAAGGCTCTGGGATTGCGCGTGGAGGTTTGTGTATAAGAATGGAATTTCCTTCGCCAAGATCAAACCTAAGCATCTTTCCGCTGATGGATATACGCTGTTCTGCGCGGCGAGAGATATCTATCTCGGCTCCAGGCACTTCTCTCTTTCTGAGTTGGCGGATCCTGCGGTTATCGATCGATCGGGTTTTTGCTTGGTGCTGAATGCTATGGGTATCAGGAGATACGGCTACAGCTATATCAAGAAAAAAGTAGGTGATAAGAGTTGAGAATGAAAGTTACTCTCACAGATAACAACAGAGAGATCGAGATTGTTCTCCCAACTACCGACCGAACGCTTAAAGCTGAATTATATACCTTGAGATTGGCTGATTACAGTATTCGAAAGCCGGTTACTATCAAATCGGTCAACTCACCCGTAGCTCTTTCGGTCTTAAACGGAAAGACTGTCAAGCTTGATGAACTCAATTATTTGGCAAAACGGTTGGATAGTTTTGATAACTCTGAGTTGCATCAGTTCTACTCAGGACTGCAGCACGAGGGTTTTGTCAATCTGAAAGATATGATCAATCTGACCTTCAATATTCACAGATACGCACTTCTTACCGATGTGAGTTCACCTGCATCGATAGGTAGGAAATATATCCTTTCTACACAAGGCTGTATTCCGGCTGATGATTCTGATGACCAGATGTACGAGAACATTGGTAAACAGCTGATCGAAGAAGGAAAGTTCAAGTTAACCGAATACGGCATTCTGGTTGTGAACGACGCTCCGTTCGAAAAAGTTTATGACGGACTGAATTTTCCTGAGTATCACTATTATGACAGTTTTCTTGCTGTGGATTTAGAGCATGAAGGAAAAAAGGAATTCGTTGCCATTGCCGAGGATCCCGAGAGCTTGAATACTGCAGCCGAGAGGCTGGGTGCAGAAAGCCCTGAGGATTGTGATGTAACCATCAATTCGTACCATGTAGACATGGAGCCGATTATTCCTGCCTTTCAGCAGATCCTTGAGGTAGAAGGTGTCATAAAGCTTTCACAACTGGTATCAGAGTTAGCCAACGAAAAGATGGATTGGGCTAAGCTTCGTGCTGTTGCTGATTACGCAGAAGTCCGGTCCGCAAAAAACCTCAATATTATCGCTGATAGGCTTGATGAGTTTATTTATATTCCGAAAGCTAAAGATGAAGATGACGTTGGCCGTTACTATGTAAATGATTACAAGGACGGCAACGTCTATTCCTTAGGTATCGACATGGAGGAATA
>CAMJJL010000065.1 GCA_946406145.1 uncultured Clostridia bacterium | reverse complement strand
CCTTCATCATGATGGCGCATTCGATGCGCTTTTTGAACAGCTCACAGCCGTATTGATAGGTTCCGGTGACGGAGCCTGTCGCGTGATACGCGTTCGCGGCACATCCACCGGAGCAATACAGCTTTGCCCAGCAATCCTTGCAGTCAGGGCGGGCATAGGCGTTGCACAGCTTGAATTCATCCTGCACAGTGGGATTGGTGACGCCGTCATAGACGTTACCCAGCAGGTATTCGGTGTTGCCGACAAACTGGTGACACGGATACAGATCGCCCCACGGGGTGACCGCCATATACTCCGTACCCGAGCCGCAGCCCGAGATACGCTTGTAGATGCACGGACCCGCATTCAGGTCGAGCATATAGTGGTAGAAGGTGATGGGCTTGCCTTCCTTTTCTCTGCGGAGCATATCCTTGGCGAGGATCTCATACTGCTCAAAGAGCACAGGCAGATCGTCATAGGTCAGCGCATACGGATCATCGGGCGGACATACCACCGGCTCCATCGAAAGCTCCGTAAAGCCGAGGTCGGCCATGTGGAAGATATCGTTGGTGAAATCGGTGTTGTTGTGGGTGAAGGTGCCGCGAATGTAATAGCCCTTGTTGCCGCGTCTTTCGACAAAGTGTTGGAACTTCGGCACGATCAGATCATAACTGCCGTTGCCGTTGACGGTTTTTCTCAGTCGGTCATGTACCTCTTTTCTGCCGTCGAGGCTGAGCACGACATTGTGGCACTCCTTGTTGGCGAAGTCAATCACCTCGTCATCGAGCAGAACGCCGTTGGTGGTCAGCGTAAAGCGGAAGTTCTTGCCCTTTTCCTTTTCGATGCTTCTGCAATAGGCGGTGATCTCTTTGACGACGTCAAAGTTCATCAGGGGTTCGCCGCCGAAGAAGTCGATCTCAAGATTCTTTCTGGAGCCCGAGTGCTCAATCAAAAAGTCGATCGCCTGCTTGGCGACCTCAAAGCTCATCAGCGCTCTGTCGCCGTGATACTTGCCTTGGCTTGCGAAGCAGTATTCGCAGTTGAGGTTGCAGGTGTGCGCGACGTGCAGGCACAGCGCCTTGATGACGGTGTTGCGCGCCTTGAAGTCAAAAGCAAGATCCGCGTAATCGTCAGAAGTGAACAGTCTGCCTCGCTCTTTCAGCTCCTCGATATCGTCGATGCAGTCGCAAATCTCGGCTTCATCGACCGTATCGTCATCGGCATATCGTTCGAGCATTTCGGCGATGATGCCGTCTTTTTCCGTATCCTCGTACATCCCGATGATATCATACGCCAGATCGTCCACCACATGGACGCTGCCGCTGAAAACATCGAGTACGATGTTGTAGCCGTTGAGTTTGTAACGGTGTATCATAAGTTCCTCCGTAATGAACGTTGTTTAAATCTTTGCATAAGGAAAGCCGTCAGACCTTGGCGGTATAACGGCTGAAAATTCCTTATTGTGTTCAGACGTAATTACTTCTCGCTGAGGCACTTCTCGCACTGCTGGTTCGCAACGCCGCAGGAAGTTTTGCAAGCAGACTGGCAGGAGGTCTGGCATTCGCCGCAGCCGCCGGTCTTAACGCTCTTCTGAAGATCACGAGTCTCAATAGTCTGGATTCTTTTCATAATTGTCAACTCCTTGATTTATCTTGATTTATATGGATATTCTAACACGCGGTGCGTGCTTTGTCAACCGATTATTGAAATTAGCGGGAACGCCGAATTGTCGGTGATGATCTCATTTCCCGTCGTCCTCAAAGCCCTGAGCTGCAGGAGCACCTCACCTTGGATCACTTCACCCGGCACGATGATCGGGATGCCCGGCGGATAGACACGGATGTATTCGCGCGAGGTTTTTCCCTCCGCTTTGAAGATATCGCACATTTCGCCGTCCGCGTTGAGGGCTTCGCTGATGGTACAGCGCTTTTGGGGCAGGGGAGAGACGGCGATGGGTTTCGGATGATCTGCCGCTTTGCATTTGCTGTCGATCGCGGCAAGCGCGTTGATCAGGCGATCAAAGCCCTCGTCGGTATCGCACACGGACGTCATCGCGAGCGCATAATCGCCGAGCGCCATCTCGAGCTCAAGGTGATAGTCCGACCGAAGCGTGTCCATGAGCTCCCTGCCGCTCATATAATAGTTACCGCAAATACACAACCTGCCGATATCGAAGTCATATACATTCTCTGCGTTCAACAGATCGTCATGGGCAACAGACAAATGCTTTAGTGATTTTGCGGCTTGATTGAAATCGTCGAGTCGTTTGGTGTAGTCGTCAAAGACGCGGTCACTGTGCTTGAGGAATCGCAGACAGCGGTCAATGGAAGCGAGCAGTACATAGGACGGACTGCTCGTCTCAAAAACAGAGAGCTGTCGCTGTAGTTCTATCGTCAAGCTGTCGTCGTTCGTCAACAGCAGCGCTGTTTGCGTCATAGCCGGCAGCGTCTTGTGCAGACTGGTCACAGCCGCGTCGGCGCCGCATTGGACAGCACTTTTCGGGAATCTGTTCGAAAAAGGGAAATGCGCTCCATGTGCTTCATCGACCAATAATCTCGCGCCGTATTGATGACAGATCGCGGCGATGCTTTTGACATCCGAAACCACACCCTCATAGGTGGGGGAGGTGATGATGACCAGCGAGGTATCGGGATGCGCCTTTAACATCTGTTCGACTGCCGCAGGAGAAACAGAAGCGAAGATCCCGAGTCTTTCGACGGTGTCGGGCTGGATGTACTCCGTATCCAATCGGCATAGCTCTGCGGCGTGATAAACCGCCATGTGGCTGTTGCGGGCGATCAGCACACGGTCGCCGTCTTTCGTCATCGCGCGCATCGCGGCGAGGATCCCGACGGTCGAGCCGTTCACCAGCGCGAACGCATAGTGTGAACGGAACAGCTCAGCCGCGTCCTTTTGCAGCTGAGCAAGACATCCGCAAGGCTCGTGCAGATTATCAAAGCCGTCGATCTCCGTGATGTCGAGCGCATAAGGCAGACCGCTGTCCGCGATCCGTTTATGCCCCGGCATATGGAACGGATAAGCGTCGCTGTTCGCGTACGCTTTTAGCTTTTCATACAGCATAATCAGCGCTCCGCATTGGACAGCATCAGCTTGATGCGGTTTTCCTGATTGATCGCGGTCGCGCCGGGATCGTAGTCGATAGCGACGATGTTCACGCCCGGGTTACGTTCCTTAATCGGCTTCATCATGCCCTTGCCGGCGATGTGGTTGGGCAGACATCCGAACGGCTGGGTGCAGATGATATTATTCACACCCTCGTTGATCAGTTCAAGCATCTCCGCCGTCAAAAGCCATCCCTCGCCCATCTTCGCGCCTTGATTGATGTAGCCCTTGACGCGTTTTTGCGTTTCGTCAAAATCTGCCATCGGCATGAAGTTCGGGTAGAAGTCCTGCATCATTTTGCGGATATAGCGCTGTTTTTTCAGCAAAAAGCGGTACAGAAATTTGGAACCGAACGCCTTGAGGGGTCGGATGCGGTACAGGTCATAGTCGACCAGGCCGTTGTATACACAGTACAGACAGAAGTCGACAAAGCCCGGGATAACGGGCTCGACATTTTCTTTCAATAGGAATTGTTCCAGATTGTTATTGCCCAAGGGGGAGAACTTGACATAGATCTCGCCGACGATACCGACCTTGACCTTGTCGCGCGGCGTATCGCCGAGGATCCTGTTGAAGTCGTCCGCGATCAGCCGATAGTTCTTCTTGACGTGACTGTAGCGCATGGTGGAGCTGTGGGCGCTTTCGTCAAGCAGACGGTTGACCCACTTTTTCACCACACGATCGGTGTCGCCCTTGTGCTTTTCATACGGACGGCACTGGTTTGCCATCAGCATCATCAGATCGCCGTAGAACGCGCAGTACAGCATGCGGTACAGCATCGGTAATGTCAGTCGGAAGCCCGGGTGACTCTCGAGCATATTGAAGTTCAAGGAGATCACGGGGATGTGTCCGTAGCCTGCCTTTTTCAGCGCCTTGCGCAGTAAGTAGATGTAGTTGGAGGCGCGGCATCCGCCGCCTGTCTGGGTGATCAGCAGAGCGATCTTGTCCTTGTCATAACGTCCCGATTCGACCGCGTTGATCAGCTGTCCGATGACCAAAAGCGCCGGATAACAGGTGTCGTTGTGGACATAGCGCAGACCCGATTCCTTGATGTTGCCGTCAACGTCCTCGAGGAAGTCGATCTTGTAGCCGTAGCGCACCAAAACATTCGAGATCAGCTTGAAGTGGATGGGCAGCATGGTGGGGACGAGGATGGTGTATTCATCTCGCATTTCTCTGGTAAATTTTACATAATCCGCTTTTGCGACCGCCATATTACTGCCCCCTTTCCTGTAATGCGCCGATCAGGCTGCGCAGACGGATCCTGACCGCGCCGAGGTTAGTGATCTCATCGATCTTGATCTGTGTATAGAGCTTGCCGTTGCGTTCGAGGATCGCGCGCACCTCGTCGGTGGTGACCGCGTCCACGCCGCAGCCGAAGGATACCAGCTGTACAAGCTGGGTATCATCGTGCTCCGCCGCGTACTGCGCCGCCGCGTACAGACGGCTGTGATAGGTCCACTGATTGAGCACGCCGAGGATGGGCGGTTCCTTGTCGGCGGTCACGCTGTCCTCACTGACAACGACAAAGCCCAGCGAGGTCGCCAGCTTGTCGATGCCGTGACAGATCTCGGGATCGATGTGATAGGGTCTGCCGGCGAGGATCATGATGCGCTTGCCCTTATCACGCGCGAACTTCACGGCGCGTGCGCCCTCGTCATAGACGCGCTGCATATGCGCCTGATATTCGGCGATACCTGCCTTGACCGCACGATTGACGTCGGATTTTTTGATAAAGTCAAAGTGCCTCGTCAATACGAGCGTCAGCTCGCGGCTGAGCTCCTTTTCACTGTTGATGTTCAGATACGGGCACAGGAACCTGGTCTGCTTGAGCGAGTCCATGTTGCCCTGCAGCAGCTCGGAGTAATAGGCGACGACGGGACAGTTATAGAAGTTGTCTCCCTTATTTTCGTTGATATTATAGGTCAGGCAGGGGTAGAAGATCGCGTCTGCGCCCTGCTCGAGCAGGGTCTCGATATGACCGTGCATGAGCTTTGCGGGATAGCATACGGTGTCGGACGGAATAGAGAACTGACCCTTTTGATACAGCTTGCGTGTCGAAAAGCCCGATCCGACGACCTCAAAGCCGAGTTGAGAGAAGATGGTGTGCCACAGCGGATAGAGCTCATACATGCCCAACGCCATCGGCAGACCGATCTTTTGCCTCCCTTTCCTAAGGGAGGTGTCCCGGACACGCGTGTCAAGGGAGGGAGGGTTGTCAGGATGATGGTTCGATGTCTGATAGTTCTCTATCAGCTGACGTTTATATTCATAGAGATTCGGCAGCTTTTCATCATCACCGAGCCGGATGCCTGCGCCCTTTTCGCACTGGTTGCCCGAGATGAGCTTATCCTTGCCGTTAAAGATGTTGATCGTCAGGCGGCAGTTGTTGGTACAGCCCTTGCATACCGCCGAGCGGCTTTCGTGCTTGAGCGTTTTGACCGCAGCCGCATCCAGAATGGATGACGTCTTTGGACGGTGCTCCTTTGCATACAATGCCGCGCCGAACGCGCCCATCAAACCGGCGATATTGGGGCGCACGACCTCGCGTCCGATCTCTTTTTCAAAACAGCGCAGCACCGCGTCATTCATGAAGGTGCCGCCCTGCACGACGATCCTTTGACCCAGCTCGTCGGGCGTAGTGGCGCGGATGACCTTGTAGATCGCGTTTTTGACGACCGACAGCGAGAGTCCCGCCGAGATATCCTGCACCGATGCGCCGTCCTTCTGCGCCTGTTTGACGGATGAATTCATGAATACCGTACAGCGTGTGCCGAGATCGACCGGCGCCATGGAGAACAATCCCTGACGGGCGAATTCCTCGACGGTGTAGCCCATCGACTGCGCGAAGGTCTCGATGAACGAGCCGCAGCCTGAGGAGCAGGCCTCGTTGAGCATGATACTGTCGATGCTTTTGTTGCGGATCTTGAAGCATTTGATGTCCTGACCGCCGATGTCGAGGATGAAGTCAACATTTTCGTCAAAGAACTTCGCGGCGGTATAATGCGCCATCGTTTCCACCAGGCCGAAGTCGATGGAGAACGCGCGGCGTATCAGCTCCTCACCGTAGCCGGTGACAGCGCATCCGCGGATCGTCAGCTTTTCGCCGAACTCGTCATAGATCCTTGTCAGCTGTTCCTGAACGATCTGTACGGGATTGCCCTTATTGGAGCTGTAGTAGGTGTAGATGATATCGCAGCTGTCAGTGATGACGACCAGCTTTGTCGTCGTGGAGCCGCAGTCGATGCCGATATACGCGTCACCCTCATAGCCGCCGGCATATTCGGTCTTAACGCTGTTCTGTGTGTGGCGGCGGATGAACGCCTGATATTCGTTTTTATCCTTAAAAAGCGGAGGCAGGGTCGAAACCTTCTCCTTGTGCTTCATGCTTTCTTTAAGGCGCTTGACCAGCTCCTCATAGCCCATCAGCTCGCCGTCCTCGGAGTAGAGCGACGCGCCGATCGCGACGGCGTACAGTCCGTAGCCGGGGAAGATCGCGTTCTCTTCACTGAGCTTCAAGGTCTCGACAAAACGCTCTCTGAGTCCCATGCAGTAGTGGAGCGGTCCGCCGAGGAACATGACCTTGCCCTCGATCTTTCTGCCCTGCGCCAGTCCTCCGACGGTCTGGTTGACGACCGCCTGATAGATGGAGGCGGCGATATCCGCCTTGGTCGCGCCCTGGTTGATCAGCGGCTGGATATCCGTTTTCGCAAATACGCCGCAGCGTGAGGCGATGGGGTAGAGGTGCTGATGGCTGAGGCTCAGCTCATCCATCTCGGTATTGGAGAGGTTCAAGAGGGTCGCCATCTGGTCGATGAACGCGCCCGTACCGCCCGCGCAGGAGCCGTTCATGCGCTCGTCCAGTCCGCCGGTGAAGAAGATGATCTTGGCGTCCTCGCCGCCCAGCTCGATCACCGCGTCGGTGTCGGGCTGTAAGCAGCGCACACATTCGGCGGTCGCGTAGACCTCCTGTACAAAGCTCAGCCGCGCGGCATTCGCCATGCCCATACCGGCAGAGCCGGAAACCGCAACGGTAAAGCTGCGGCCGTCCAGCAGCTCCTTGATCGTTTCCACCATCTCGAGTGTCTTTTGGCGCACCTGAGAGAAGTGGCGTTCGTAGCGGCTGTAGATCAGTTCGCCGTCATCGATCAGCGCGAGCTTAGCCGTTGTCGAGCCGATGTCGATGCCCAGCAGCAGATTGCCCTCTGTTCTGTTTTTCGGATCATTGATTTTCATATTATCCTCTTATTTGGTGACACTTTGTGTGCCGGCAAAACGCCGTCGGTACCTGTCGAAATTTGCATATTAATAGAAATACCCACACTATTTTACCACCTTTTGGAGCAAATGCAAGATTTGACCGCGATTTCATTGTAGTAAAAATGCGGATAAAAAGGAAAAAATATGTGTAAATTACCGAAGCAGCCGAGAACAAATCCGAACCCGGTTTTGACGGGCGGATTTCCGCCAGCTTATTGTTAAAACCCTCGCGAACCCGTCACGCCTGCCAAAATGGATAAGCCGAATTTTACCAAAATATTGCCATCTGCAGCGTGCTCGGATTTGTTCCCGATTGCTTTTGCCCCTTGCTATTTACGTCGTGATGATTTATGATAAAAGTAATATCGATAGGAGGAAAAAGAGAATGAAACGATTATTGACCATATTGCTTGCAGGCGTATTGGCAGTCGGCGTTTTAAGCGCATGCGGAACTGCACCGAAAAAAGAGGATAAAACAGCCCCTACCGACGCACCCCTCTCCACCTCTGCGTCCTCGTCTAAATCGGCAAAATCAGACAACGTCAAAGATGATCCCGAGGCAGCTTCTTCCAACGCAAGTGATGAAGAAAGGAAAGGCGAAGCCTCAACCGGTACCACCTCGGATTATGTTAAGAACGCGCGTGAGACGGTCATCGTTCAGACCGGCGGTACGGAGAAGCGATGCCGTATTCCCGAGATCCTGCTCGACAGCAGTGACGCCAAGGCGGCAAACAGTGAGATCATCGAAAAATACGGCGAGATCTTTGACGCTCCCGATACGCATCACTATATCATCGCGCTGGATTATGAAGCCTATTTGTATGACAAATTCCTCAGCGTCTATATCAACTGCCGCGTCGACGGCGGCAACAGCGACGGGCTGTGCTACTGCTTTGATATCACCACGGGCAACGCGCTCGGCAGTGAGCAGCTCTGCTCCATGCTCGGCCGCGATTACAACACGGCGACCGACAAGCTGAAAACAAACCTGATCTCGTATTACGATGAGAAATTCAGTATGCTGCAGGGGAATGACGAGATGAGAAGTCAGACGTTGGCGGACAGCAACGTCAAAGCGTCCAAGATGTTCCTCAACGAATCCCATCAGCTCACCGCGATGGTGAACATCTTTGCCGCTGTCGGCGGCGGCCGATGGGTCGAAACGATCTCTGCGGAGTAAAAAGCCATAAAAATACGCCCTGCAGTGTTGTGCCGCAGGGCGTTCTGCCATTGGATTTGCACATTCTGCCCAAATATCGTGTGGATTTTTTGGATTGCCTAACGTGGTCTGATATGGTAGAATAGAAGTACAGACAATTATAAAAATATAATAGATTGCTATATGGGATAATGATACCCATTCGGTGAAATAGTGTTTTTGTTTTCGGACAAAAACGCTAAGCTCTCATATAATTTATGAACTATTTCACGATTTGGGTATAGTAATCATTTTTTTATAATTGTTTGGCGACGATTGAGGAGCGGCGTGTTTTTTGGCGTGCGACTTCGGGTCGTGCGCCTTTTTAAATACCGGTTTATAAGGAGGAATCAGCATGAAAAAAGTATTGTCACTGATCTTGACAGCAGTGCTGTTATTGGCACTGTTTACCGTGACCGCATCGGCACAGGACAACGATTGGACAGATAAGCTCAGCGATTATCTGCAGTATGAGATCACAATCAGAGATCCGGATAAAACGGTAGGCGTCTCGATCGAATTCGCGAATATCGAAGTTGCGGAAATAGACGCCATTCTGGAAAGCCTCGGTATCGAAACGGTCAGGTATTGTTCGGGAAAGAACCCTTACGTAATCGTGAACGTCACCTTTGGGCAGGTACCTGAGATCGCTCAAAATCCGAATGTATCACATATGTATATGATGTCGCCGTTTAGCAGCGGAGAGGGAACACTCTGTTATGTAGACGAGTATTTAGAGTACTTAGACGCGCAGCAATTCAGTATCTATCAGGATTATGATCTTTCGGCGCTGGAATATCTTTATGATGAGGTGTATATCCATACGGACGAAAACTCAGAGACAGACTGGGTACTGCTGCTCGCAAGCACAGGTTCCGGCGGTCCGTGGATATACCATACACTGATCGGAAACAGGGAGATCGTCAAAGACGGCTTTAATGTTCCCTTCTCCGCCGATTACGGTCTTTATGACGTAAAGAAGGATCGATTCTTCGACGTCAATAATGAAAATATGAACGGAAAAAACTTCAAGCCCGGCGATTATCCCGGCTTTGTCAAGATATTTGACCAAATCGCCGCACAGTCGTCACGTTTTCAATCCACCAGATTGATCGGCGACCTTGACAGCGACGGAGAGATCACCGTGATCGACGCAACCCTGATCCAACGCTGTAACGCGAAAATGCGCGACTATCCCGAGGACGACGATTCGCTCTATCTTGATATCTCCAAACCGAAACCTGCCTACTATTCCGACTTCAACCGCGACGGTGAGCGCGACATCCTTGACGCGACAGCGATCCAGCGCTATCTGCTCGATTTATAAAGATTTTAAACACGAACGCCCTGCGATTCAATGAACCGCAGGGCGTTGCTTTTTTTGACAGAAATGTTCTGCTCCTCTTTGTGGGATTGCCACAGCCCCCGACATGCGTGTCAAAGGCTTCGCAATGATATAAAGAGGAAAGGGAGCTATTTATCTGTTGCCGGAATCGTCATCATCGTCATCATCCTGATCGGCGTCGATGATGTCCGCGATGATCTCGCGTTCATCCATGTGGTATTTCACGCCGCGGATCTCCTGATAATCTTCGTGACCCTTACCGGCGAGGACGATGATATCGCCGGGCTCGGCGTTCTCGATGCAGTAGCGGATCGCGTCGATACGGTTGGGAATGACGATATATTTGCCGTCGACCTTGTCGAGTCCGACCTTGATGTCCGCGATGATGTCCATCACATCCTCAAAGCGGCTGTTGTCCTCGGTGACGACCGAGAGATCAGAGAGTCTGCCGCTGACCTCGCCCATCTCAAAGCGGCGTGTCTTGGGACGGTTACCGCCGGCGCCGAACATCGTGATCAGGCGATGAGGCTTATATTCGCGCAGGGTCGAGAGCACGTTCTCCATCGATACGGCGTTGTGCGCGTAGTCGATGAGCATGGTGTAGTTGCCGGGGACAGGTACGACCTCGACTCTGCCCTTGACCTTGACGTTTTTCAGACCGTCAAGGATGTTTTGCTTATCGATATCAAAATGACGGCATACCGCGATCGCGGCAAGCGCGTTGTAGACCGAGAAGCGACCCGGGATCGCGACGTTCACGCTCAGCTCTTCAAAGCCGGTGGTCTTGAAGTGTACGCCGATGAAGCCGCGCTTCGCGACCAGCTCGTCGCCGTGCGCGACAAGATCTGCGTTTTCGCTGTAGCCGTAGGTCTCGATTTCGCAGGTGTGGCCCTCTGTCACGCCCTCGGCGTTCTCGTCGTCGATGTTGATGATGCCGGTCTCGCAGCGTTTGAACAGCAGCGCCTTGCAGGCGAGGTATTCCGCCATATCCTTGTGTTCGCTGTCACCGATATGGTCGCTGGAGAAGTTGGTGAAGATACCGTAATCAAAGAGGATACCGTCGGTGCGGTGCCATTTCAATCCGAGGGACGACGCCTCGATCACCATCGCCTTGCAGCCCTCGCTGACCATGCGGCGCATTGCCTGCTGGATCTCGTAGCTCTCGGGGGTGGTGTTGTTGGTTTTGTAGATGCGGTCGCCGATCAGGATGCCTAAGGTGCCGATGGTGCCGGTCTTGATGCCCGCGTTCTCTAAGATGGAGCGGATCATCGCGACGGTAGTGGTCTTGCCCTTGGTTCCCGTAACGGCGATGGTGGTCAGCTCCTCGGCGGGTCTGCCGAAGAATTCCACGCTCATCAGCGCCAGTGTGGCACGCGCGTCCTTGACGCGGACGACGGTAACGCCGTCATACGCGATCCCCTCATCCTCGACGACCAGTGCCTTTGCGCCGCGCTCGACCGCGTCGGGGATGAACTTGTGACCATCAACGTTATAGCCCTTGAGCGCGACAAAGACGCATCCCCTGACGACCTTGCGGCTGTCATAGATCACGTCCTTGATGTTGACGTCAAGTGAGCCTGCGTCTACGGTATAATCACAGTTTTGCAGTAATTCGATCAGTTTCATAGGAACCTCCGGGATCTTCTGAACAGGAGCCGGTTTTTGACCGATACAGCGACTCCGTTCCGTAATGACAGTTTAATTACCTCTATATTATACATAGAAAAAGGCTCGGATGTCAATGCGATTTTTCAAGTGTAATAAGTCACTTTTGGGGTGCAGGAAGTCGATTTAGTAAAAATACACGAAAAAATCTTAAAACTTCGGTACGCGTTAGGTTTAATTCTCAGCAGGAATAATAAAGACATGTGTTGCCAACAGTAGACTGCGCTGAGCGCGGAGAACACTGACAAGTTGCACAAAAGAGAAACTGTAATAATCAACAAAAACAAATGATATTATTTGTACAAAGCAAACAACAATCAATTTTTCAATAGTCAAAACAAACAAAAATCAAATTTATAATTAATGTTTTAGATAAAAAGTACAAAAGGAGTTGAAATTACCCACGGAACTATGGTAAAATTTATACAGTGATTAGGTGCGCCGGTCCGGATTCTCGGTGCAACTATCCAAAAAATATTTTTGGAAAGAAAGAAGGAAAACAATCATGAAAAAGATTATTGCGCTGTTGCTGGCAGTTTTGATGCTCGCATCCGTACTCGCTGCCTGCGGCGGCAACAAGCCTACAAATGATAAGAAGAAAAAGAAAT
>CAMJJL010000064.1 GCA_946406145.1 uncultured Clostridia bacterium | reverse complement strand
AAAAGCGCCGTCGTCCGAAGGGACGACAGCGCCGTGGTTCCACCCAAGTTCAGCGTAAATACGCTCTTTGAAGCTCATAAATAAGCTATCGTCCTTAACGCGGACTGACGGACTGCCATTTCCTGCAGTCAGCTCACAGGCGCATTTCACTGAACCTCCGCTAAGACGGCTTCCAGCGATATACTAATTTCAAATAACTGTTAATCTATTTAACGAGTTTTATTTGGAATTCGTATTGCCGTCCTCTCTGTTAGCATCCGTAAAGCTACTTTTCCTGTTCACAGCCTTTTGATATCTACCATATTATATACGATTGCTTTCGATTTTGCAACTATTTTTTTGGCTGCCTTTGGTAAAGGGAGCTGGCGTCCGACACGAGTTTCGGGCGACTGAGGGCTTGCATTGATGTTTCAGCCGACAAAAGCCGGCGAGTAACAGACTTACATATCGCTGATGACGTCCTTGTTATCCCTGAGGTAGATGACGCCGGAAATCACGGTAATGATCGCGACGATCCAGAACATGACCTGTCCGATGATGTTGAAGACGTCATAAATATTGACCAGCGCGACAGGGTCGGTCATGGTACGCTCGAGGATCTCATAGATGAACTGCATCAAAAACACCGATACGATCGCGACGATCTGTGTCACGGTCTTGACCTTGCCCCACATGTTGGCGGCAATGACCTTGCCTTTTGCGGCGGCGACAAGGCGGATTGATGTGACGGCAAATTCGCGGAAGATGATGATGATCAGCGGAATCGCGCCGCACAGGTTCAGCTTGACAAAGCAGACCATCACGGAGATCACGAGGATCTTGTCCGCCAGCGGATCGGCAAATTTACCGAAATCGGTGATCAGATTGTCGCGGCGCGCGATCTTGCCGTCCAGCGCGTCGGTGATCGCGGCGGCGCCGAAGAGCAGTCCGGCTATCAGAAAATGATACGGAAAATCGATCAGGATCGCGGCGATGACCGCAGGCACTAATATAATACGCAGGAGCGTCAGCTTGTTGGGTAGGTTCATCTTTTTCATAGGTTGACCTTTCAGTGTGAAGGAGTAGGGGAGGGATCATTCCTCCCGATCCATTCTGTATAATGGAATGACGGCTTAGGATGAAGGGAGTCGAACTCAATTGCTGGTAATGAGTCATTTTCAGTCTTTATCGGCTTATCGTCGATCGCAATCCGTCATTCGATCATCTCGCCGACCAGATCGCAGTCGATATGATCGGTGATTCGTACGCGGACAAGCTCGCCCGAACGCGGCTTGCGGTCGGTGACGGTGAAGAATACGCAGGGGTCGACCTCGGGCGCGTCATAGGCAGAGCGTCCGAAAAAGCAGTCCGCATAGCGGTCAAAGCCGTCGACCAGTACGTCGATGTCCTTACCGATCTGAGATTCGCACCAGCTGTCCATGATCAGCGCTTCCTGCTCGGTGATGATCTCGGCGCGGCGTTTTTTGACGTCCTCGTCGATCTGATCGGGCAGCAGGGCGGCAGGGGTGTCTTCCTCCTGCGAGTAGGCGAAGCATCCGAGGCGCTCAAAGCGCGTCTGCGCGACAAAGTCGCTCAGCTCCTCGAATTCTGCTTTTGTTTCCCCGGGAAAGCCCGTGATCAGGGTGGTGCGCAGAATCACGCCGGGGATCTTGTCGCGGATGTGCTGTACGAGCTTTAACAGGCTTTCCTTATCGCCGCGGCGGTTCATCGCGCGCAGCACTCTGCCGGCGCAGTGCTGGAGCGGTAGATCGATATAGTTGACGATCTTATCCTCTTCACGGATCGTGTCGAGCAGTTCGTCGGTCAGGCGGTCGGGATAGCAGTACAGCACGCGGATCCAGTGCAGATCTTCGATTTGGCACAGGCGGCTCAGCAGCTCGGGCAGCATCAGCTTGCCGTAGTTGTCCTCGCCGTAGCGTGTGGTGTCCTGTGCGATCACGTTGAGTTCTCTGACGCCGTTATGTACCAGCCGCTCGGCTTCTTCGACGATCGTTTCCATCCTGCGTGAGCGGAAGGAGCCGCGGATCAGCGGGATGGCGCAGTAGGTGCAGCAGTTGTCACAGCCGTCGGCGATCTTCAGGTACGCCCAGTGGGGCTCGGTGCTCTGTACGCGGCCGCCCTCCATGGGCAGGAGCATTTTATCGGGGAAATCCTCGACCTTCTCACCGTCAAGCGCCTGTTGCACCACGGCGGCGATATCGGCGTTTTTGCCGATGCCGATGACGGCGTCGACCTCGCCCAGCTCCTTCATGATGTCGCTGTTGTATCGCTCGGCAAGACAGCCGGTGACGATGATCGCCTTGATCTTACCTTCCTTTTTCAGCAGGGCAAGCTCGAGGATCTCATCGATGCTTTCCTGCTTGGCGGATTCGATGAAGCCGCAGGTGTTGACGATCACGGCGTCAGCCATGGCAGGGTCTTCCTTGAGTTGAAAACCCGCCTGATTCAGTTGATACATCATCATCTCGGCGTCTACGCGGTTTTTCGCGCAGCCGAGGGAAACGATTCCTACACTTGGCATATTTTCAATCCTTTTTTGGTTAGTAACGAATAGAGAAGGGTGGGAGAAAGGCACAGCCTCTCCCTGATCCCTGTCGATGCTATTCATCTTCGATCTCCGTATATTCGCGCATCACGCTGCGGATGCTGCTGTAAGAAAAGCCCATCCGCGCCAGCGCGTTGGCGCAACGACGGCGCCCCTTGTCATCAGTCAGGGAGCGCGCGTATTTTTTTTCAATGATCGCGCGGATCTGTTCATTCTCGTCCACACTGAACTCGTCGAGCACCTCGTCGATCAGGTCGCGGTCGATGCCCTTTTCATAGAGCTTTTGGCGTACACCGCGCTCGGACAGATGCTTGATGCTGAACAGATCGGCGGCATAACGGCGAGCATAGCGTCCATCGTCGATGAGTCCGAGCTCTTCCAGACGGCTGATTGCCGCTTCACAGCCTTCCGCGCTGTAATCCTTTTTGAGCTTGTCGAACAGCTCGCGGCGCGAGTGATCGCGATAGGAGATCAGCCACATGGCTTTGTCCTTACAGCGTTTTCTGTCCGAGTCCAGGACACAGGCGTGGAGCTGTTCATCGTCGATCTCGCGCCCAACGTCAAAGCGGTGAGCGAGGATCACCTCGGTGTCGAGCTTCATCGCGAACTCGCCGTCGATATAGAGAGCGGAGAGCCCCTTGCGTCGGGGCTCAATCGCGGTGATCTGCATCAGTCTTCGACAAGAATGTCGATCTTAGCATTCTTTTTCTTTTTATCGGGAGCGGCTTCGGGAGCAGGGGCAGGTGCAGGAGCAGGTGCCGCCTTTACTGCCGCTTTGGCGGTCTTCTTGGGACGGGCAGTCAGCTTGTCGACATTTTCCCACAGCTCTTTCTCGATCTTCTCGCGCAGCGCGTCGTCGTTCTTGAGCAGCTCCTTGACGTTGTCACGACCCTGTCCCAGACGGGTCTCGCCGTAGTAGAACCACGCGCCGCTCTTTTGCATGACGTCTGCCTTGACAGCAAGATCGATCAGCTCGCCGACGCGGCTGATACCCTCTCCGTACATGATATCAAACTCCGCCTCTTTAAAGGGAGGAGCGATTTTATTCTTAACAACTTTAGCTCTGGTGCGCGAACCGACCATTTCGCCATTAGATTTGAGGGTCTCGATGCGGCGGATGTCGATGCGGACAGAGGAATAGAATTTCAGCGCGCGGCCGCCTGTGGTGACCTCGGGGTTGCCGTAGACGACGCCGACCTTCTCACGCAGCTGGTTGATGAAGATGGCGACGCAGTTACTCTTGTTGATCGCGCCGGCGAGCTTGCGCAGTGCCTGTGACATCAGGCGCGCGTGCAGACCGACATGGCTGTCGCCCATCTCGCCCTCGATCTCAGCCTTGGGAACGAGCGCCGCGACGGAGTCGATGACGATGACGTCGATCGCGCCGGAACGGATCAGCGCCTCGGCGATCTCGAGCGCGTCCTCACCGGTGTCGGGCTGGGATACCAGCAGGCTGTCGACGTCGACGCCCAGCGCGGAGGCATAGACGGGGTCGAGCGCGTGCTCTACGTCGATGAAGGCGACGTTGCCGCCGTTCTTCTGCCCTTCGGCGATACAGTGCAGGGAGAGGGTGGTCTTACCGGAGCTTTCCGGTCCGTAGATCTCGACGATCCTGCCGCGGGGCAGACCGCCGATCCCCAGCGCGATATCGAGGCTCAGCGAACCGGTCGAAATATGTTCGACGTTCATATGGGTGTTCTGACCGAGCTTCATAACGGCGCCTTTGCCGAACTGTTTTTCGATCTGTGATAACGCTGTTTCCAGTGCTTTGTTTTTATCAAGAGCCATAATCATTTTCTCCTTTGGTTTCTGTGATACAAACGGTCATTGCGAACCGCCGCATGGCGGTGTGGCAAACTCAACCGATGATTTATTGATCATATTATAGCATATATGTTTGAAAGAAGCAAGTTTTTTCGAACAGATTTTCTAATTTCGGTTATCTTTTTTCATAACGGGGCAAGGGGAGCGATTTGTTTCTTCCGTTGCCGTTATGTAGAAAACGCAGATAAGATGGCTGCGTTTCTACCGCGGGAGGAGCAAGCCCCTTCCCTACAAAAGACGCTTCTTCTCAGCTGTCACGGCACGGGTGATGCCTTGGATGTCGGGGGTGCCGTTGATATCGGCATAACCTGCGGTACGCAGCATCGCGGCGATGGAATCAAATTGACCTTCACCGATCTCAAAGGCAATGGAGCCGCCGGCTTTGAGCTTTGGCGTCCACAGAGAGAGGATCATTTTATAGAAGTCAAAGCCCTCCGCACCGCCGTCTAAGGCAAGGCGCGGCTCGTACTGCACTTCCTTTTGCAGATCGGCGATCTCGGCGGATCGGATGTAGGGCGGATTGGATACGATCATATCCAGTGAGCCGTCCTTAAAGTCGCTGACGCAGTCCAGCAGATCGGCATGGATCGCGCGGACATTCGCCTGATTGAGCGTAATGTTCTCCGTCAGATAGGAAAACGCGGCGTTGCTTTTCTCCACCGCGTAAACCGTAGCGTTCGGCAGTTCCTTTGCCATTGTGACCGCGATGATGCCCGAGCCTGCGCACAGATCGACGATCACGGGATCATGGGTGTTTTCACAGAGCTTTAACGCTTGTGTGACCACCACTTCCGTATCGTCACGTGGGATCAGCACACCCTCGCCGACCTTGTACTCGCGTCCCATAAAGCTCCATGAGCCGAGGATGTACTGGATCGGTTCGCCGCTGATGCGGCGGCGTGCCATCGCGATGGCTTTTTCACAGAGCTGATCGGGGACTTCTTCCTGTCGCAGGATCAGTTGTGTGCGGTCACATTCCAGAACCGCGCACAGGATCTCTCGCGCGTCTCCGTCGGGATTCTCTGCTCCGGCGCGTATAAGCAGGCTTTTGACGGCGTTATCGAGCGCAGGAACAATCATTGATGATATCGGAGCCGTCATCGGGGATGACCGCCTTCATGGCTTCGATCGCGCATTCGATCATCTCGTCCTCGGGCTCTCTGGTGGTGATGCGCTGTGCCCAGAGTCCGGGGGTGGCGAGGATACGGGTGAGCTTGTTGTCATATTTGCCGCACAACTTGATGAATTCGTAGCCCAGTCCTACCATGACGGGGACAAGAAGCAGTCTGAGGACCGGACGCAGGATCGGCAGATTCGGGAAGGTGGGGATGAATAAGCCGACAAAAATGCTCACGAGCAGGGTGACGACCAAGAACGAGGTGCCGCAGCGCGGATGGAATCGTGTCTGCTTGCGGACGTTCTCAACGGTCAGCTCCTCGTCGTTTTCATAGCAGAAGATGGTTTTATGCTCAGCGCCGTGATACTGGAACACGCGCTTCATGTCGTTCATCAGGGAAACCAAGGAAAGATAACTGAGGAAGAGGGCGATCTTCAATACGCCCTCAAAGGCGGATTGAAGGATCCTGACAGAGGATTCGCTCCAGTCGGTGAGAAGCGGCTTGATCAGCCATGTGAACAGCATCGAAGGCAGTACGACAAACAGTCCGATCGCCAGCGCGATACCCAAGACGGACGCGATGACCATGATGACGTTCATCAGTTTGTCGCCGAACTTGTCGTCCAGCCATTTCTCGAACTTGGAGGGTTCTTCTTCCTCGACCAGTCCCGCTTCCATCGCCTTGTCGGCGGACAGTCCGAGCGCCTTGTAGCTCAGGCGCATGCTGTCGATCATGCCGGCAAGACCGCGGATCAAGGGGAGCTTCCAGAATTTTGCCTTGAACAGCGGTTTAACTTCAATGTCCTCGGTGTAGATGTTGTCCTTGTCGACCCTGCACGCGACGGTGGTGCGCTTGGGTCCGCGCATCATAATGCCTTCGATCAGGGCGGAGCCGCCGATGGAGGTAATGCGCTTTTGTTGTTTTGTGTCCTGTTTTTTCATGAAATACCTTCTTTCTGAGCCTCTCTTTGAAAAGAGAGGCGCCCGATAGGGCGGAGGGTTATACCGTTATTTAATGTATCAACCCTCAGTCGCATGACACAAGTGTCCGTGACACAAGCGTCCGCGACAGCTCTCCTGTGTATGGATTCTGTAGCCCAAAACAGTTAGGAGAGGGAGCCTGATTCATCCCGCCTAAAGAGTGGGCGTCATCAGTGCTATTTCTCTTTTTTCTTATTGCGGATGACAAGAGTGACGATCTCTATGATGATCCATACACCTAAGCAGAACAGGGGTGTGGAGAGGTTGAACGTATAGGTGTTTTGTTGAAGCACTGTTTGATAGAGAAAGTCAAACAAGGTGGCTAAGCCGAATACGATCGGGATGCCGATCAGGCATTCGATCAGCGTTCTTTTGATCGGGTTCATATCGTTCCTCCTACGGGGTAGGCGGCTGTAAGGGCTGATTCATTCCGCCTAAGGGCTGGATGTCGTCATCCAGCGCCGCCGCTTCATTAAAGATCGGGATGGTGATGGTGACGGTGGTGCCGACCTCGGGCGAGCTCTCGATATCGAGCGAGCCCTTGTGCATTTTGATGATCTCGTCGGCAACCGCCAGTCCGATGCCGGAGCCGTTGATCTTCTGATTCGCTTTATAGAATTTATCCTTGACCTTGGGCAGATCCTCTGCCTTGATGCCGCAGCCGTTGTCGGCGACCACGACCTTGATGGTGTGCTCTTTATAATCCTGATAGACCTGTACGCCGATCATGCCGCCCTCGGGCGTATACTTGAGGGCGTTGTCAATGACGTTGAGGAACACCTGCTTGAGGCGGTTTTTGTCGCCGTAGATGATGGGCATTTCTTCGGGGTCGTCATACAACAGGTGCTTGCCCTCGGAGATAGCGCGTTCCTTGAGCATATAGACCGCTTCGTCGATCTCGGCGAGGATATCCATGCGCTCCATCTGCATGGTCAGTCGACCGCTCTGCAGCTTGGAGAAGTCGAGCAGCTCCTCGACCAGCGAGGTCAGGCGCGAGCTTTCCTTGACGATGACGCTCATGCCCTTCTCGAGCGTGATGCGGTCAGGTACGCCGTACTGCATGGTCTCCGCCCAACCCTTGATGGCGGTCAGCGGTGTGCGCAGCTCGTGAGATACGCGTGAGATAAAGTCGTTCTTGAGCTTTTCGTTCGCGTCGAGCTCCTTCGCCATATCGTTGATACTGTCGCTGAGCTCACCGATCTCGTCGTCATACATCTTATCGACCTTAGCGGTAAAATCGCCCTGCGCGATCTGTCGCGAGGTCTCGGTCATTTCGCGGACGGGTCGGACGATCGAGCGGATAAAATAGTAGCCCGACACCGCGACGACCGTGATGATCAGCAGTCCGACGATGATGGCGATGACGGTGTAGAGAAACACCCTGGAATCCGCCTTGCGCAGCGAGGTGACGAAGCGCACCGCGCCCAGCTCGGTGCCCTGGGGACTCTTGATGATCGTGGTGAACGCCATGATCCGCTCCCCCGAAGCGGAACGGCCGGAATAGCGACCGAAGCCCGTGTCGGAGGACTGTGCCTGCGCATAGTCGGGGATGTTCTCCGAATCCGCGCCGAAGCCTGCGGAGGTCGTGATCACCCTGCCCGAGGCGTTGAGGATCTGTACCTCCATCTCGTCCTTGTCGATAAAGTCGGTGGCATAGGCGGACGCGCGCTGCTCAAAGGTCTCGGCGCTCTCGCATATGCCGTCGGGGAAAAGGTTATTGATCTTTTGGGTTCGGTTGAGCAGTTCTTTCTCAACCGTGGAATAGCAGATAGAGTGTACAGCGACGGACACGCAGATGATCAGTAACACTACGATTGCCGAAACCACACCAAAGGTGTTGATCAACCATCGTTTACTGATTCCTTTGAACATCGCTGCCACCTCCCTTTTTGGTTGGATGATTTAAAACCGAAAACTGAAAATTGAATAATGAATAATGAATAATAAAGGTTACTCGCTTCGCTCAAACAATAGACCGGGTGAGGGCGCAGCCCTCCCTGTATTATTCCTTTTTAAGTCTTCAATCCTCAGTATTCATTCTGATTACTCCGTAATCAGACCGTGTCCCATTTGTATCCCAGACCCCATACGGTAACGATGTACTTGGGATTTGAGGGTTCGTCCTCGACCTTCATGCGCAGACGGCGGATGTTGACGTCGACGATCTTTTCTTCACCGACATATGCCTCGCCCCATACGTGGTTGAGAATGTCGGTACGGTCGAGCGCTACACCGGGATTACTGAAGAAGTATTCCATGATCTGGAACTCAACCTGAGTCAGCTCGATCATCTTGCCGTTCTTCATCAGAGCGCGGTTCCTCAGATTGAGGGTGAAGATACCGCTCTGCAGCTCCTCCTTGAAGTTGTTCTCACTGCGCTGCTCGGAGAGGGATACTCTGCGATACAGGGAGTCGACACGCGCGGTCAGCTCCGAGGGAGAGAAGGGCTTGGTGATATAGTCGTCGGCTCCGAGCATCAGACCGGTGACCTTGTCCATCTCTTGGGTACGTGCCGACAGCATGATGATGCCGATACCGGAGTTCTTGTTGCGCAGCTCCTTGCAGACCTGCAGACCGTCAATGCCGGGCATCATGATATCGAGGATAGCCACGTCAAAGTCGCCGCCCTGTTCCTCGTATTTTTCGAGCGCCATCTCGCCGCAGTCCGCTTCGACTACGTCATAGCCGGCTCTTCTGAGATTGATTACCACAAAGTCGCGGATCGCGGCTTCGTCCTCGCATACCAGAATCTTTTTCATCATTTTAACCTCCGTTCAGGATGTGTTTACAGGATATAAATCAGCAGATACACAGACGTGTATCTGATTATTTCTGTTTGGAAGAAGGATCGCCCGAGAGCAGCTTGAAGCTCTCCTTGATATCATCGTGAGAAAAGGGCGCATCCTCGCTGAGAATGTAGGTGTAGGTATAATCGGTTGTTTCGTATAGCTGTGCCTGAGCCGTGAGGCTGCTGTCGTAGCTTGATTTATCATAGCGGTAGACGGTGAGCAGCTCCTTGCCCAATACCGGCTCGCCGTCCTTGTAGCTGACTTGATACAGCTTGACGGCGTTGTCAGCGGAATAACGTGCCGTAACGGTTTTGAGCTTATCGGTATCGAACAACAGCATAAAATCGAATTTCTCGCACAGGACGGCGTCCTTCCTGAAGGACAGACCCATCTGCTCGGGGTCGTAGTCGTTCCATCGCGCGACACTGCACACGGTGCTCTCGTCCTCGTCCTTTGCATGATCCATCAAGGAGCTCAGCGGAACGTTAAGCACGCCGTCGCCGTCGATGTCCATGCAGGTGACGGGAGAATTGCGGATGTTGCGTTTATAATTGCTGTTGAGAAACAGCGGATTGACCAGTATCTTTGCCGCTGAATCGTAGTAGATCATTTGTGTTGTATAGCCGCCTTCGGCGAGCGCTCCGTCAGCCGCCGCGCCGCTCAGGTCGCCGCTGATCTTGCCGAATTGCAGAGCGGTGTAGGAGGCGACGGCAGGGTCGATCTCACAGGATGCCATTTCACGAAAGCCCTTTTCACTGAAAGAGAGCATTTTTGCTTTGGAGGAGGATTCTCCCCCGGGCGCAGTCATCAGGAGGAGATCCGTCGAGGAATCCTTGTCAAAATCGCCGGTGACATAGTTGATAAAGTTTTCTTCCGTGTATGACGCGATCACGTCGTTGCCGATCAGGAAGGTCTGCAGCGCGGCGTGAGAGGTTCCGATATCGAAGCTCAGCAGGAGCTCCTCTCTGCCGTTGCCGTCAAAGTCGATGAAGCTCAGCCCCGAGATGTTGGAGGAATACAGAGCAGCACTGTCCAAAGGCTGAAAGGCGCCGTCGTGTATCTGAGCGATCAGGATGCGCGGTGTGCCGTCGGCAGCGGAATATAACGCGACAGCTTCTTCGATGCCGTCGTTGTTGATGTCGTGCAGCGTCATGCCGTTTTTGTTGGAGCCGTCGGTGGGGTAGATCAGCGTGAAGCTGCCTCCGGCGTCATTCTCGATCAGCCGCTGTACCTCGGCGCGTATGCCCGACGCCTTGGGAGGGGTGAGGATCTCGGACTTGCCGAGTCCCATAGAGGAACAGCCTGTAAGAAGCAGCGCCGAGATGATGACGGCGACTAAGATGCGCTGTAGCCTCATATTGCATTTGCCTCCTTGTCGGTTTTGGATGCGTCGGTCGGGTGAGGATCATACCGAAGCTTTCAGATATTTGATCGGAATGCCCTCGTCGGAAAACATCTTTTCGTGTTCGGTCATGATATTGTCCGTGACCTCGCTGTGGTGCAGGTCGCGTGTGATATAGCGGATGGTGTAGCCGGCTTCGTTGAAATAGCCGATGCTTTCTTCAAACAGCTCGTCGTCATCGGTCTTGAAGTAGATCACCGCGTCGTCGGTGAGAAAATCACGGTACATTTTGAGCTTTTTCGGATAGGTCAGGCGGCGCTTTTTGTGCTTTTCACGCGGCCACGGATTGCAGAAGTTGATGTACATTACCGCAATATGATCATCGGCGGAGAACGCCTTGTCGATCTGCTCAACGTTACAGCGTACCAGCGCGATGTTGTCGGGGGATTGGTTCGCTTCTGCGAAGATCCGCTCGACGTTGCGCCTGCCCACGCCCAGCATATCGCTCTTGATATCCAGCGCAATGAAATTCTTGTCGGGATCGCGCTTTGCCTTCTCAGCGGAGAAGGTGCATTTGCCGCAGCCGATCTCCAGCTCGATCGGTTGATCGTTACCGAAGAAATCCTTCCAGCGGCCGCGGTATTGCTCGGGCTCGTTGATATAGTAGCGGCATTCGGCAAGCTCGGGCTCCGCCCACTTTTTCTTTCTGATCCTCATAAGCCTTTGTGTTCCTGTCCTGACGTATGGCGATCGGGAGCATTGCTTGTATCAAAAACCCCATAATTCCCATACTATCACATGATATAGTTATAAATACTACAACATTATAACAAACCCTTGTGGTTTTTGCAATTGTTTTTTACATATATATAGCATTATTTTAAATATTTTCGCGATAAATTTACAAATTGTTAAAACTGTAAAGGGATTTTTCGATTTCGAGGGCAAAAAATAAAGGGGCTGTCGCATTAAGACATCTCTAAATACCAGACCGGGCAGCCCGAAAGGGTTACCCGGTCAGTGCTTTCACAGTATCATTTATTTGTTAAAGAAAGCCACACAGAAAGCAAGGTGATGATACAATGATGAAAAACAGAAATCAACCGATTTTCCGTTGAGTTTTGAAGTTTAAATCGATGAGAACGATCCGGTATACAAAACGGCAATGCTCACCCATCTTCAAATCTGTTACCATAAGAACGAAAAGCAATACTAAGTTGATGTTGACGAAAAGAGGATTCGCTCAATGATTCGGCGGCGGCGCAAAGGTATACACGTATAGGTTACTGTCAAAGATCGCTTCGTCGTCGACCGATATCGTTCCGATTTTTCCGGTACAAGCGGATTCCCAACGTCGTTAGGATGAAGGGAGTTGAACCCAATTGCCGATAATGAGTCATTTTCATTCTTTATCGGCTTATCGTCGATCGCAACCCGTCAGGGTTACTCCTCCTCTGCACCGAGAAATCCATGAAAATGATCTCATTCTCGGTGCGAAGCAGTTAATAGCGAGTCAATTTTTGTCTGGTCGAGGAAAAACCGGAATGAATACTGGCGTATTCACGAGGATTTTGACGAAGAGCAGGCGGAAATCTACCGCTATAAACCAATTGGGGTTCGACTCCCTTCATCCTAAGATGATCTTACGGACAAGTCTGCCCCTCATCCGACCAATTTGCATTGGCAAA
>CAMJJL010000063.1 GCA_946406145.1 uncultured Clostridia bacterium | reverse complement strand
AGAGGGAGGATGATAGACGTACTGTTCCTAACTTATATACTTTTTCGACAAACTGCGGGCTGCCGCAAAACACTTCGTTTTGCGGCAGCCCTGATCTTTTCGCCTGAAATATGTCGGAGCAAGCCCTCTCCCTACAGATGAAACGCGCGTGTTTAATTCTGCTTCTCCACGATCTTGTAGTCGTCGGAAAAGCGGAAGTACGGGCAGCTTGCGTCACTGCCGCTCATGAACCGTGCCAGATCATCCTCATCGAGGTTGACCTCGCACTCATAGTCGTCATACGCCTCATTGTAGTTATAGTACGCGCAGAATTCACAGCTTGATTTTCCTGCCATGGTATCACATCCTTTTGTTGTGCAAATATTATAACAAATCCCCTGCTTTTTTTCAATATGCTGTTGCAATTTGCCTGAATTTCTATTATACTTATGGTGGGCTCTGCCCACACCTGAATAAAGGTGGGAGGAGCAAGCCCCTCCCCTACAATATAACTATTATAATAGGAGATGATTCCCATGTTTATTACCAATGATATCAAGTATATCGGCGTCAACGACCATGATATCGACCTGTTTGAGGGACAGTATATCGTACCGGGCGGTATGGCGTACAATTCCTATGTCATCATTGATGAAAAGGTCGCGGTCATGGATACCGTCGATCAGCATTTCGGCAAGCAGTGGCTCGATAACCTCAAGTCCGTGATCGGCGACCGCAAGCCCGATTATCTTGTCGTACAGCATATGGAGCCCGACCACAGCGCCAATATCGATAACTTTTTGAAGGTCTATCCCGACGCGATCGTTGTATCCTCGCAGAAGGCGTTCAATATGATGGTCAACTTCTTCGGCACCGACTACGCCGACAGGCGCATCGTCGTCAAGGAGGGCGATACCCTGGAGCTGGGCAAGCATACGCTCAACTTTGTGGGCGCGCCCATGGTGCACTGGCCCGAGGTGCTGATGACGTATGACAGCGCCGATAAGGTGCTCTTCTCCGCCGACGGCTTCGGCAAGTTCGGCGCGCTGGATGTGGAAGAGGACTGGGCTTGTGAGGCGCGCCGCTATTATATCGGCATCGTCGGCAAGTACGGCAAGCAGGTGCAGAACGTGCTCAAGAAGGCAGCGGGTCTGGAGATCGGCATCATCTGTCCGCTCCACGGTCCCGTGCTCAGCGAGAACCTCGGCTACTACCTCGACCTGTACAACACGTGGTCATCCTACGGGGTCGAGACCGACGGCATTATGATCGCCTACACCTCCGTTTACGGCCACACCAAGAAGGCGGTCGAGCTGCTCGCGGACAAGCTGCGTGAGGCAGGCTGCCCCAAGGTAGCGGTCAACGATCTGGCGCGTGAGGATATGGCGGAGTGCGTCGAGGACGCCTTCCGTTACGGCAAGATCATTCTCGCCACCACCACCTATAACGCGGATATCTTCCCCTTCATGCGCGAGTTCATCCACCACCTCACCGAGCGCAACTTCCAGAACAAGACCGTCGGCTTCATCGAGAACGGCTCATGGGCGCCGCTTGCGGAGAAGACCATGCGCAAGATGCTCGAGGGCTGCAAGAACATCACCTATACCGACAACAATGTCCATATCCTCTCCGCCATGAACGATGAGAACATCTCGGAGATCGACGCGCTGTGCGAAGAGCTGACCATGGATTATGTCGCGATGGATAACGAGAAAGCGGATAAGAACGACCTGACCGCGCTGTTCAACATCGGCTACGGCCTGTATGTCGTCACCGCGCGTGACGGCGATAAGGACAACGGCTGTATCGTCAACACCGTATCCCAGGTCACCAACACCCCCAACCGTATCGCGGTATGTATCAATAAGAAGAATCTCACCCATGATATGGTCGAAAAGACCGGCGTGATGAACGTCAACTGCCTGTCTACCGACGCGCCGTTCAGCGTGTTCGAGCACTTCGGCTTCCAGAGCGGCAGAGACGTCGACAAGATCATCGGCGAGGGCATCCTGCGCTCCGACAACGGCGTTGCCTTCCTCGGTCATTATATCAACTCCTTCATGTCGTTGAAGGTGGAGCAGACCGTCGACCTCGACACCCACAGCATGTTCATTTGCTCCGTTACCGAGGCGCGCGTCATCACCGATGTGGAGACCATGACCTACACCTATTATCAGAACAATGTCAAGCCCAAGCCCGAGACCGACGGCAAGAAGGGCTGGGTCTGCAAGGTCTGCGGCTATGTCTATGAGGGAGAGGAGCTCCCCGACGACTTCATCTGTCCGCTGTGCAAGCACGGCGTCGCCGACTTTGAACCGATCGAATAATCAGCATCCCTTTCCCGAGGGAGGTGCCCTGACATGCGTGTCAAGGCGGAGGGTTGCCTTTACCAATATTCATTGCGAGGCGTTTACGCCGTGGCAATCTCAACCGAACCAATCGTCATTGCGAGGCGTTTACGCCGTGGCAATCTCAACCGATATCTGGCATTCTTACCACACGATCCCACTCAAAAAGGAGGCAGCAATGGGACTTTTCAGCAAAAAGTACTGTGACGTTTGCGGCAACAAGATCGGACTCCTGGGCAACCGCAAGCTGGAGGACGGCAACCTGTGCAAGGACTGCGCCAAGAAGCTCTCACCGTGGTTCAGCGAACGCCGCCACAGCACCCTCAATGAGATCAAGGCACAGCTCGATTACCGTGAGGAGAACAAGGCGAGGGTCGCCGCTTTCAACACGTCCAAGACCCTCGGCAACCGTACCGTACTGATGATCGACGATCAGAACCGTCGGTTCATGGTCGCCCAAACCTCCGATATCACAAAGGAGAATCCCGATGTGCTGGACTTCTCTCAGGCGCGCGGATGCGAGCTGGTCATCGACGAGAGCTGCGACGAGATAGAGCGTGAGCTTGAGGACGGCAGCACCGTCAGCTATGATCCGCCCCGTTTTGAGTATTCTTACACGATGAGCGTCAAGATCTTTGTTGATCACCCGTATTTTGACGAGATGGAGTTCGAGATCAGCGACGGTTACATCAACACCGGCGAGGCGCGCATGACCGGTACCGACGCGAATTGGACGATCAATCGTGCGACGGGCTATCAAGATGACAGAGAGATCCGCAAGTATCACGATACCGTCGCGCTGGGCAATGAGATCAAGGCTGAGATCGACCGGATGCAGGGTAAGCCTGTTTCGATGAGCCAAGAGGAACAGATCCCGAATATGAACGAGCAGGGTGCTCCGATGAACACCGACAGCTATGCGCCGCAGGGCTATTCGCAGAGCCCCGCCGGCAGCGCTTCATGGGTCTGTCCGTTCTGCGATACCGACAATCACGGCAATTTCTGTGAGGGATGCGGCGCAAAGCGTCCGTCCTGATCACGGATTGCGATAAATTGTAAAGGAGAAACAACATGAAAAAGTATGTATGCGATGTCTGCGGCTATGTCTATGATCCCGAAGAGAACGGCGGCGTAGCGTTCGAGGATCTTCCCGACGATTATGTTTGCCCTCTGTGCGGCGTAGGCAAGGATGAATTCAGCGAGGCGTAAGCTGTATTGACTGCAAAATGACAAGGCCCTGCGGTGATTCCGCAGGGCTTTTGCTTGTCAAAAATGTACATAGGTTAGGAGCAGAGCGCTTTTGAGCCTCCCTCTGACGAGGGAGGTGGGCTCGCTTGCGAGCTCGGAGGGAGAGATAACGAAGCGCGATAATGATTCTTCAGCGTTTGACTCAAGCCGCGTTTTGAGTACCATTTACACGGTAGTGAGTCAAATCTTATTTTCCACCGTACCGTTGCGTTATCTCTCCCCTGCGATTAAAATAACTGCCTCTCTCTATGCGACTGCTCGCTTGCCCCCTCGTCAGAGGGGGCTGAATAGGATGTTCCACGTTCTGAAAAGTCCTGCAAGCCTTCCGCAGGGCTTTTGCTATGCCCGGAGCAGCAGGATAGCGACAAACAGGGTTTGAAATGATCTGAAATAAAAAAAATAACCGCGCTGCGCGCGTATGGTTCTTGTTTGTTTTCTTATTCTTATTCTTCCTCTTATTCTTATTTGTCTTCTTATTCTTCTTCTTATTGGCAGCAATTGGTGGCAATTGCCAAAAGTTGCATAAGTATATGCAATCACTGTCTGTTCGACAAGCAAAAAGGCGCTCTCTTTACGAAAGCGCCTTACAATATACCTTCTATTGATTTGAAAGTAATCCGTTGCCGGATCGTACCGACCGATGGTTACTCCGTTGATGACGGTAACAGAACCATCATACGCTACAATAGGCGGAAAAAGACGTTACGCGTCCTGACCGGGAACCTTGGGCAGGGAGCTCAGACCCTTTGCCAGATCCTCGTCGGTGGGGATGTAGTCGGTCATCTCGCCGTCGTTGAACTTCTGATACGCGACCATATCAAAGTAGCCGGTACCGGTCAGACCGAAGACGATGGTCTTTTCTTCACCGGTCTCCTTGCACTTGAGCGCCTCGTCGATCGCGACGCGGATGGCGTGGCTCGATTCGGGAGCAGGCAGGATGCCTTCCACTCTCGCAAACTGCTGTGCCGCCTCAAAGACGCTGGTCTGCTCGACCGAGGTCGCCTCCATGTAGCCGTCGTGATAGAGCTGGCTGAGGGTAGTGCTCATGCCGTGGAATCTCAGACCGCCTGCGTGGTTGGCGGAGGGGATGAAGCCGGAGCCGAGGGTGTACATCTTCGCGAGCGGACAGATCATGCCCGTGTCGCAGAAGTCGTAGGCGAATTTACCTCTGGTGAAGCTCGGGCAGGATGCCGGCTCTACGGCGATGATGCGGTAATCCTTCTCGCCGCGCAGCTTTTCGCCCATGAACGGAGCGATCAGGCCGCCGAGGTTGGAGCCGCCGCCCGCGCAGCCGATGATGATATCGGGCTCAACGCCGTATTTATCGAGCGCCGCTTTGGTCTCAAGACCGATGACACTCTGATGCAGGAGCACCTGATTGAGGACGGAGCCGAGCACGTAGCGGTAGCCGGGATTGGTGACCGCGACCTCGACCGCCTCGCTGATCGCACAGCCCAAGGAACCGGTGGTGCCGGGGTGCTCCGCGAGGATCTTCTTGCCGACTTCGGTAGTCATGGAGGGGGAGGGGGTGACCTGAGCGCCGTAGGTGCGCATGACCTCTCTGCGGAAGGGCTTCTGCTCATAGCTGACCTTGACCATGAACACCTTCAGATCCAGTCCGAGGTACGCGCAAGCCATCGATAGCGCCGTGCCCCACTGACCTGCTCCGGTCTCGGTCGTCACGCCCTTGAGACCCTGCTTCTTCGCGTAGTACGCCTGCGCGATCGCGGAGTTGAGCTTGTGGCTGCCGGAGGTGTTGTTGCCCTCAAATTTGTAGTAGATCTTAGCCGGAGTACCGAGTGCTTCTTCTAAGCAGTAAGCGCGTACCAGCGGCGAGGGACGGTACATTTTGTAGAAGTCTTGGATCTCCTGCGGAATGTCGATGAAGGGGGTGGTGTCGTCGAGCTCCTGCTTGACGAGCTCCTCGCAGAAAATACCGCTCATTTCCTCGGCGGTCAGCGGCTGACCGGTACCCGGGTTGAGCAAGGGCGCGGGCTTGTTCTTCATATCCGCGCGCAGGTTATACCATTTGGAGGGGATCTCGCTCTCGTTTAAGTAAATCTTATAAGGGATCTTGTTCTCTGCCATGATGTTTTCTCCTTTTCTGTTTCATGTTTTTTTGTATTTGCAGGGTATCAAGCCTCCCTTTCCTAAGGTGCCCCCGTTGGGGGAATGTCCGAAGGACAAGGGGGGAGCCGTTTCCGGCGAGGAAGGTGGCTCGGACTACTGTCCGAGTCGGAGGGTTGCCATTGTTATGACGCTTTTGTTACATATAAGGAATGAATCTTTCAACCCTCAGTCTCGGCTCAATCGCCTCGACAGCTCCCTTAGGAAAGGGAGCCTTTATTCCGCCATCGTTTTGTCAGTAATGTTATCTTCATAATTCCTCCTGAGAATAATGAATTGTAATTAGCATCGCTTTGTTACTTGCGATGACAATAAAAAACCTGTCCCTGCATTTCTGCCGGGACAGGATCAATTCCTGCGGTGCCACCTAGCTTGGCGCTTTCGCGCCCACTCACACGTACATTCATACGCTGACCTCCTTCACGTCGGGTCAATCCGTCTCACATACTCTGTCGGTCAGTCTGTTAAGCTGCTATACGCGATGGCAAAACACTTTTCCGACATTTCTGATATCGCCCTCCGAAGTCCATTCGACCTTAGCTCATCCGCCGCGATCTCACCATCCGCGGCTCTCTGGGTGACAAGTGATAAGGCTTACTCACTCTTCGTCATAGGTTTCGGTGATTCATTTGTCTTGCCCGTATTGTAGCGTATAAAAATCCGTTTGTCAAGTCTTTTTGCAAAAAATATTTTTAATTCGGTATCACTTTAAACGGATAAAGCATTAATGCCGTGCCCTGCATAACGCACATCTCCTTAATATACATAGCGTTTTGACGACGCCCTGCCGTAACTCATCCATTACATCCCATCCAAAAGCGGAGCAGATCAACGTACCCTACAAAATGTACATCTCCTCAACATGCATATTTAACGCTTAAGTAAGCCAAGCTGCCGGGGTGCCGACAGCTTGGCGCTTTTGGAGGTTATAGGGTATTGAGTTGTTTGATGATTCAGCCGCCTGACGCTGCAGAGCCGAGATCACACACAGAGCCGATGGTGCCGGTCACGGTCAGGGTGGCTGTGCCGGGCTCCACGCTCCATGCGCCTGTGGCTGCGTCCTGTGTAAAGGACGCGGCAGGGATCGTGATAACGCCGTTCGCGGTCTGGAACAGTCCGGTGATCCGGTCATAGGTGTAGCCCGTGCCCTCAGCGAGCGGTGTATCGTCCAGCGTGACGCTGATATCGCTGAGAACGGGGGAGAAGGTATCGCTGACGGAGGCGTTGTCTGCCGCGGTAAGGGCGGTGCTGCCGTTGTTCTGCAGGCAGAAGGTATAGGTCACTTCTCCGTTTTCCGCAACGGGAACAGGGGAGATCGACTTGATCACAGAGAGTACCGCTCCGATTGCCGCCGCAACACTCTCGGTCGCGCCCACGTCGCAAAGACCTGTGCTGCTGACGGTGACGGTATTTTCGATCACACCGCCTGTCTCCGGCGGTGCAAATTCTGTGACCGCCGCTTCATAGATGATGACGGTGTTGCCGTCGGAGGGCACGGTGATATCGCTGAATATCAGTCCGTCCGCAGTGCTGACGGCAGGAGCCGGCTGCAAAACGCCGTCGATGAAATACAGCGCGGAATCCTCGACGTAGCGCAGCGGCTGTACCGTGCCGGTGTTGAAGATATACGAGCCGAGGTCATCGGTCACGGTCAGATTCGTTACCGCGGTGTCGCTGTGATTGATGATACTGACGGCATAGGTGAGGGTGTCGCCTGCTTGGTACGTCTCTGCGGCAGTCGCCTTTGTGACGCTGAGAACGCCCTCGACCGCTCCGACCGCGGCATTCGACTGCACCGAGCCGCCGTTGTAGCTCAGGGTAGCTGTGTTAGTAAATGTGGTAGCCATGATTTTTCCTTTCCTGTGTTTCAGGAGCTGATACGAAATGGGTTCGGTACCGCTCCCATACCATCTTATGCGGATGGGGGAAAGGTGTGAGGGTGTCGAAGGTCGATCGACACTGATTTCGCGCGTCCGTAGCTGATTTTCAAAAAAGATAAGGCGTATTGAAAATAATACTTGATTTTTTTGAAAAAGTATGGTAAAGTAATAAAGCTGAATCAATACGGAGGCTTAGCTCAGCTGGTTAGAGTACCTGCTTGACGTGCAGGGGGTCATTGGTTCGATTCCAATAGTCTCCACCATTTGAAAAAATAGGAGTCCATTTTTGGACTCCTATTTTTCATTAGAACAGTGGCGACTATTGGAATCGAAGGCGAGCGTGGCAAGCCGTAAGCTGCGCGCACGGCGCAGACAAAAATGATTCAGTGAATCATTTTTAACGAGAGCGTAGATTAGACAATGGGCAGAAGGTGACGCTCCGAAGGCGGGGAAGAGGATAACCGCCAGAAGGAACGGAAATAGTCTCCACCATTTCTTTTTTTCATTAGAACAGTGGCGACTATTGGAATCGAAGGCGAGAATTGAAGGCGACCGTGCGACGATGTAAGCGTCAGCATACATCGGAAGCATAATCGTGTCACCGGCACGATTTTAGAACCTTGATCTCAGGTTTTTCTTTGGACGGGCGTTTCTAAGATGAGATATTCGCCGAGCGAATGTACATGACGCCTGCCATCTCTTGCAAAGCAAAATGCTCTGTTCTCCGGGTATCCGAAAACAGAGCTTTCACTTTTTATTGCGATATTAGAATAATAAATGATATGTGGTCGATAAGTTGTGATGTTCGATTGATCTGCTGTCTTTTTGTTTTCGATGAGCTGATGATCAAAATTTTGGAACCGATTGTCCGATTCCTTTCGGAGCCGGTAACTGAGCAAGATAACGCTGAATATAAGTAGCATCTATGATAGAAACTCCACCGTCTTCATCCACATCGGCGGCTTTTTCGTTATATGCGTCAGTCAGAATACTTGCAAGGTGGCGTTGGATTGTCGTCGCGTCGTGGATTGTTATCTTTTCATCTCCGTCTGCGTCACCAAGAATAACTGTGGGCACCGCAGCTGCCCAGTGCGCGTAAAGAGTACGATTAAGCGTTCCTTCAAAGGTGGTATATATATTGACTTCCTGACCTCCGTCTTTCTCCGTAAACCATCCTAGTAGTTCGCAGTCCTTCTTTTCAGCATTAGGGAGAACGCCGAGAATACCATTCTTAGCGATTGTTTTTGAATCAAATACAGCTTTGCCGCCGTTTGAATCAAAGGTGATTGTTCCTGGAGTTTTAAGCTGTTTTTCATAATCGGGCGCCACAAAGTAGCCGATGTAGCCCTTGCTGTTAGGGACAAAACTGTCAGATTCTTCCGATGAATCCATCAGGCTGCCGGTTTTGGCAATATCATCATAGACCGGGGTTACCGTATGACCGTTTTCTTTGTCTACGGTATAAATTGTTTCAGTAACATTATCGGTGGCGTTACCGTGAACGATCAGAAACGTGACTGATCCATCTTCATTCTCGGTCACATCCTCAATGATCGCGGTATGACTCAGACTGTCATCCTCACTTACCACTCCTGTGTAAGTTGACCAAACCCATAGGATCAAATCGCCCTTTTGCGGAGTATATTCTCCTCCGCGATAAACGGTTTCATCCCAGCTGTAATATTTTGCAGTTGAATTCATACAGTATGTTTTTGCTCTTGCGCTTTTGCTGTTATTGACTATATCAGTCGGCACACCGGCAACACGAATGCACCATGTGGCAAATTCAGAACACCAAACTCTGCCGACGCTATCCAGATATCTGCCGTATTCGGTGTAATCATAATCGCCCATGAGATTATAGCCGCCGTAATCCGCATCGCTGTCGCCCTCGTGATAACCAATTTGAGATTTTGCAACAGCGATAACATCGTCTCTGTAATTACCGGTTAAGACAACATTGGACAGTCTTTTGTAATATACACTGTTCTTATACTCGGGGCTGATGGCATTGTCAACAGCAGACACCTGAGCTGAAAGAACAGGTAAAAGCAAAAGGATCATACAGAATAAAGAAACAGATAAACGAATGATTCTTGACATAAGGATCTCCTCCGGGATCAAGTGATGTGTGTAAAGGAAAAGGTCTATCCAATCAATAATACTTTACTGTATAATTGAATACAACCTCATCTTAACATATCCATCCGCTTTTTGCAACAACAAAGACTCATATATCGAGAATGGAGAAAGATAATACATCAAGTCAAAAATGAAAGCTCATCGATCGGTTAGCAAAATCGTATGATTGCTTATGTGAGGAGGCAAACAGAAAAGGTACCCACTGTTTATGTGTGTTCCTTTTTCTATTTGTGCATTTATTGTGAATGAATAATCAGCACTTTATTGAAGCACAGTGATTGACATAATATGACAGTAGATTTATAATGCTATTGGATTGCTTCCTACCGGAACGTCCATACTATACGAGAAAGCAAAGAAGGTATCAATATGGAAATGGTGTTGCAGATCGTCCTGCTGGTCGCGGGATTTGTCGCGTTGGTCAAGGGCGCGGATCTGTTTGTGGACGGCAGCTCTTCGCTTGCCGCCATTTTTAAGGTGCCGTCGATCATCATCGGGCTGACGATCGTGTCGATGGGGACAAGCGCTCCTGAATTGGCGGTCAGTGTATCCGCAGCTTTGCCGCCGGAGCCTTCTAACGAAATTGCGCTGAGCAACGTCGTCGGCTCAAACCTGTTCAACCTCTTGATGGTGCTGGGTGTATGCGCGCTGATCAAGCCCCTTCCCATCGATAATGCCATCAAAAAGAGGGATTTTCCGTTCTCAATCATCCTCACGATCTTACTGTTCGCGGCATTGGGCGTCGGTGTGATCAAGTCGACTGACTTTGCGACAGTCAAGATGAGCGAGGATGTGACGACCTTAGAGCGTTGGATGGGCATTGCCCTGTTGGTCATCTTCGCTATCTATATGACCGTGCTGATCCGCTCGGCGATCAAAAACAAAACCGAGGGGGAAGAGGTCAAGAAGATGTCGCCGCTCAAAAGCGTACTGTTCGTGCTGATCGGTATCGCCCTGATTGTCGCAGGAGGACATTTTGTCGTCGAATCCGCAAAATATATTGCCGCGGCATTCGGTATGTCCGAGACCCTGATCGGACTGACAATCGTCGCTGTGGGTACTTCGCTGCCCGAGCTGGTGACCTCTGTTGTCGCCTCACGCAAGGGTGAAAACGGTCTGGCGGTCGGTAACGTCGTCGGCTCCAATATCTTCAACGTCCTGCTGATCCTCGGCGTGTCCGGCACGATCCATCCGATCGGGGTCAACTTTGCCTCGATGGTGGATTTCGCGATCCTGATCGCCGCGTCGATCCTGGTCTTTCTCTTCTCGCTCAGGAATAAGATCAACCGTCCGCAGGGCAGTGTGATGATCCTGCTCTATGTCGCGATCATGGTGTTTGCGATCGTCAGATGATCGGATTCATCAATTCAACTGAATAAACCGACGCGCTTCCGCTCATACTATGGGCGGAGGCGTTTTTTATGAAGAATTACAGACACGCAAAAGAGAAGAAACCGACGGAGCGCGTGAGCTTTTACATCGCGCTCTCCATCTGTATGATGGCGGTGGGCTTTGCCGTATGGTCGGCATATTCCACCCTGAGCAATACAGCCGAGCCGAGTGATAACACTTACTTTTCATCCCTCTCCACCGAGAATGCGGCGGTGGCGCAGGAGATGACGGGTGTCACCGAAGAAGTGACACAGGCGATGACCGAAGTGCCGACAGAGGAGCCGACTGAGGGTGCGACCGAGCCTGCGCGCAGGCTGGTCATCAGTGAAACCAAGCCCCCCGAGGCGCACTCCGCCAATCAGAACATGGGGTCGGATCGCCTGCAGGCGGTGCTGAATATTGAGGACAGCATGGTCTATCCCGTCAAGAGTCAGCAGGTCACCAAGCCCTACAGCGAGGACGCGGTCTACAGCAAGACCCTGCGTGACTACCGCGCGCATGTGGGATGTGATTTTGCCGCGGATGAGGGCGAAAACGTCTATGCGATGTGTGACGGTACGGTGAGCGATATTTCTGTATCAGAATTATACGGCGTGATCATTGAGGTGGATTGCGGCGATTGCTACGTCTATTACTGCGGACTGGATTCGCAGCTGACGGTGGAGAAGGGTCAGCAGCTCAGCACGGGGGATACGATCGGCACTGTCGCGCAGATTCCTTGTGAGAACGAGGACGCACCGCATGTGCACATCGAGATCCGCTCGGGTAACCGCACCGTTGATCCGCTGAGTGTGATCGAAAGCGACAACTGAGGTATATCGCAGGAGTGTCGCGCATAGAATGAACAAAACTGCCCTCGACCCGTTCAGGGGCATGAATTCGGATGCCGGAGCTATCGCCGCGTATTGGAAGCGGCATATATGCGGCGTCCGTTTTCTTTTACGGCGAACATGGGCAGGCAACAGGGAGGTGCGCAGATCGGCGTCATTCTCCGGGGAACAGGCGCAGAAACGGAACAATGAAAAATTCTTAAACGAAGTATTGACATTCGCGTCGGCATTTGATATAATAACGCTTGTGGATAAAGCGATATGCTCCGCCTCGGCACTCTCAGCCGTGTAAAAATATGAGAGATATGCAGGTATGGCGGAATTGGCAGACGCGTACGGTTCAGGTCCGTATGAAAGCAATTTCATGCAGGTTCAAGTCCTGTTACCTGCACCAAACAGTACAAATCCGAACCTCGTCCCGATTGGGGAGAGTTTCGGGTTTGTTCTTTTATTCAGC
>CAMJJL010000062.1 GCA_946406145.1 uncultured Clostridia bacterium | reverse complement strand
GGAGGATGATAGACGTACTGTTCCTAACTTATATACTTTTTCGACAAACTGAAAGGGCATCCGAAATGGATACCCTTTTTTGATGGTGCGCCTGACAGGACTTGAACCTGCACGTCGGGGACACCAGAACCTAAATCTGGCGTGTCTGCCAATTCCACCACAGGCGCATATGTTAATTGAAAGTTGAAAATGGATAATTGAAAATGATTGTATGAGGTTTCATTCTCAACTATCCATTACTCATTATATATCATCTGCCAGTCAAAATCAAGTTATTGTTTGTCATCCTTTTGATTGACGACATGCACATCCAGTTGATTGTAGGGGATGGCGATCTTATTTTCGTCGAGGGTGTTCTTGATGCCCTCCATCAGGGCGTAGTATACCGTCCAGTAGTCCTTGTACTCGCAGTAACAGCGCACGGTGAATTCCAGCGCGCTTTCGCCGAATTTCTCAAGCCTGACCTTCTTCGGATAATTCTCATCCTCCAGCACCAGATCTGTACGCTCGATCACATCGGTCAAAAGCGTTTGCACCTGCTTGATGTTCGCGTCATAGGGGATGGGGACAGTGATCGTGACACGAACCTGCGGATGGGTGGTGTAGTTGTTCACCTCGGCGTTGGAGATGACCGAGTTCGGAATGATGACGTTGGTGCCGTCATAGGTGCGGATGTTAGTGTGCATAACGTCGATCTTCTGCACAAAGCCCGAATACTTGGTGAATTCGATAAAATCGCCTGTAACAAAAGGCTTGGTGAACAGGATCACGATACCGCTGGCGATATCGTTGAGTCGATCCTTCAGCGCCAGAGCGACTGCCGCGGCAGCCGCCGAGAAGAACGCGACGATGCCCGTGATGGAGATGTGCAGCGCCGACATGGCGGCGAGCAGGGTAAAGGCGTAGATCAGCAGTCGGACGCACCGCGTGATGAAGGCGACCAGCGAGGGGTCGACCTTTTTGCGTTGCATTGCTTTTCGCGTAAGCGATACCGCGGTCAGCGAGATGATAATGCCGATCACGGTAATGACCAATGCGCCTCCGAGATCTGGAAGATAGTTGACGATACTCTGCGTGAAGCGGTTCCATATTTCTTTGATGGAGTCCATAGATTCAGCTCCTTTATCCCAGTCCCGAATTCGTAAATCATAACGCAGTCGGGGCTAAAGCAATTAAACAGATTATTTACTCGACACTATTCTATCGAAAATGATTGACAAAAGCAAGTGGATAGATGTAAACTTTTCATAAAGTCATTGCGAGGCTCCGCTGTTTTCCCCCAAAAGCCCTGTTTTTTGGGGGAGAGAAGGAGCCGCCACGCGAGCACGAGAGGAGTTATGCTTGATTCTAAGCGAGTACGGCGAGTGACGACGTGGCAATATCAACCAAATTACAGGAGGCAGTAATATGAAAGCATTGATCACAGGCGCGTCATCGGGTATCGGACGCGATATGGCGCGTTATCTGGCAACAATGGGATGGGATCTGATTTTGGTCGCACGACGGGAGGACAGGATCAAGGAGCTGAAACATGAGCTCAAAAACGTTAATGTACGCTGTATCGTGACGGATGTGGGGAGGAAGTCGGATTGTTACGCACTGTATGATACAGTGAAGGACGAGACGATCGATATGCTCATCAATAACGCCGGCTTCGGTCTTGCCGGCGAATTTGTCAAAACGGATCTCGACACCGAGCTGAACATGATCGACGTCAATGTGACTGCCGTGCATATCCTGACCAAGCTTTTCCTGCGTGATTTTGTCAAGCGTGACAGCGGGATTATCCTCAACGTCGCTTCATCCGCCGGATTTATGCCGGGCCCGCTTCTCTCGACCTATTACGCGACCAAGAACTATGTCCTGCGCCTGTCCGAGGCAGTCTATGAGGAGCTTCGACAAAAGGGCAGCCATGTGCATATCTCGGTGCTCTGCCCGGGACCCGTGAACACGGAGTTCAACGACGTCGCAAAGGTGAAGTTTGCCGTGGACGGCATCTCGTCGGAGGAGTGCGCGCGGATCGCGATCGACGGCGCGTTAAAGGGCAAGCTGGTCATCATCCCCGGTTTGATGATGAAGGTTGGGCTGTTCCTGCGCCGCTTCGCGCCTGAAAAATTCCTGTTAAAGCTGGCTTACGGCTTCCAGAAGAGGAAAAACGAAAGATAATGAGGAATGAGGAGTTAGGAGTGAGGAGTGAGGAGTTAGGAGTGAGGAGTTAGGAGTTTTGGTTACTCACTGACACTCGTGTCTGTTCGAACAATTCTATAGGTTTAAAAAACGCTTGCGGATACAATGTGATCTGCAAGCGTTTATCATATGTTGGATGTTTTGTTTTAGTTAATCATAAATTAGAATTAGGTGTGGACGAAGTCCACCATTAACTCCTAACTCCTCACTCCTAACTCCTCACTATCAATATACCGTCATCAGAGGATTGAGCGTACTGCGCTGGGATTCGGCTTCTTCGATGAATTCCGTCGCCTTGAAGCAGCCTGCTACAACGCAGTCGGATGGATTCGGCGCGATATGTACCGTGATACCGGTCTCTTTTTCCAACCGCTCCTTCATGCCGTCGAGCTGAGCCAGTCCGCCCGTAAGCATGATGCCGTCCATCTGAATATCGCCGAGCAGCTCAGGCGGCGTATCCTCGAGCACATCGACGATCGCGTTGATGATGATGGTGGTGATATCGGCGATCGCTTCCTGTATTTCAACAGCATTGACCTCCATCGCACGGGGGAGTCCGCGCAGAGAATCTCTGCCCTTGAGGCGGAAGGTTTTGTTCTCGTCCGCCTGTGCGGCACATGCGATCGCTTCCTTACAGGAGCGTGCCATCGCCTTGCCGATGATCAGACCGTGCTTGCGGCGCACGTACTTGATGATCTCTTCATCCATTCGGTTGCCGGCGATCTTGATGGTTTTGCTGACCGACATACCGCCCAGCGACATGACCGCGATATCGATCGTGCCGGCGCCCATGTCAACGATCATCACACCGTGAGGCGACATGATATCTCTGCCGCTGCCGAACGCCGCCGCCTTTGCCGCTTCGATCAGCAAGACGCGTCTGACGCCGAAGCTCGAGATCGCGCCGACGATCGCGCGCTTCTCTACCTCGGTGATCTCACCGGGAATGCACGCGACAACACGCGGCATGACGACGCGGCTGGTGCAGACCTCCGCCATGAAGATGTTGACCAGCTCCTCGACCAGTCCCGATTCGGCGATCACACCGCCCTCCAGCGGAAACACGACGTTGATCTTCGCCGAGGTTCTGCCGAGCATTTCATATGCCTCGTCACCTACGGCGAGGATCGTGTTATTGTCTTTATGATACGCGATGACCGAAGGCTGGTCGATGGCGTTCTTATTATTGTTGACCCTGAGTCGGGCATTGGCGGTGCCGAGATCCAAAGCGATGTCCATTCACATTCTCCTTAATATCGATGTCATTACGAAGCCCCGAACACACGTGTTCGAGCGGCTGTGGTAATCTCAACCGAAAAATTGATTTCTGTCAGATTCATTATAACCGAGATTCTTCCGGTTTTCAATAACTATTTCCCTATATTACAGTCGATTCGGGATATTTGTTCTGTGCGGAGGCGATGGTGGCACAGCAGATCAGCTGCGGCTTTGCGCGGCTGAGCACCTTACAGCACTTGCCGAGGGTGTAGCCCGAGGTGATGATATCGTCGATGATCAATATCCTTTTGTCTTTGACCGCATCCTTATCGATCAGCTTGAACGCGCCGTTGAGGTTGGTTTTGCGCTCCTTGTATTTGAGATGGTGCTGCTTCTTCGTTTGCTTGATCTTCTCGATCGTATCACGATAGGGGAGCTGAAGCCGCTTGCCGAGCTCCTTCGCGAGCAGCGCGGATTGATTGTATCCGCGGTTTTTCAAATCCTTTTTATACATGGGAACGGCAGTGATGAAATCGAATTCCGCAACGCTGTAAGCGTTTTCGATGTCTTTCGCGAGCAGTTCGGCGATCTGCGGAATGTACTGGGTGCGGTCATGAAACTTCAACCGCAGGATCATGCGGCGCACTCTGCCGTCATAGGCGAATGTCGAGATACAGCGAAAGCCTCTCGCGCCTGCCGGGATCGGGATATGCTTGCGGCGGATCTCATCATAGCACCTTGCGCACGCGATCTGTGTCGCTTCGATCAGCGCGGAGCAATAGGGACATCGTTCGGGATAAAACATCGCGGTGAGCTTGCGGACAAATTCCATATCAATCCCTCATCAAAAATGTTTTCAGCCCCGTGTAGCGCAGGATGCGACGGTTGTTCTCGACCATATAGCGCAGCGCGTTTTCATCGCCGATGATGATCAGCATTTTCTTCGCTCGTGTCACGGCAGTGTAGAGCAGATTGCGGTACATCAGCTGCGGCGCGCCGCGGAACATCGGCAGAACAACGCAGTCGAATTCATTGCCCTGACTTTTGTGGACGGTACACGCGTAGGCAAGCTCCAGATCACCGACGCTGTCGCTGTCATAGGTCGCGACGCGGTCATCGAAGCGAACCTTGTAGATCTTGGATGCGTTGTTGACCTCGATCATCACGCCGATGTCGCCGTTGAACACGCCCTCGCCGTATTCGCCGTCATCCTTTGCCCACAGAATATCGTAATTGTTGCGGCTCTGCATGACCTTGTCGCCCTCGTTGAGGGTATAGTAGCCGACCTTGACGCCGCGTGAGGGGTTGGGATTGACCAGCGCCTGCAGGCGATTATTCAGCTCATAAGTGCCCAAAATACCCTTGCGCGTGGGGGAGAGCACCTGGATGTTCTCGTGCAGGTTATAGCCGTAGGCGTTTTTCAGCCGCCTTGCGCACAGGTCGCCGACCGTCTCCGCGATATGCTCCTGACTGTAGTCGGGCAGAAAGAAAAAGTCGTTATCCCGGATACGGATATCGGGCATCTCACCCTGCACGATCTTGTGCGCGTTGGTGACGATCAGGCTTTCCATCGACTGACGGAATATCTCATTCAGCGTGACCACGGGGATGGTGCCCGACGCGATCAGGTCATACAGGATGTTGCCTGCCCCGACAGAGGGGAGCTGGTTGCTGTCGCCGACTAAGATCAGACGGCATGACAGCGGCAGCGCGCGCATGAGGCTTTCGAGCAGGGCGGTGTCGACCATGCTCACCTCGTCCACGATCAGCGCGTCGGTGTTGAGAAGATTGCGCTCGTTGCGCTTGAACACGGGCTTGTCCTCGATGTCGTAGCTCACCTCGAGCATGCGGTGGATGGTTTTGGCTTCTTCACCTGTTACGGCGGTCATCCGCTGAGCGGCTCTGCCTGTCGGCGCGCAGAGAGATACCTTTTGTCCGCTCTCCTTGAGCAGTCGGATGATCGCGTTGAGGGTGGTTGTCTTGCCGGTGCCGGGGCCTCCCGTGAGGATCAAAAGACCTGTTGTCAGCGCGTCGCTGATCGCTTTCTTTTGCAGGGCGGCATATTCGATATCGCTTTCCTTTTCAATCGCGGTGATCTTTTCATCCGCGCCGTCGATTGCCGGCGCAGGATAACGCAGCAGCATTTTCATGCGCGCGGCGATATAGGTTTCGCCGTCATACAGCGACGGCAGAAAGATACATTCTTTGTCGTTGACGGTATCGAGGATCAGTGAGTTCTCGTCGATCATCTCCCTGAGCACGGATTCACACGCGGCGGGGTCAATCTCGAGCAGGTTGGCGGTCGTTTCAACCAATTTGTCCTGCGGCAGACAGGTGTGACCGTTGAGACGATTGTGCTTAAGGACGAATGCCAAAGCCGCTCGAACGCGGATACGCGCGTCCTGCGGCGTATTCTGAGACAGGGCGATCATATCGGCAGTCTCAAAGGAGATCGAAAAGCCCTCCTCACACAGGATATAGGGGTTGTCCTCGATCATCGCAATGGCGTTGTTACCGTACTTCTTCCAGATCTTCACGGCGGCATTCGGGCTGACGGAGTAGTTCGAGAGATAGATCATCAGCTCACGGATACCGACGACGCTCTTGAGCTGTTCGCTGATATCCCGCGCCTTTTTCAGCGAGATACCCTTGAGCTTAGCGACGCGCTCGGGATCGTTCTCGAGCACGGACAGGGTATCCTCACCGAATTCCAGCACCAATCTTCTCGCTGTAGACGGTCCTATGCCCTTAATTGCGCCGCTCGACAGGTATTTGAGGATACCGTCCATATTCTCTGGCATGGTGCGTTCAAACGCTGATACCGCGAACTGCTCGCCGTAGGTGGGGTGGTTCCTGAACACGCCGAACAGCTTGACACTCTCACCGGCATTGATCAGCGGCATCACGCCGTTGGCGGTGATCAGCGCCTCGTCACCGCTGATTTCCAGCACGGTATAGCCGTTTTCTTCATTTCGGTAGATGATGCTCTCCACCACGCCGTTTATTTCAAATAGTTGTTCGTGATTAGTCATAATAATCCCTTGCGTGAAAATGATAATATCGGTAATTCTACTGTTGAATTTTTCCTGAAATTGTCTTATAATACTACATATATGCGTGTTTGGACATATCGTCCGATCCCACGTATATGTAGTATACCGAAAACAAGTATACCATATATTTTGTGAAATTGCTACCTTTTTGAAATCAGATGAGGTGAAATTATGGAATTTGTCGCAAACGAGGGTAAGAACGTAGAAATAACCGTCAACGGTGTGACCTATATGCGCCACGCGATCAAGACGCATTTTGTCAAGCAGGGCGAGGATTACATCGAGATATTTAAGAAGTATGTACAGCCTTTGTATGAGGAGGGCGATATCGTCAGCTCCTCCGAGAAGATTATCGCGTTATGTCAGGGCAGAGTCGTCAAGCGCGAAGAGCTCAAGATCGGCTTTTGGGCAAAGTTCTTGTCCAAGTTCGCTTCTCACCCCGATACGGGCGTAGGCGTAGGCGAGACCATCAAGATGCAGTACGCGATCACGAAGGTCGGTCTGCCTAAGGTGCTGTGGGCTTCCTTTGCCGGCGGCGTATGCAAGCTCTTCGGCAAGAAGGGTGTTTTCTATGAGATCGTCGGCTCCGAGGTTGCGGGTCTCGACGGCTTCTATGACCATGTGTGGTCGGAGTACAGAGATATCGGTATCGAGAATCCCGAGAATCCCTCCGGCGTTTGTGATGAGATCAAGGAAAAGCTCGGTATGTCCTGCATGATCGTTGACGCGAACGATCTGGGTCAGGAGGTTCTGGGTTATTCTTCCGATATCAAGCTCAGTGAAGAAGAGCTCCACGGACTGATCGCCGATAATCCCTGCGGTCAGGGTCAGGAAACGACTCCGATCGTTTTAATTCGAAAGAAGAAATAAAATCCGGTGAACGGTGAAGGGAAACGCTTCGCGTTTTGAAATGTTTGGATTATCAAAATAACAACGAACGGTCACTGACTGTTTGTCGCTGACGGAAGAGGATTATCATGGCTGATTCCTATGTAGAGATCAATCTCACGCGCCTGAGCAATAATGTCAAGGCAATTCTGGAGAAATACCCGGAGTATAAAAGCTATATCGGCGTTGTCAAGGGCGACGCTTACGGTCACGGCATGCGTTCTGTCAAGGCACTCCATAACGGCGGATTGCGGTATTTTGCCGTGTCTTCGTTGGAGGAAGCCTTTGATCTGCGCAAGTATAACGCCCATGTTCCCGTTTTGTGCCTGGAGCCTGTCGCGATCGAGCGGCTGGGTGAGGCGGCAGATCTGGATCTGACCTTGGCGATCCCGGATATCGAGTACTTAAGAGCTATGCTGGAAGCGGATGTGAATCACAGCTTCAAGGTGCATATCAAGGTGGACGCAGGTTTCAGCCGACTCGGCTTAAAGGACAAGGGCGAGATCAAGGAGGCGGTACAGCTGATCAACAGCTCGCCGCATTTCCTCGAAGGTATCTATCAGCATTTTGCCACTGCCGGTATCTTTGATCCGCATTATGATAACCAGATCCGCCGCTTCAAGGAGCTGACCTCGCTGATCGATCTCAACGAGATCCCGATCGTGCATCTGGGCAGCGGCGTATCCTTGGTAGCACACCCCAAGATCGATATTGCGACCGGCACCCGCATGGGTCTGATCATGTACGGCTATAATATCGGCCCGACTTCCTATGGCAGCGGCATGAAGGATCGTCTCAGAGATCTGCGCGATAAACGCAATCAGAAAAAGTATCATCTGACTGAGACCTATCGTGACGTACAGCTCGATCTTTCTCCGGCGATGTCATATAAATGCCGGATTTTACAGATCAAGGACATCAACGCCGGCGAGTTCGTCGGCTACGGCGCGGAGTATCAGGCGCCGGAGCTGATCAGTATCGCTGTCCTGCCTGTCGGCTACAACAACGGTATCGGACATGCCAACTACGGCAGAGTGGTCGAGATCAACGGCAAGCGGTATCCCATCATCGGCGAGATCGGCATGAATATGTGCTGTGTCAAGGTTGATAACCGCGTCAAGCTCACCGACACCGTCACACTGCTCGGCGGCGGTATCAGCCTCGGACGCTTCTCGCGCTCATCGGGTCTGGGACTTGCTGAGGTGCTGCTCGGCATCGGTAAGAACAATGAGAGAATCTATATTAAATAGGCTCCCTTTCCTAAGGGAGCTGTCGGCAACGCCGACTGAGGGCTGACATATGGATTGTAAGACGACTTTCAAATCATACGATCAACCCTCCGACCTCGCCTTGCGGCGAGCCCACCTCCCTTAGAAAAGGGAGGCTAAATACAGGAGGTCGATTTTATGGCAATGTCAGTTACCAAGTGGCTGATGAATAAATTCAAGGACATCAACAAGGAGAGGATGAACCGCCACATCGAGATCATCCAGCAGCAGAGCGGTAAATCCAAGTTTTATATCAAGTGCAGTCTGATGTGGAATTTCCTGACACAGGGAACGGGCTACACCGATTATTTCCGTGGGCATTTTATTGACGCGACCAAGGAAGAGAAAAAGACCTTTGCCACCGCAAAGCGCTTTTACCGACTGATGGCGTATCTCAACGATGAAGAGTATATCGTCGTGTTGGGCGATAAGCTGATCTTTGACGAGGTGTTCCGCGATTACCTCAAGCGCGATTTCATCAATCTGCGCAAAAGTACGCCCGATGATCTGAGAGAATTCCTCAAGGATAAGACTATCGTATTCGCCAAGGAGACCAAGGGCGAGGGCGGTCACGGTATCTCGAAATGCGTGGTCAAGGAGATCAAGGACGTCGAAGCGTTCTATCAGCAGTGCAAGGATAACGGTCAGTTCCTGATCGAGGACGGCATCAAGCAGCATCCCGACCTCAACCAGATCAACCCCAATGTCGTCAACTCCTTCCGTGTTATCACGCTGTTGAACGATAAGGGCGAGATCAAAATGATCGCGAATGCTCTGCGTGTCAATCAGGATGACAGCGTTGTCATCGGCTGTACCAACGACCTGTATTTCAGCCTCGGCGCTGACGGAAAGATCGACAGTAATGTTGTCGACGACTACGGTCAGGTCTATGATACCCATCCGCTGACGGGCGTGAAGTTCAAGGACGTCTACATCCACGGCGTGCAGGAAGCCTTTGATATGTGCGTTGACGCGCATAAGCGTATTCCGCAGTGCCGCTACATCGGCTGGGATATCGCGTTCTCCGAGAACGGACCCGTCATCGTAGAGGGCAACGAGTACCCCGGTTACGGCCTTGTCCAGCATTACGCGCTGAAGAATAAGCGCACCGGCCACCTCAAAGAAGTCGCCGATCACCTCGGTGACGAGTATAACAGAATCAAGCTGTAATTTGCTTTTCATCCCCGTGCTTAGGCTCGGGGATTTCTTTGTGTGCTATGCATAAAGAAATCTCAGATTTTTTGTATAGTATGACCCTGCAATATATCCCGTTTCTACTTGATAAAATCCGACAGGTACCCTATAATGGAAATATGCAAGAATCCCTTTGGCGAATACCCTTTTGAAAATCCACTATTCCTGTGTTTGAAAGGAGTTTATGATGAAAAGGAAAGTAGTTTCACTGATTTTGGTTCTCACACTGGCAGTCGGTTTGTTGCCGATGTCGGCGTTCGCCGATTCGACTGTCGACCTGTCCGGCTGCGAGCTGCTCTATGACGGTGAAGGCTGGAAGGTTTTTCCGATCGAGAACAAGGACGATACGATGAACGTTGACGATTTGAAGATAACGGTCGTCGATAAAGAAGGTCGGGAAGTACCGAAGGGCGCGTATGATCTCGTGTTCGGTATGACATACTGGGATGAAGAAAAGGATGAGGACGTCTTTATTCCGACTTCCGCTCCGTTCAGTCTGACGGTGAATGACGACTATATGCAGAGCGGCTTCGGCGGCTTTGCGGCGTATGCTGTCGCGAAGGATAACAGCGGCTATACCGGACAGACGGAATGGCGCGAATTCCTGCTGTGGCATAAATACAGCTTCAACTGGTTCGGCGCGAACGCCGACTTCGGCGAGGAGTACAGGGGACAGTGTACATGGTCGTGGCACGATTACTTTGCGATCCCCGCGAATGAGATGCACGCGCCCGTGATCCACGGAATCGCGTATGAGGACGTTGACCCTCAATATTATGAGCTCACTTATTTTGAGCGCGGCGAACAGCCCGATTTCGATGATCCCATATACGATCCAAAGCTCTATCCGCTCTATCCCGAGACCGATCCGCTCGATGGAATGCCGACCGATCCGGGTAAATACTTTGTGCGGATCGACGGAAAAGCGCCGTATTATGGTACGAGCTACGTTGATTTTGATGTGACCGGGGCTGTCCTCAAGAACGATTTCTCGAAGGATGTAGAGATTCGTTTCAGAGGAGAAGAGGAATGGGCTCAGGATTATTATCTTGACAGCAAGAATGATACGCTCACCTTCGAAGAGCTTGATATCACCGTTGTAACCTTGGATGGCGATGTCATTCCTGCCGATCAATACGAGTTGCACATAGGTATAGAAACAGGATACGATGATGAAAAGCAAGAACCGATCATGGAACCGGTTGAGGAGCCCTTTGGTTTGATTTCAGAAGAAGCGCAGCTGTTCGGCTGGCAGATGCATTGTGTGACGGCAACCGCAAAAGAGGGCGGAGACTATGTCGGAGATACGCGCATTTATGAATTCATGCTGCGTGATTGGCATTCGCTCGAGCGTGACAGCGCCTTCATCGACTTTGGCGAAAGGTATTTGAAAGAAGCGTTCCGTTCATGGCATTATTACTATGAGATCCCCGAGGGTGAGATCAAGGAACCGGACGTATATAACTCTCTGCATGAGAAGCTGGATGCTTCACAGTATACGTTGACTTATTTTGAGCGCTTCGACGAATATGACAGCCACGAACAAAGGTATGCGGAAACAACACCGCTGTATGGTATGCCGACAACACCCGGATGCTACTTTGTACGCCTTGAGGGCAAAGCGCCGTATTATGGTACGAGCTATGTTGATTTTGATATACTTCCAAAGCCGGAGAGCTTTGCGATGGTACGCGGATCGGACAGACGGTATTATGACGGCGATACGATCTATATGGGTAAGAACAGCGACATCCTTGTCAGCTTTGAATTTGAGCCTGATAACGGATGGATCCCGGGCTGGCGCGATCGTGAGCTGCAAATCTTCGGATGTGAATACCAGCCGCCGTTTGAGGGCGAAAACACATCCTACGCCCATATCACCGCTCCGGATCAGGCAGGCGTTTCGGAAACGCTGTATTATGACTGGTACCGTGTCGAGGATATCTTTGACGAACACGGCGGAATGCACTGGGACACCGCTGAGCCGGTGATGAGCTGTTCGGTGATCCTTGCGGTCATGCCCGACGAGTATGATTATTTGCTCGGCGACGCGAACGGTGACGGTAAAGTGACCATCAATGATGTCACGATCATACAGCGATACTTTGCCAAGCTTCCCTTGAGTATCAGCGCGGATACGCTGATGTGGGGCGATGTTGACGGTGACGGTTATCTGACAATTGCCGACGCGAACTTTATTCAACGCCATTTGACGAATCTCCCTGTTCCGTATGACGTCGGTAAACCCATTCTGCTTCAATAGTTCAAAAGCCTCCCCGATCGGGAGGCTTTAACTTTACCGGTTATTGTGAGCCGCAGGTGACCGAGCGATATCGCGGCAACTTCAACCGGTCATCGTTCCGACGATATCTCTATCAACGGATATTCTTTTTGCATCAAAGCGCAGATATCGTATGCCGGATCATCCTCACTGCAAATACACCGCAGCTTCATCCCCTTGTGATGCTGACAGATCCGTGCCGCCGATCGGATGCGTGCCTCCGCGGTTTCGGCGCTGAGATTGTCGATGATCAACAGCGATTCATGCTCCCCGTGATAACAATGGTCGAGAATCGATGTGATAAACGCGCAAATGCCGATGATCGCGAAAAAGATCAAAATGATCATACCGAGAATATACATATGGTTTCACCTCGTTATATCTTATTGAAATCCTCCGCGTTTGTGCATAGTGCGGTGCGATTTGCCGATAATAGCATTGTCGGATTGCCGACAAATAATGTTGAGGTGAAAATGATGTTTAACGAAACACAAAAGAACCATTGCATCCATTGCAGTGTCAAGGACTGCAAGTATCACTGCGGCGACGAGAACTACTGTTCGCTCGACAGTATTCAGGTCGCTTCTCATGAGAAGAACCCAACCGACGAGCAGTGTGTTGACTGCCGCTCCTTTGAATGTAAGCATACCCACTCCATGTTCTGATTCATCCCTTCGGGGATGATACTTATGTCAGTTGACAGTTGACAGTGGAAAGTGGAAAGTGATTAGTGATCAGTGATTATCATACAATGATTTCTCCCCGTTTATAATGCTCCCGTCAAGGGAGCATTTCAGTTTGTCGAAAAAGTATATAAGTTAGGAACAGTACGTCTATCATCCTC
>CAMJJL010000061.1 GCA_946406145.1 uncultured Clostridia bacterium | reverse complement strand
TGATCGATCTGTCAAGCATCAAGAACTACTACATCGCCTGCGGCTACACCGACCTGCGCCGCGGGATCGACGGTCTGGCGCAAATCATCACCCTGCAATACGGATACGAGATCAACGAAAACAGTCTGTTCCTGTTCTGCGGGCGCAGAACAGACCGTATCAAAGCGCTGTGGTTTTCAGGCGACGGCTTTGTCATTCTGTATAAGCGTCTGAACAACGGTCGCTTTCAGTGACCCCGTTCCAAAGATGAAATGAAGCTGCTCACTCCGCAGAGCTTCCGATGGCTGATGGAAGGGCTGTCGGTAGAGCAGAAAAGAGTCATCAAGAAAGTTCGGAACAAGGATATGTTTTAGTAGAAAACAATCTTGTAATAATGGCAAGAAATCGGCTTAAACACTGGACTTTTCAGCGCTTTTATGGTATAATTAATACAGTAAAAAGCTACTGAAAAGGCGCAATATCATTAAGATATTCCCGAGAGAGTTTTGACCATTCAGTTTGACAATTTCAGGTGGAATTGTTTGGGTAAAAGCAGTCTTGAAAGCGACGGCTTTATGAACGACGGCGCCATGCTCAGCCTGCTGTCTTACCTCAAACGGGAAGAGATTTTTGAGGGAACAGCATCGGATTTGTGTGACACTTTAGGTCTGAAAATCGAGAGCAATGTCCTCTCCAGAAAGCTCGGAAAATATGAAAATGAGCTTCAAAAAGCGGGCGTTGAATTCACCCGTGAGAAGAAAAATCACACGAGGATTTTGACCTTGGTGTACTCTCATTCAGAACCCGGGGACGATGGGGACGATATTTTTCTCCACACCGTAAACACGCCTAAAAGCGCTTAGATATGTGCTTCTCAACATAGGGATGTTATCGCCCCGGTCAATACCGTCCCCGAATCAAAGGAACAAGAGCAGCTCATTGAGCAAGGTTAATTGTCTGCTTTGACGAATATCGTATTTGTTCGATTTTGAAGCAGGAGAAAGAAGGGCGGCTTGCATTTTGCCGCCCTTCCAATTACAACGGACGGCAACGCCGACCGTTAAGCCATTTTTGAGAGATTTCGAATCACCTGTTTTAGGTGGCTTGCTTGAAGGGGAAATCCAATGTTTAGGTGCTGTGTGAGCGAATAATCCGATGGTTACAAGCAAAAGTAACGGCTTGCTTTTTTGGCGGAAATAATGGTGCACAAAAAGGGAAAAGCTTTCTCCGCTTAGACAAATAAAAAGTTGTCCGGATTAAGTGGGTGTAAAAAGAAAAGCCGTCCCGAAGGACGGCAAATCTGAAGATATATTAAGTTGAAATAATCTTGTCTGCCATAGAAAAAGTGAAGGATATAGACTGAGTTCCGTTCTTCCTCAATACGGTAAATCATGACATAGTTTCCGATAACCACTTTTCTGTAATCCCTTCTCTCAAATGCGGGATTATCGCAAAGCTGATACAGATGCGGATTATCTGTAAGTCGATCATATGCAGATTCAACTGAATCAAGAAAACTTGCGGCAGCTTTTGTATTATCCAAATGCTACGCGATATAACGAACGATTTCTTCCAGTTCCGAATCAGCGTTGTTGGTGATGATAAGGTTATACGCCATACTTACCTCTGAGTTTCTTCAATGAGGATTTAGCGTCAGTGACCTCGCCCTTTTCGATCTGGTCTTCTGCTTCATTCAGCTTTTGAGTGATGTTATGGAGAAACAGGCTCTTCTCGTAAACCTCCATGCTCATGATGACCATATCGCCGTAGCCGTTTTTTGTGATAAAAACCGGATCATCGGTGCTGTGGCAAAGCTGTGAAATGTCACTGGTATTCTTTAAATCTCTGATCGGTATGATTCGGGGCATAATAACATCTCCTTTCGAAATTATTGTACCACAATTATACCATAATATCAATATCTGAATTAAAAATCTTTTCTGAAACCAATTATTAGCCGGAATACTCCTCGATGATACACAACTCACCCTGCACATCATATGACACAGTATCAGTGTCATATAATATTACGCAAAACAAAGAAAAAGCCGAAAGGCTAAAAAGGAAGGAAGATGAGAATGTATACAAGCTTTGATGAGATGCCCGTCATGCTGTCTGTTACCGAGGCAGCAGACGCGCTCGGTATCTCCAAAACCACTCTTTACGCTCTCGTAAAGAAGGATAAAACCTTTCCTGCTGTCATGATGGGAAAAAGAATAACGATCCCAAAGCAAAAGCTGATGGACTGGATCGACAAAAAATCGGAGAGATAATTGTTAGGTTTGGATATCGACTTTACTGAATTTATATGGTATTGTTTTGAGCTGCATAGCTATCGATCGGAGCTGATCCGGTCGGTATGCAACCATGAAATGAGGTGAAAAACAATGGCAAAAAGACAGAACGGAAAAGGAACCTTACGCAAGCGCAGTGATGGGCGATGGGAAGGCAGATTCAATATCGGCGTGAATGAAAACGGTAAGCCGAAGGTCAAATACATCCTCGCAAAAACACAGGCGGAGTGTGCCCGTAAGCTGAAAGCCGCGATCGAGGAATACGAGCACGAAAAGGAGATCGCCGAGCGCTGTACCTTCCTCACGAATCCGAACCCCACGCTCAGTGAGTGGTCAGCCATCTGGCTCAGCTCCTACTGCAAGGGTATCATCCGTGAATCCACCTATGAAAACTACGCCTACTTCTTCGAAAGATATATCAACCCCAGAATCGGAGAAATGGAGATCCGCAATATCTCCACTATCATCTGCCAGCAACTGCTGATGGAGCTGTACACACACGGAAGATTGATCGACACCTCTCAGGGCAAAGCAGGAACAGGCTACAGCCTCAAAACAGTCAAGAATGTCAAGATCGCGCTCCAGTCCTGTCTGCAAAAGGCGGAGGACGAGGATCTGATATCCAGAAATCCTGTCAAAGGAGTGAAGCTCCCGAAGCTCCAAAAGAAGGAAATGAAAACCTTGAAGGTAAATGAACTGAGTGCCTTCCTCAACGAAACGATCCGCTCCGACTGTTATGAATTCTATTTCCTCGAGATCACGACAGGTCTGAGATTAGGAGAGATCCTCGCGCTCGAGTGGGAGGATCTGGATGAGGAAAACAAAACGATCCGAGTGAACAAGCAAGTCAGACGCTCCAAAAACGGAATGGAAGTATCCACTCCGAAAACCCAGGCATCCATCCGTACCATCAGCATCAGCGATGAATGTCTGAGATTGCTCAAAGGCTTGAAAGCGAAACAGCCTATCGGAACAAAGCTGATGTTCCCGTCCCCGGTTACGGGAACCTACTATGATCCAAAGTCAATCACATATAGATTGCACAGGATCCAGCGCCGAGCAGGAGTGCCGCAGATACGCTTCCACGATCTCAGACACAGCTTCGCGACCCTGTCCATCGAGCAGGGCATGGACATCAAAACGATCTCGCATATGCTCGGCCATACCGACGCGGGATTTACAATGAACACCTATATGCACGTGACCGACTCGATGCAGCAGAATGTCGCCGACACGATGGGAGAACTATTGAAAAGCAAAAAGGACGAGAACGAAGAAAAGATCATCAAGTTCCCGGCATAACAAGTCAGTATAAAGAAAAATCGGCAGGAGCGATCCTGCCGATAGATTTCGCATCATATTGAGCTGTCATTGCGAGGAGCGGACGAATGTCTGCGACGTGGCAATCTCAACCGATAGAGTCGCTTTTTGCGTTGTGGTCAAATTGTGGTCAAAAGTGGTTTTGACCACAATTTTTCTCGATGTTTTTCAGAGCCGTTTTCAGGTTGAATGATCGGCGCGCCGGAAGTACATTACTTCTTTAGGGAACAGATTACCTCGTCTTCGGAGCGACACCTCCTGTCAGGAGTTTCATCTACGCTCTCGCTAAAAACGCCATTCTATGGCGTTTTTGCGTGCGATGTGCGCTAACACTTACATCTTCGCACGCTCGCCTTCGGGTCCCTTCCACCGCGCTTTGCTGGTAAAATATAAATGCTCATACACCAAACGGTGTATGAGCATTTATGGCGCGCTGGAAGGGACTCGAACCCCCGACCTTTTGGTTCGTAGCCAAACACTCTATCCAGCTGAGCTACCAGCGCGTATGTCGTTGCGTGGGTAATCTCACACGAAAGGCGAGCTACCGGCGCGTGGCTGCCTCGCAGTTTAAAACTACAAAAGCGATCCGATTCGGCTTACTGCCGTAATTGATAGTTTATCACACTTCTTCGGAAAATGCAAGTAAAAGTTTACAGAAATGCGAAAAAGAATTTTTGGCAAAGTGAACAATTACGGGCGCGATTGACCGAAAAGCCCGAATATGGTAAAATATGCGCGAAGAAAAGTGAGGGGTTTATATGAAATATCCTTTTGATAAAAAACCGATCGTGATCCTCGGACCGATGGAAAGTGAGTCTTCGTGGTTGATCGATCAGCTCGATGATCGGCAGGAGAAATCGGTCGGCGCGTATACCTTCCATGAGGGGTTGATCAACAGTTATCCCGTTGTGATCTGCCGCTGCTATATCGGCGTGGTCAATTCCGCTGCCGCAGCAACACTTACGATCGCGCAGTATGATCCGCTATGCGTGATCGTTCAGGGTACCTCGGGCGCACACGATCCCGAGCTCCATCAGGGAGATATCATCCTCGGCGAGAAACTGGTGGAATTGGGCAGCTTTTATACACTGCACCGCGATAGAGGGCAGGGCTCGGCGATTTTTGATTGGACACAGCCCGGCGCAGAGATCAAATTGAACAACAGTATTGACCGCATCAACACCCTGCACAGCGACAGCCGTATCCTCAACATTGCCGATTCCGTACCGTATGCAGACGGCATTGTCAGGCGCGGCACCATCGGCGCGGCGGATATCTGGAACCGCGAGCTGGATATGATCGCCCATCTGCGCCGCACCCTCGGTACGGATTGCGAAGAGATGGAGGGCTTCGGCGTAGCGCAGGTATGCGCTCAATTGCATGTGCCGTGTGCGGATATTCGCGTTATCAGTAACAGCGAATGGCACTCTCAGGAAGAATTCAACGAAAAATACGGCGAACAATGCCAAATGTTTGTACTGCAAGTCATCCGTCGACTTATTGCGGAGAAAACGCTGTTGTGATACAATAAATAAGGTTTACACACTCTGTAACGGGAGGCAACTATGGAAAACTACAGAATAGAACGTGACTCGATGGGTGAGATGCAGGTGCCTGCGGAGCGCTGTTGGGGCGCTCAGACACAACGCAGCTTTGAAAATTTCCCGATCGGATGGGAGAAGATGCCTGCGGCAATCATACACGCCTTTGCACAGCTGAAGAAGGCGGCGGCACAGGCAAACCGCGAGCTGAAGCCCGAGAAGATGACAGAAGAAAAATGCGCCGCAATCACGGCGGCGTGTGATGAGATATTGGAAGATCAACTCACGCGTGAGTTTCCGCTTGCCGTGTGGCAGACAGGCTCGGGTACCCAGAGCAATATGAATGTCAACGAGGTCGTCGCGAACCGCGGCAACGTGATTGCTGGTACAAAGCTCCTGCACCCCAACGACGACGTGAATATGTCGCAAAGCTCGAACGATACCTTCCCGACCGCCATGCACATCGCGGCGGCGACGGCGATCCAGGGCGAGCTGATCCCTGCGGTGGACGTTTTGATCGAGACATTAGAGCATCTGGAAAAAGAGAATCAGGGCATTGTCAAGAGCGGCAGAACCCATCTTCAGGACGCGGTGCCGATATCCTTCTCTCAGGAGGTATCGGGATGGCGCGGCATGCTCGAAGCTGACCGTGAACAGCTCAGACAATCCCTCGACGGACTCTATCGGCTTGCGATCGGCGGCACGGCAGTCGGCACTGGGCTGAACGCGCCGAAGGGCTTTGGAGAGAAGGCTGCCGAAAAGCTCAGCAATGCGACAGCGCTTCCCTTCGTCAGCAACCCCAACAAATTCCATGCGCTGACCTCTCTGGATCGCATGGTATTCGCGCACGGTGCGCTGAAAGCGCTGGCGGCGGATATGATGAAGATCGCCAACGATATTCGATGGCTCAGCTCAGGACCGAGATGCGGTCTGGGCGAGATCTTCATCCCCGAGAACGAGCCCGGATCATCCATCATGCCCGGCAAGGTCAATCCCACCCAGTGTGAGGCGATCACGATGGTTGCGGTACAGGTGATGGGCAACGACGCGACCATCGGCATGGCGGCGTCGCAGGGCAACTTCCAGCTCAACGTCTTTTTACCCGTGACGGCATACAATTTCCTGCAATCCGCGCGATTGTTGACGGATGGCATCCTCTCGTTCAACGAACGCTGTGTCAGCGGTATCAAAGCGAACAGAGAGAAGATGAACGAGAACCTGCACCGTTCCCTGATGCTGGTCACCTCACTCAATCCGTATATCGGCTATGACAACGCCGCCAGGGTGGCGAAGAAAGCGCATAAAGAAAACCTCTCCCTCAAAGAAGCCTGTCTCGCGCTCGGCTTGATGAGCGAGGAGGAATTTGACAAGGTATTCCATCCCGAAGAATTGGTTTGATCGGAAAGGTAGGGCGGAGGTGAGCTTCCGCCGCAACTCAATAAACAGGAGTATATGATGAACATCAGAGAAGAATCTTTACAAAAGCATTATGAATGGCAGGGCAAGATCGAGGTGATCTCACGTGCGCCGATCGAAACGCGCAAGGATCTGTCCCTTGCCTACACCCCCGGCGTAGCGGAGCCTTGTATGGTCATCCATGAGGATATCGATAAGAGCTATGAGCTGACGCGCCGCCATAATCTGGTGGCGGTTGTGACCGACGGCACCGCGGTGCTGGGACTGGGCGATATCGGTCCCGAGGCAGGCATGCCTGTCATGGAGGGAAAATGCGCGCTGTTCAAGGAGTTTGCCGATGTTGACGCGTTTCCGCTGTGCATCCGCAGTAAGGATGTGGATGAGATCGTCCGTACCATCTATTTGCTGTCCGGCTCCTTCGGCGGCATCAATTTGGAGGATATCAGCGCGCCGCGCTGCTTTGAGATTGAGCGCAAGCTCAAGGAGATCTGCGATATCCCTGTCTTCCACGATGACCAGCACGGTACGGCGATCGTCGTCGCCGCCGCATTGCTGAACGCCCTCAAGGTGGTCGGCAAGTCGATCGATACTGTCAAGGTCGTGATCAACGGCGCAGGCTCGGCAGGTATCGCGATCGGCAAACACCTCCTGCATATGGGCGTCAATCACCTGACGATGGTCGACCGCTTCGGTATCATCCGCGAGGGTGACGACAGTTTGAACGAGGCGCATGCCGCGATCGCGAAGCTCACTAACCGCGAGAAGCGCAGCGGTACCCTCGTCGATGCGATGAAAGGCGCGGATGTGTTCATCGGCGTTTCCGCTCCGAATATCGTCAATGAGGAAATGATCAGGAGCATGGCGGACAAGCCGATCGTGTTCCCGATGGCAAACCCGACCCCCGAGATCATGCCCGATCTTGCAAAAGCTGCAGGAGCGGCGGTCGTCGGCACGGGTCGTTCGGATTTCCCGAACCAGATCAACAATGTCCTTGCTTTCCCGGGCATTTTCCGCGGCGCGCTCGATTGTCGCGCGACCTGTATCAATGAGGAGATGAAGGTCGCCACCTCTTATGCGCTCGCGTCGATGATCCCCGGAAGCGAGCTGAATGCCGAGAATATCATCGTTTCCGCACTCGACAAAAGCGTGGGAAGGGTGGTTGCCGACGCAGTCATCAAGGCGGCAAAGGAAACCGGCGTCGCGAGAATATAGTTGCACGATAGGCTCCCTTTGGGAAAGGGAGCTCCCACGGGAGTGGTGAGGGATTGCACAAAATGATCGAGCATAGCGAGAATCATAATAAAATGACCGCGCACAACGCTGAGCGGTTTCTTTGTAGGGTATGGCGGTCTCCGAAGTACCGTTATGGAGCGTTTCTGTTATCGAAATCTGTCTGTTAAATGATATCCGCACATGTCACCGGCACGATCTTTTGCAGATCAGTGAGCGACATCTCGATCTGGCATCCGATCTTGCCGCCGCTGAAGAAAATGGTCAGATAATCCTGCGCGGTATGGTGGATCGTGGTGCGGAATTGCTTTTTCATCCCGATGGGGGAGCATCCGCCGTGGATGTAACCCGTCAGGGGCAGCAGCTCCTTGCTCTTGATCATCGCGATGCTTTTCTCGCCGACTGCTTTTGCCGCCTTTTTCAGGTGCAGTTCACCGTTGACAGGCACCATAAAGACGTAGTGATTTTTGCTCGCGCCCTGTGTCACCAGCGTTTTGAACATCCTGCCGGGCTGTTGCCCCAGCGCTTCAACGACCTCCATGCCGCTGATTGCGCCCGATTTGCTGTAATCGTGGCTTTCATACGGCAGCTTATGCTGTTCGATGATCCGCATGACGTTTGTTTTTTCTGCTTTCTGTTTCTTCATATTATCACCAAATCAATAGTCGTTGCGAGGCGCAGACGCTCCGTCCGCGGCGTGGCAATCTCAACCTATTTTAACGCAGAACGATCCGTTTTGCAAGCGTTGACACATATTCCGCTTCATGTTACAATCGACTTGGTGAAGCGTATGAAACTTTCTCACATTGACAAATCCAATGAATTCGACTTTGGCAAAACCTCTGATCGCTATGCCCGTTTCCGCGATATCTACCCCGATAGCATGTACGAAAAGCTCATTGAGATGGGAATCGGCAAAGAAGATCAGCAGATCCTCGACCTTGGCAGCGGTACAGCGATCCTGCCGATGAACCTGTACCATACGGGCGCGTATTTTACCGCGACCGATATTGCGGAGAATCAGATTTCCGTCGGTAAGATCATCGCCCGACAAAGGGGCATGGAGCGTATCTCGTTCAAGGTGTGTCCTGCCGAGGATACCGGCTTTGACGGTCACACCTTTGACGCGGTGACAGCGGTGCAGTGCTTTCCGTATTTCGACGCTGAAAAGACTGCCGCTGAGATTTTTCGCGTCTTAAAACCGCAGGGGCTGTTCTGCAAGATTCTCATGGACTGGCTGCCCTTGGAGGACGCCGTGATCGCCGAGATGATCGCCCTTGTGCAGCAATACAATCCCACGTGGGATCCCGAGGGCTTCAACGATGAAGCATACTGTTTTCCGCACTGGGCAAAGAATCGCTTCACGGCTGAAAAGATCATTACCTATGATGAGGCGCTCGTTTTCACCAAGGAAGCGTGGCTGGGCAGGGTGTTGACCTGCCGCGGCGTCGGCGCTTCACTTCCGAGCGAAAAGGTGACGGAATTCGAAGCGGAATACCGCCGAATTCTCGAAAAATATGACGAGCCGTTACATCTCAAGCATCGCATCCATATGGAGTTCTACCGTTCGATCAAATGATGGAATCTTTTTATCAAGGATTCGTATAGTATAAAAGACCGCCGCAGATTTTTTGACATCTGCGGCGGTTCTTTATGCGGCTAAATCCTTTGACTCGTCAAGAAGGTAGTCATCGGCGTTGTCCATGGCGACCAGCAAGTCGTCTTCAAAATCGAGCTTGCTGATGGCGAGGAACATCGCGGAATCAGTGCATTTTGCCTTTCCATAGCTTGTGGAGTTTTCTGCCAGTCGGCAGTAAAAGCGTGCGTCATCAAACATAAAATCACCTCATACAATCTTTTTCAATACAGTTTACAGTTGCATTTTGTTCCTGTGATTCTATTGTATAACAACACGTTGCCCATAAACGGGACTTTGGGGGCGTATCGCTTCGCTTTATTCGCGTGTTGACACGCTTTTTTGAATTGTCATTGCGAGGAGTCGTAAAGACGACGTGGCAATCTCAACCGATTCATTACACCGCCGCAAAGCCGTTTTCCAGATCGGCGATGATGTCGTCGATGTGCTCTGTGCCGATAGACAGGCGGATGGTGTTCTGATAAATGCCCTGCGCCTTAAGCTCCTCATCATTGAGCTGAGAGTGGGTGGTGGAGGCAGGATGGATCACCAGGCTCTTTACGTCGGCGACATTCGCGAGCAGGGAGAAGATTTGCAGGTTGTCAATGAATTTCCACGCTTCTTCTTTGCCGCCCTTGATCTCAAAGGTGAAGATCGACGCGCCGCCGTTGGGGAAATACTTTTGATACAGCGCGTGATCGGGATGATCGGGCAGGGATGGATGGTTGACCTTCTCGACCTGCGGATGCTTGCTGAGGAATTCCACGACCTTCTTCGTGTTCTCCGCGTGGCGGTCAAGTCGGAGCGAGAGGGTCTCGACGCCCTGCAGCAGCAGGAACGCGTTGAAGGGCGAGATCGCCGCGCCGGTATCGCGCAGGAGGATCGCGCGGATGTAGGTGACGAATGCCGCAGGACCGACCGCGTCATAGAAGCTCACGCCGTGATAGCTCGGATTCGGCGCGGCAATATTCGGATATTTGCCGCTTTTGCTCCAATCGAATTTGCCCGATTCCACGATCACGCCCCCGAGGGTGGTGCCGTGGCCGCCGAGGAACTTGGTCGCCGAGTGAACGACGATATCCGCGCCGTGCTCGATCGGACGGATCAGGTAGGGTGTGCCGAAGGTGTTGTCTACGACAACGGGCAGTCCGTGACGATGGGCGATTACGGCGATCGCGTCAATGTCCGGGATATCGCTGTTGGGGTTGCCGAGGGTCTCCAGATAGATTGCGCGGGTGTTGTCAGTGATCGCGTTTTCCACCTCCTCGAGATCATGCGCGTCGACAAAGGTGGTGCTGATCCCGTACTGCGGCAGGGTGTGGGCGAGCAGGTTGTAGCTGCCGCCGTAGATGGTCTTTTGCGCGACGATATGACCGCCGTTTGCGGCAAGCGCCTCGATGGTGTAGGTGATCGCCGCCGCGCCGGACGCGAGCGCCAGCGCCGCGCTGCCGCCCTCCAGAGCGGCGACGCGCTTCTCCAGCACATCCTGAGTGGAGTTGGTCAGTCTGCCGTAGATGTTGCCTGCGTCGGCAAGTCCAAAGCGGTCGGCGGCATGCTGAGAGTTGTGGAAGACATAAGAGGTGGTCTGGTAGATCGGGACAGCTCTGGAATCGGTAGCAGGGTCAGCCTGCTCCTGACCGACGTGTAATTGTAAGGTTTCAAATCTATAATTGCTCATGATAATGTTCCTTTCTTAGATATAGGCTCCTTGTTGGGGAGATGTCGCGATGCGACAGAGGAATTGTTTTAATTTGATCGACCGAAGGGAGAATTCCTTCATTTTTCTTTCTTCATTTTTCAGTTTTTAGAAATAAAAATGCCCAAGGGCAGTGCTCCCGGGCAACATGGCAAGCAAACATCACGTCAGCGTTTCAGCGCACAGACATACAGTCGGATGCTCCTGCCATTACTGCGGTAACCCGGGAGTTCAACATTCGACACCACGTCATCATTCTGTTCTTTGCATCATACGTTGCTGACATTGTTGTTTCTCCTTTTCATTGATTTGTCGTTTGATCGTCATTGCGAGGAATCGGCGATTCAGCCGATGACGCGGCAATCTCAACCGATTCGTTGTGGGGACTCCCTCAACGACAACTGCATTATAACACTACTTACCTACTATGTCAATAGGTAAGTAGAATTTTTTTTGATTTCTTATGATAAAGCCCATGAAATATGTGAAAAACGCATATCTCATGGGCTGTCTTGATGAAGGATGGGAGATCGTCAACCGTCCGCGGATGTGACACACGTGTCCGATCTCATCCTTACCTATCATTGTGATTTGGTTTTCTTGTTTTCGTAATCCTCGAGCGCGGATTGGATCGCTTCCTCCGCGAGGACGGAGCAATGCATTTTGTGGGGCGGAAGTCCGTCCAGCGCTTCGGCGACCGCCTTGTTGGTCAACAGCATCGCCTCGGCAACGGGCTTGCCCTTGATCATCTCGGTCGCCATCGAGCTGGACGCGATCGCGCTGGCACAGCCGAAGGTCTCAAATTTGACGTCCGAGATCACCTCATTGTCAATCTTCAAATACATCTTCATGATGTCGCCGCATTTCGCGTTGCCGACCTCGCCGACGCCGTCCGCGTCCTCGATCACACCCACATTCTGTGGATTCAAAAAGTGTTCCATTACCTTTTCACTATATAAAGCCATCGTATTCCTCCTACTTCAATATAAACTCTTTCTTGCCGCTCATCAGATCGCGCCAAACAGGGGAGAAGCTCCGCAGGTACGCGACGACCTCCTTGACGGCATCGATGATATAATCCGCTTCCTCTATCGTGATCTCGTCGCCGATGCTCAGCCGCAGGGAGCCGTGGGCGACGTCGTGGATGCGGCCGATCGCCAGCAGAACATGGCTCGGATCAAGCGCGCCCGAGGTGCAGGCACTGCCCGAAGAAGCCGAGATCCCCCTTTGATCGAGCAGGATCAGGAGCGATTCGCCCTCGATCCCCTCAAAGCTGAAATTGATGTTACCCGACAGGCGGTTGTTTGCGTCGCCGTTGAGGGCGCTGTGCGGTATTTGTGACAAGCCTTTTATCAGGTGATCTCTGATTTGCGTTTTATGCGCGTTGGCGCTGTCCATGTGCTCGACAGCTTCCTTGAGCGCTGTCGTCATGCTTACGATCCCGGGCAGGTTCTCGGTGCCGGCTCGTTTACCGCGCTCCTGCGCGCCGCCTTCGATCAGGTTGCTCAGCACAATCCCTTTCTTGGCATACAGGAAGCCGACTCCCTTGGGACCGTGGAATTTATGCGCGGAGGCGGACAGCATATCGATATGCTGCGCCTTGACGTCGATCGGCAGGTGCCCGACCGCCTGTACCGCGTCGGTGTGGAAGATCACGCCCTTTTCACGGCAGAGCTGTCCGATCTCCTCGATCGGTTGAATGGTGCCGATCTCGTTGTTCGCCGTCATGATGGTGACCAGACAGGTGTCCTCACGGATCGCGTCGGAAAGCTCTTCGACGCGCACGATACCGTTCTCGTGTACGGGCAGGAGTGTGACTTCAAAGCCGTTTTTC
>CAMJJL010000060.1 GCA_946406145.1 uncultured Clostridia bacterium | reverse complement strand
TCGACGATGATGACCTCGCCGTCCTTGACGACGTAGTTGACCTCGTTCTTCATGCAGCCGTGCGCCTTGATCGCCTGATTGACATGGTGCTGGATGGTGACGTTGTCGGGGTCGGAGAGGTTCTCAAGATTGAAGAACGCCTCTGCCTTCTTTACGCCGACCTGGGTCAGGGTAGCGGTATGCGCCTTTTCATCCACGATGTAGTCGATGTTGTTCTCCAGATAGAATTCCTCGAGATCTTCCTTGGCGTCGGTCTCGGTAAAGACATATTTCTTCATGGTTCGGGCGAGCTGATCGGCACGCTCATACAGATCGGACGCCTTGTCGCCCTTACCGGAAATGATCAGCGGTGTACGCGCTTCATCGATCAGGATCGAGTCGACCTCGTCCACGATGGCAAACGCGTGCTCACGCTGCACCTTCTGTTCTTTGTATACAACCATGTTGTCGCGCAGATAGTCAAAGCCCAGCTCGTTGTTGGTGCCGTAGGTGATATCCGCGTTGTACATGTTCTTGCGTTCCTCAGCAGGAATGTCGTGAATGATCAGACCGACCGTCAGTCCCAGCCAGCGATAGAGCTTGCCCATCCATTCAGAGTCACGCTTTGCCAGATAATCGTTGACGGTGACGATATGTACGCCCTTGCCGGTCAGACCGTTGAGGTAGGCAGGCAGGGTCGCGACCAGTGTTTTACCTTCACCGGTCTTCATCTCGGCGATACGTCCCTGATGCAGGACAATGCCGCCGATGATCTGCACGGGGAAGTGCTTCATACCCAGCACTCTCCATGACGCCTCACGGCATACCGCGAACGCGTCGGGCAGGATGTCGTCGGTGGTCTCACCCTTATTCAGACGTTCCTTGAGGATCGCGGTTTGAGCTTTCAGCTCGCTCTCGGACATCGCGGCGTATTTGTTCTCCAGCGAGAGAACCTTATCGCAAATCGGTTTGATGCGCTTTAATTCGCGCGACGAGTAGTCGCCGAACAGCGCTTTGAATAAACCCATAATATCAGTTCCTTTCTATTCGGTGATACAGCGGTGACGTTGAACACAATATCCTATATCACCCCATTATAACGTTCAGTATACCATATAATAGGAAAAAAATAAAGAAGAAAAAGAGATTTTTCCGCTTTTGATTTTTAGGCAATTTGTACGGCTTGCGCTTTCGCGGTCAGCCGACCTGTCGGCGCGCGGAGAATGATCGCATGATACGGCATATTTTTGCGCTTATTTTTCTATTATGTTATTGTATTTCTGCGTCTGTTGATGTAGAATATAGATACATATGGGCATAATTCCGAAGAAAAAGCACAGGAGGGTGTATGACCAGACCAATCAAAAAGAAAAGACGGCTGTCGTCGTTTCAGATCATTATCCTCGGATTTATCGGGGTGATCCTGTTGGGAGCACTGCTTTTGATGCTCCCCATCTCCGCCAAAGACAGATCTGTCACACCGTTTAATCAAACGCTGTTCACCTCGACATCGGCGGTTTGTGTGACCGGACTGATCGTACAGGATACCGCGACCCATTGGTCACTGTTCGGACAGGCTGTCATATTGACTTTGATACAGGTCGGCGGCTTGGGCGTCATCACGATGGCGGCGTCCTTTGTCCTGCTTTCGGGCAAGAGATTCTCATTCAGTCAGCGCAATACGATGCAGAACGCGATCTCCGCTCCCAGTCTGGGCGGTATCGTCCGATTGACCAAGTTCGTCGTCAAGGGCACCGCGATCATCGAGGTGACGGGCGCTGTCATCATGATGCCGGTGTTTGTGCAAAGTCACGGTGTCAAGGGCGTCTGGATGTCGGTGTTCCATTCGATCTCCGCCTTTTGTAACGCCGGCTTCGATCTGATGGGTACACCGGATCAAAAGTTCGCTTCACTGACCTCTCTTTCCGACCAACCTGTCGTCAATATCGTCATCATGCTGTTGATCATCATCGGCGGTATCGGCTTTATGACGTGGAAAGACGTCATCACCAATAAATTCCGCTTCAAGCGCTATCGGCTGCAGAGCAAGATCGTCATTGTGACCTCCGCGTTATTGATCGCGATCCCGGCGCTGCTCTATTTCTTCCAAGATTTCGCCGAGCTGCCGATCGCTCAAAGGATATTCGGATCGCTGTTTCAGGCAGTCACGCCCAGAACCGCCGGCTTCAATACGCTCGATCTCAACTCGATGTCAAAGCTCGGTCTGGCGGTGATGATCATTCTGATGCTGATCGGCGGTTCTCCCGGATCTACGGCGGGCGGTATGAAAACCGTCACCGTCGCCGTTCTGTTCAAAAACGCGATCGCTTCCTTCAAGAGAAAGGAAGATCCCGAATGCTTCGGCAGAAGGATCGAGGCGAGCGCCGTCAAGACCGCTACCACGATCCTGTTGATGTATACCACGCTTTGCTTTATGAGCGCGGCGGTGATCTCTATGGTCGAGGATCTGCCGCTCGGCGTGTGCGTTTTTGAGACCGCATCGGCGGTCGGCACCGTCGGACTGACGCTCGGCATCACTCCGAGCCTCGGTGTGACCTCACAGGTGATCCTCATCCTGCTGATGTTCCTCGGCAGAGTCGGCGGTCTGACCGTCATCTACGCGGCGCTGTCCGGCTCGACCAAGAAGCTGACCAAGCTGCCGAAAGAATCGATTACGGTAGGTTAACGGAAATACTACGGTTAGTTGAAATCTTACGGTAGGTTAAAGGAGATACAATATGAAATCTATTTTATTGATCGGACTCGGAAGATTCGGGCGCAATATCGCGATCCAGCTCACCCGGCTCGGACACGATGTGCTCGGCATCGATCACGACGAAGACAGGGTTAACAACGCGCTGGAGTTCGTTACGGACGCCCAGATCGGCGACAGCACCAACGAGGCATATCTGCGCTCACTCGGCGTCAATAATTTTGACGTTTGCTTTGTGACGATCAGCAACGATTTTCAAAGCTCTCTGGAAACGACCTATCTGTTAAAGGAGCTCGGCGCGAAGTTTGTTGTCGCGCGAGCGGAACGCGACGGACAGGAGCGGTTCCTCCTGCGCAACGGCGCGGATAAGGTGGTCTATCCCGAAAAGCAGGTCGCGCATTGGGCGGCGATCCGCTACAGCTCCGATCACCTGCTCGAGTATATGCAGCTGGATGATACCCACTCGATCTATGAGGTTACCATCCCCGACGAGTGGATCGGCAGGACGATTCTTCAGTTGGACATCAGAAGAAAACACGAGCTGACCATCATCGGCATCCGGGAAAACGACATGATGAGCTTTAACGTCCGTCCGGACACGCTTCTGAAAAAGGATATGTCGCTGTTGGTGCTCGGCGAGTATAAGAAACTCAGAAAATGTTTTAAATTTTAATGTAGTTTATTGAAAGAACAAATGAACCGATATTTCAAAACAGTCATTGCGAAGGGCAAACACGCGTGATCAGCCCTGTTGCAATCTCAACCGATTTTTGATTAAGATACGATAAGATCATTTGGCGAGGTAATATTTATGAATATCATTATCGTAGGAAGCGGTCGTGTCGGCCGCTCGATCGCGGAGCAGCTCAACGATGAAGGACACTCCGTCACAATCATCGACGAGCGATATGACGCGCTTGAGAAGATCGTCGATACCCAGAACGTGATGGCGATACAGGGCAACGGCGCGACCTATACGGTACTGCACGAGGCAGGAATCGAATCGACGGATCTTTTGATCGCCGTCACCGCGGCGGATGAGTTGAACCTTTACACCTGCTTGCTCGCCAAAAACGCAGGCGTCGGTTCAACGATCGCCCGTGTGCGTAACCCCGAATACATCCACGATGTGGAGAAGATCAAGGGACAGCTCAAGCTGACTCTTGCGATCAACCCCGAATACACCTGCGCGTCTGAGATCTCCCGACTGGTCAAGTTCCCCGGCGCGGTGAAGATCAGCTCCTTTGCGAAGGGACATGTGGATTTCATCAAGATCCGCCTGAATGAAGCGACGCCTATCTCGGGCAGGAAGGTCGCGGACTGCGCCTCCATCCTCAAGGGTAATGTACGCATCGTTTTTGTCGAGAGGAACGGCGAGGTCTATATCCCCAACGGCGATTTTGTCCTGCAGGCAAACGACATGGTCTCCTTTGTCGCACCCTCCGGCGCAGCGGCTAAGCTGCTCAAAACACTGGGCACGATCTCAAATAAGGGTCGTTCCGTCTTTATCCTCGGCGGCAGTAAGATCGGCTTTTATCTGGCTAAGATCCTGCGTGAAGCAGGCGTCAGCGTCAAGATTATCGAGAAGAATCCCGAGCGATGTGAAGAGCTCTCTGAGAATCTCAACGGCGTGATGATCATCAATGCCGACGCGATGGATGAGGATCTCTTGTTGAGCGAGCATATCGACCGCGCCGACGGCGTGGTCTGCCTGATGGATACGGATGAAGAAAACCTGCTCGCTTCACTCTATGTCAAGCAGGTCAACGATAAGGCGAAGGTCATTACGGAGCTCGGCAACCTCAAGTTCTCCTCCGTGGTGGATACCATGCCGCTGGACAGCGTGATCCGTCCCAAGCAGCTCACCGGCGAGTCGATCGCGCGGTATGTTCGCGGCATGCAGAATGCCGTCGGCAACAACGTCGAGACCATGTACAAGGTCAACAACGACCGTGCCGAGGCGTTGGAGTTCATCGTCAGGGACAAGAGCGCCGTCACCTCGGTGCCGCTGTCCCGACTGAATCTGAAAAACGATCTGCAGATCGTCTGTATCAGCCGCGGCGGCAAGCTGATCATGCCCGGCGGCAACGATACCATCGAGCTGGGCGACAGGGTGATCGTTCTCACCAAGCATAAGGGTCTTTCCGACCTGAGAGATATTCTGAGATAAAGGTTCCAATGACTCATGAATAAACGGTTAATTGTTTATATACTCGGCTGGGTACTGGTGATTGAGGGCGCCTGTATGCAGCTGTCCACCATTGTCGGCGTCTGCTATCACGAATGGGCGGATCTCAAATACTTTATCATTATCGGACTCGTCATGGTCGCGATCGGCATCTCGATGGTCATCAAAAAGCCGCAGAGCAACGTGATGTACCTCAAGGACGGTTTTGCGGCAACGTCGTTTTCGTGGCTGCTGCTCTCGTTAGCAGGCTGTTTACCGCTTTGGATTTCCAAAACCATTCCGCATTTTGTCGATGCACTGTTCGAGACCATCTCGGGCTTTACCACGACGGGCGCCACGATCCTGACCGAGATCGAGAGCCTGCCCCGGTGCATGCTGTTCTGGCGCAGCTTCTCTCACTTTTTGGGTGGCATGGGCGTTGTCGTGTTTCTGCTCGCGATCATTCCGCGTCTGGGCGCAAACCAGACGATCAATCTGATGAAGGCAGAGTCCACCGGCCCCGCCGTCAACAAAAGCATGCCCAAGCTGCGCAACTACGCGGCGCTGCTGTATGGGATCTACTGTGGTCTGACGCTCCTCGAATGTATCCTCCTGCTGTTCGGCGGCATGAATCTGTTTGACGCGGTGACCACCTCATTCTCCACAGCAGGCACGGGCGGCTTCATGGTCTACAACGATTCGATGGCGCGTTTCAGCCCGTATCTGCAAACCGTCGTCGCCGTCTTTATGATGTTGTTCGGCGTAAATTTTTACGTCTATATCGCGATCCTCTCCAAGCGCTTCAAGCAGGCGTTCAAGAATGAGGAGATGTGGGTCTATATCGGCTTGACATTTTTCTTTGCCGCGGTGATTGCGATCGATCTGTCCGCTCACGGCATGTTTGAGGGCAGCTTCTTCCGGTCGTTCCACCAGAGCTACTTCTACATCACCTCTATCGAATCCTCCACCGGTATGGCAATCACCGACGTCAACCACTGGCCGGAGTTCTCCAAAACGCTGGTAATGATCGCGACCTGTATCGGCGCTTGTGCCGGCTCTACCGGCGGCGGCTTGAAGGTGTCGCGCTTTGTCATCCTGCTCAAGGGCATCAAAAAAGAATTCACCCTGATCCTGCATCCGCGCACCGTCCATACCGTCAAGATGGACAGCAAGAAGGTCACCCACGAGGTGAGCCGCTCCGTCAGTGTGTTCTTTGCGATCTATATGGCGATCGTCATTGTTACCACGGTGCTGATCTCCTTGAACGGCTTTGATTTTATGACGAGCTTTTCCAGTGTTTTGGCGACCTTGAACAACACCGGTCCCGGTATGAATGTCGTCGGCTCCACCGGTAACTACGCGGGCTTCAGCGTGTTCTCCAAGATCGTCTTTTGCTTCAATATGCTCGCGGGTCGTCTGGAGCTCTATCCGTTCCTGCTGATCTTCATGCCCGCGGCGTGGAAAAGAAATTAACAGAGATTATTTGATTAACGCAAGGCAACACCGCACAACTGAATGATGCGGTGTTGCCTTTATTCAAAATAGTCATTGCGAAGGGCGCAATCGTTAAGGGTGAGATTGCCACGTCGGAACAATGTTCCTCCTCGCAATGACAATTTGAAATGCGACCTGTGGCAATCTCAACCGATTAAAAAGGGTCAAATACTCCGCTGCTTGCACCGGAGAAGTTTATACGGAGGACAGAATTATGAGTACGGTATTGATCACGGGCGCGTCCCGCGGGATCGGGGCACAGTGTGCCCTTCGCTTTGCGCGGGAAGGCTGTGATGTAGCGATAAACTATCATCACAGTGAAGAAAGCGCGATGGCGCTTGTTAAAGAGATCGAAGCGCTCGGTGTGAGAGTGTGTGCCTTACAGGCGGATGTTGCCGACAGTATGCAGGTCAGGAAGATGTTTGATACCGTCCGTGCTCAGCTCGGTGCGGTGGACGTCCTCGTCAACAATGCCGGTATTGCCCATGTGGGGCTGTTGACCGATATGACCGATCACGAATGGCGGCGGCTGATCGACACCGACCTTTCAGGTGCATTCTACTGCTGTCGTGAGGCGCTCCTTGATATGATTCGCGCCCACAGCGGCGTGATCGTCAATATCGCCTCGATGTGGGGCGAGGCAGGTGCATCCTGCGAGGCGGCATATTCTGCGGCTAAGGCAGGCGTGATCGGACTCACCAAGGCGCTCGCCAAGGAGGTCGGACCCTCCGGTGTGCGCGTCAACGCGGTATCGCCCGGTGTAGTGATGACCGATATGATGGCTTCTTTCTCAGAAGAGGATGTTGCCGCGCTGAAGGATGAAACGCCCTTGATGCAGCTCGGCGCCCCTGAGGATATCGCCGACGCGGTGCTGTTCCTCGCATCCGAAAAAGCCCGATTCATTACGGGACAGGTTCTTTCCGTTAACGGCGGTATGGTGATATGAAGCAGATCGATCATAATAAGCCGTTGCAAAATCCGTCAGGATTGCGGCAACCCCAAGCTGATAAGTCATTGCGAAATCCGCAAGGATTGTGGCAATCTCAACCGAATAAGTCATTGCGAAGAGCTTCAGCTCTGCGGCAATCTCAACCGATCAGGATCATCTCATTGGTGCTTTTACTGTTATGGCTTCTGCCGTTTTGTGTCTGTTCAGCGGCGCAGGATTGCTCCATCGAGTATACGCCCCGATCGGAGAAGAGCGCTGTATTCTATCTCGATGTTTACAGCTACCGCGATGTGACCGCGGCGGTGTTCGAGCTGCGCTTTGCTGATGATATGGTCGGCTATTATGCCGTTGCTGCCGACGATACCGCAACGGTGCGCGACCATCCCGAAAAGGGCAAGGTCACCTTTGCGTATGCTTCATCAACGGCGATAAGCGGCAAGCTCTGTCGCGTATCATTCAAGGCGCTCCAGGCAGGTTCGACCGATTTCACCCTGCATATGCTTCAGGCGGCAGACGCGGACAAAAAGCTGTTGTCCGACTGGACCGATCATTCCCTGACCGTCAAGCTCGGTAAGGAGGATGTGGAAGCGGCATCCAGGGTGAGCCGCACTGACGGAACAACCTCCGGCACAGCCGCATCCGATCGGAGCGGAAAATCCGATCTCAGCATCGGCGAGGATGACGGAACCAATCCGTCATCAGGCTTCTTTGATCTGCGAAAGGACAACAGTGCGCTCAAGTGGATTTTGCTCGGTGCAGGCATTCCTGTCTTGATCGGCGGTATGGTCTGGCTGGGTATCCTCATCGGCAGAAGATCAAAGGATAAAACGGAAAAGAGAAAAGAAAAGCCCGGGGAGGCGCTCCCCGAGCCGGATGATCCTCCTGCGGAGGATACGGATCAAAATGATAATGAATAAAAACAGTGCTCTGTACCTTGTGATACAGAGCACTTTGTTGTTTTACGCTTTGTTAGATTTCTTGACCGCTTCAATGATCTTGACCACGATCGGGCTGAGAATAAGGTTCACACCCAACTCGATCAGGAAGTTGACGCCGGTCAGACCCATGATGATGTAGGTCAGCAGATCGGAGCCGCCTGCCCATGCAGCCAAGGTGTCCTTAAAGAACAGCAGCATACCGATGATAAAGATACCGGTGTTGGCAATGGGGGAGACCAGTGCAGCGATAATCACGCCGAGCAGCTGATTCTTCGGAGCGATCAGCTCATACATCCAGCCTGCCAAGAAGCCCGCGACCGTACCTTTGAGCATGCACATGATGACGCACATGATGGGGTTTGCCGCCCATACCATCGCGCCGCCGACGTCACCGCCGGTGATGCACATGATCACGACGACCACGCTGAATACCGCGCCCAGATACGCGCCTGCGCCCTTGCCGTACATGGCGGCGCCGACAACGATCGGGATCAGCGCTAAGGTGATCGAGAACGGTCCGAAGCGGACGAACGTAGTGAATACCTGCAGCACAATGATGATGGCTGTCAAGATTCCGAGGCCCGTCAGCTTGTAGGTGTTTGTTTTTGCGTTTGACATAAAAAAACCTCCTGCTGCCTCCCTAAAACTTTAGGTGAAGCGCAAATTTTGTCGCTCTTCAAAACGTCGAAGTGACAAGTGGGGTCCCCGAAAAGCCCCGCTTTTTGGGGAGAGGAGAAGTCGCATAGCGCGGCGGGGAGTGACCCGTTCAGGGTTGCTCCTGCCAAGCAGAGCGGACTTCGACGAGGTGAAGCGCGTTATTTATGGTTAACGGTTAACAGTGAACGGTTAACGGTTGTGGTGACTCGCTTTGCTCAAACAATTCTATTTTAGGAATCAAAAACGCAAAGCGTTTCCCAAAACCATTCATGATTCACTCTTCACCATTCACCTTTCTTGTTTTTTTCATAGATCCGGCACAGACCGTTGAGGATCAGGTTCTCATGCAGTTCGATCTTGTGCTCGCAGTGTCCGATGATCGTTTTGGCAAGTCCGCCGGTGGCGATGACATGGCATTTTTGACCGAGCTCCTTTTCGATCTTGTCGATCATCCCGTCGATCATGCACACCGTGCCCCATACCACACCGGCGCGGATACTCTTGTCGGTGTTCTTACCGATCACGGACGAGGGCGCAGAGAACGATACGCCCTGCAACAGAGCGGTGTTCTTGGTCAGCGCCTCCAGCGATACGGACATACCGGGAGCGATCGGACAGCCGATCATGTTGCCGTGCTGATCGATCACGCACCATACTGTTGCCGTTCCCATGCTGATCACGATCATAGGCGGCTTGTTGTAGGCGTTTGCCGCGACACAGGCGCAGACCAGATCGGCGCCTAAGGTGGACGGATCGTCGATACAGATGTTCAGTCCCGTCTTGACGCCCGGGCCGACGATGATCGAATCTACGCCGAGGATATCGCGCACAGCGTCCTCGATGCGTGTGGTGATGAGCGGAACGACAGAGCTGATGATACAGCCGGTGAAATCATCGCGGTGGATGCCCATCACGCGGATCAGCGAGTATAGCTCCACCCCGTATTCATCGGCGGTTTTTGCCTTGTTACAGGAGATGGTCAGCGTGCGGATCAGCTCCCTCTGGTTGAAGATACCAAATTTGATATTGGTATTCCCGATATCGGCAGTCAGCAACATATACATTTCGCTCCTTTCCGATGGGATTGTATCACAATTTTTAGGTAGTTTCAATATAAATGACCGATTTTCGGCTTTTTTCACATAATGAAAAATATTTTGAGAGAAATGTGGTAAAGTATGTGTGTATTCTGGAGTGGTGCGCTATGCGCCCATTCTGCAAAATGCTGCATAGTTTTGGGGAGGCATAAGGATGAATCAGGCTGAAAAGAGAAATCTCGAGATTCTCGCGTGCAAGGCGAGGATGGGCGCCATCATCGGTACATTTCACGCAAAATCCGGACATCCGGGCGGATCGCTGTCGGCGGCAGATATGTTCACTTATCTTTATTATAAAGAGATGAACGTTGATCCCGCCAATCCCGATTGGGCGGACAGAGACCGTTTTGTATTATCTAAGGGTCATTGTTGCCCGAGCCTGTACGCTGTTTTAGCGCTCAAGGGCTATTTTGACTGGAAAGAACTCGAAGTGCTCCGTCATGTCGGAGCAATGTTGCAGGGTCATCCTGATATGAAGGGTACTCCCGGTATCGATATGAGCTCCGGTTCTCTGGGGCAGGGCGTTTCCGCTGCGTGCGGTATGGCGCTCGCCGCTAAGATAGATCATAAAGATTACCGCGTCTATACTGTGCTCGGCGACGGTGAGTGCGAGGAAGGCGAGGTATGGGAGGCGGCGATGTTTGCCGGTCACCATCATCTCGATAACCTGACCGTCATCGTAGACTGCAACGGCTTGCAGATCGACGGTACCACCGAGGAGATCGGCGGCGTTGAACCTCTTGACAGTAAGTTCGAGTCCTTTGGCTTTGACACCGTGATCATCGACGGTCATGATTTTGATCAGATCGAGAGCGCGATGGCTCAGGCAAAAGCATCCGACAAGCCCTTCGCGATCATGATGAAGACAATCAAGGGCAAGGGCGTTTCCTTTATGGAGAACCAGGTCGACTGGCACGGCAAGGCGACCAACGCAGAAGAATTCAAGGTAGCGATGGCTGAGCTTCAAGCACAGCTCGCGGAATTGGAGGCGTAAGATGGCAGAAATCATTACCAAGGCGACGCGTGAGAGCTTCGGCGAAGCGCTGTGCGAGATAGCGGAGTCTCGTCCCGACGTCGTTGTACTGGACGCCGACCTTGCGGCGGCAACAAAAACATCTATCTTCGGTGACAAATACCCCGAGCGTTTCTTTGACTGCGGTATCGCTGAAGCGAATATGATAGGCGTAGCGGCAGGCCTGGCGGCTTCCGGTAAGACCCCCGTAGCGGCGAGCTTTGCGATGTTCGCTACCGGCAGAGCATTTGAGCAGATCCGCAATTCCGTGGCTTATCCGAACCTGAACGTCAAGATCGCAGGTTCTCACGCCGGGATCTCTACCGGTGAGGACGGTGCGACCCACCAGTGTCTGGAGGATATCGGTATCATGCGCACCATCCCCGGTATGGTCGTGCTCAATCCTGCCGATCACTGGGAGATGAAGGCGGCTACCAAGGCGGCCATCGAGTATAAGGGTCCCGTTTACATCCGTCTGGGCAGATTGGCAATCGACAGCTTCAACGATCCCGAGACCTATGAATTCCATTGGGGCAAGGGTATCACCCTGCGCGAGGGTGCGGATATCACTGTCATCGCGACCGGTCTGTGCGTGCTCGAGAGCCTCAAAGCAGTTGACGAGCTCAGAAAAGAGGGCAAGAGCGTGCGCCTGATCAACATCCACACCATCAAGCCTATCGACCGCGAGATTATCATCAAAGCGGCGCAGGAGACAGGCAGGATCATCACTGTCGAGGAACACAACGTGATCGGCGGTTTGGCTGACGCGGTATGTGAGGTCACCTCCGCTGAGTGCCCCGTACCTGTCCGCAGAATCGGCGTTTATGATGAGTTCGGCTATTCGGGTCCCGCAAAGGAACTGCTGGATATCTTCGGACTCACTGCCCCGAACATCAAAAAAGTCATTCTCGAAGAATTAGAGAAGAAGTAAGAACCACTGCCCGCCGAAAAAGGCGGGCTTCTTTGAGCCTTCTCCTCGCCAAAAGCGGCTCCCCCCTTGTCCTGCGGACATTCCCCCAACGGGGGCACCTCGAGGGGAAGGCTGTTTATTATCTCTGTAAGTTGAGGCTAACCATGAACATTTTACTGATCATGACCGGCGGCACGATCGGCTCGTCCTTTGACAGCGGCAGCATCCATGTGCGCGCTGACGGCAAAAGCGCGGTTGTTGACCGCTATCTGTCGGAGCACAGCGAAATAACGTTTGATACGGTTCATCCGCTCAACATCCTCAGCGAAAGCATCACGTGTGATGATTGCAATACACTGGCAAAGGCGTTGCTTGATATCGATGTTGCCGCTTATGACGGCGTGATCGTTACGGCAGGAAGCGACAGCCTTGCTTATCTTGCGTCCTTTGTCGGTCTGCTGCTCGGCGACTGTCCGATCCCCGTGATGATTGTCGCGGCGAATAAGATCCTGACCGCATCCGACAGTAACGGATATGTGAACTTTTCCTGTGCCGTCGATTTGATCGGGCAGAGGATATGCGGCGTATCTGTGCCGTATCGCAACACGGACGGCGTGCTGTATGTGCATGCTGCCACCGATCTGCGACAGGCGGATTACTGTGATGATTTCGACAGCTTCCACGGCGCTTACGGCATATTTGAAAACGGCGTTTTGCACGAAAAGCGTCCCTATCTCGCACAGCGCATCCCACAGCTGTTCGACCGCAGTCGTCTGCCGCAGCTCCGCGACAATGTTTTGATGCTCACCCCGTATCCCATGCAGGATTATGCGAGGATCGGTACGGACGGCGTGAAGGCGGTATTGCACACGCTGTATCACAGCGCGACCTTGGATTCCGATTCTTTTGTTCCGTGGATGAAAGCACATCCCGGGCTCCCCACATTCCTCGCGCCGCTCCACAGCGGCAGAAAGCGCTATCAAACCACAGTGGACGCGATCAACGCAGGAGCGATCCCACTCTATGATATCTCCCCCGAGTGCGCGTATATCAAGCTGCTGCTTGCGTGTGCGCAGGAGAAAATGAGCATACAGGCGTTTATGCAATAAAAGCCTTCCCCTTGAGGGGAAGGGGGACCGCTTGCGGTGGATGAGGTGGAAGCGT
>CAMJJL010000059.1 GCA_946406145.1 uncultured Clostridia bacterium | reverse complement strand
TCATCATGGAGAACATACCCTTCTTCATCTCGCCGCCGTACCAGGTGTTCAGGATGACCTGCTCACGGGAGGTGACGTTGAAGATCGCCGCGGTCTCGGAGTTGAGACCCAGCTCTTTGTAGTTCTCGACCTTCGCCTTGGACGCGTTGTAGCTGATGAAATCGGGTTCAAAATCCGCAAGCTCCTCCTCGGTAGGCTGGATGAACATGTTCTTGACAAAGTGAGCCTGCCATGCGACCTCCATGATAAAGCGGATCGCCATACGGGTGTCCTTGTTCGCGCCGCAGAAGCAGTCTACGACATAGAGCTTCTTACCGGAGAGCTCCTCGAGCGCGAGCTTCTTGCACTCGTCCCACGCCTCTTTGGTAGCCGGATGGTTATCGTTGGGATATTCGGGAGTCGTCCACCAAACGGTGTCCTTGGAAGTGTCGTCCATCACGATGAACTTATCTTTGGGGGATCTGCCGGTGTAGATGCCGGTCATGACGTTGACGGTATCCAGCTCGGTGAGCTGACCCTTATCAAAGCCGGTCAGCGCGGGATCCATCTCATCCTTGAAAAGCTGTTCGTACGAGGGATTGTAAACGATCTCCTGTACGTCGTTGATACCATACTTGGTTAAATCAATCATAAATATACCTCCTGTTGCGGATAATATGGATTGTCATTGCGAAGCCATCGACACACGTATCACACGCGTATGACACGCGTGTCGGGGCTGTGGCAATCTCGCCCTAATTACCCACTATAATATTACAGGATAAATTATCCTATATTTCAAGGCAAAAGTCAAGTACCCACGAGAATTATAATGATACAGATGGGTATACATCCGAGGAAACATGTCAAAGATATGGACAGATACGCAGATTTGTGTAAAAAACTGCCCCCGAGAGATCTCAGGGGCAACCAGATCGAAAGATATGGATTATACCAGCTTTGCGCTGATGGTCGCAACGCCGTCCTCGGTGACGCTGTCGCAGGCAAAGACAAGTTTTTTTGTCTCGGCTGTACCGTCGGTATAGGTGATTTTCGCTTCGACCGAAACACGCTCCAAAAGCGCGGTATAGAGGGTGCTTGAGCAATCTGCGATACTGAATTTGCTGTCGTCGTAATCCTCTTGCAAGGCAGGCATTTCCAGCTTTGCTCTCGCGTGGTCAAACCAATCGCGGATCGCCTGCCGCGTTTCCTTGGAGAGGGTCGTATCTGCAGTGTCGGCAGAAAATCCCAGAAGGGTAAACATCTTTTCGTCCTCTTCCACAGAGATGACCTCGGACTGGTTCAGGCTTTTCTTATTCTCGCCCTGTGCGCCGATACTTCCGTTTTTGACCGTGTAGAGAACGTCGTCAACCTTCTCACCCTCGACCCTGATATTAAAAGCAAAGCTGTAGGTCATCGTGACCTCGTCGTTTTCCTCATGGAAATCTCCGCCAACCCCGTTCAGCGTACCGACAGGAGTATAGCCGCTGTCGAATATTTCGGCGGCGTTCACGGTAATGATAAAGGGGCTTTCTTTCGGGGAAAGGGCGCTGATGCCGAATACCGCTCCGAATAAGAGTGCGAGCGCAAGCGACGCTGCGATAACGTTCCGCTTGATATGATTCGATTTTCTGTTTTTCATAGGGATGATCTTCTCCTTTTTTTCACTGTCCCTGACGGCGGACAGCATATGATCCACAACCCTTTCGGGTGCTTTGATGCTGTCCATCGTCTGTTCATACAGGCTTTTCTTCATTTTCTTTCCTCCTCAAGGATGGTTTTGAGCTTTTTGCGTGCACGCCGCAGGTCGGAGCTGACGGTGTTGGGGTTTATGCGCAAAATTTCGGCGATTTCTGAGATCGTGTATTTCTCATAGTAGTACAGATAGATGATGCTCCGCTGCTTCTTCGGCAGTTCGAAAATCTCCTCCATCACGAGCTCCTGCTCGGGAGCTTCAAGCGTCAGATGGTTTTCGAGACCCTCGGTGCGGGTCTGCCACACCAGCCGCCGAAAGCCGTTACACTTGTTGACGGTGATGCGGATCAGCCAGTATTTCACCCCTTCGTCGGTTTTGTCAGTGGGGCATTTGGTGATCAGCTCCGTCAGGACATCCTGAAGGATATCCTCCGCATCGGCGGGATTTTTCAGATTGTTCAGCGCGATGCGATAGATCATATCGGAGTAACTCCGGATATAGAATTCTGCTTTTTCGGTACCGAGTTTGATAAAGCTGACCTCCTTTCACCTATAACACGTTTTTGAACGGGCGTTTTCGTGCATTATAAAAATATTTTAACAAAAAGATTTTGTTGACAAATACCCCTATAGGGTATATAATGAGCGCAGAGATACCCCGAGGGGGTATCTGACGATACTGAAGAATGAAGAATGATTGTTTCTCCCTTTGGTCGATCATTAGAACAATCCCTCAGTCGCCCGACACGTATGTCAGGCGACAGCCCCCTTTACCAAAGGGAGCCCTATGGAATCCTGCGGATTCCGAATTTATATTGATGAATACACCATTTGATAAACCGAAAAAACGGAGGGTATTTTATGCCGTGTGAACACTGTTTATCACAGAAGAAAACCGAGAGAACAGAGGAAGAAAAGAAAAAGCTGATCAACCGCCTGTCGCGCATCGAGGGGCAGATCCGCGGAATCCGCAATCTGGTAGAGAACGACGCCTACTGCGTGGATATCCTCACCCAGAGCGCCGCGGCGAAAAACGCCTTTGCCGCCTTTAATCGCGAGCTGCTGCGCCGCCATATCGAGGGGTGCGTGGTGCGCGATATCAAAAACGATGAAGCGGATATCGACGAGCTGATGGACATCATCGGGAAGTTGATGAAATGACCCGATACGTATACAGATCGGGTCATTGCGAGGGGATTTATCCCCGTGGCAATCCCCCTGTCGTAAATGCACTTTGAGCAATATAAATGTACAGTCCCTTTTTGTGGGATTGCCACGGCTCCAACACGCGTGTCTGGGAGCCTCGCAATGACAAATGTTTGAATGAGGTAATAGAATGGAACGTTATGATGTAGGCGGCATGAGCTGCGCGGCATGCTCCGCGCGGGTCGAGAAGGCGGTCGGCAAGGTGGACGGCGTGTCGTCCTGCACGGTCAGTCTGCTGACCAACTCTATGGTGGTCGAGGGCAGCGCGAGCGCCGACGAGATCATCCGTGCCGTTGAGAATGCAGGCTACACCGCCAAGTCGCAAAACGCCGCGACACAACAGAATAACAAGATCAAGATCGAGAAGCCAAACGAGGTCAAGCCGCTGTTGCAGCGCTTCATCATCTCGCTGATCCTGCTGCTCGTACTGATGTACTTTTCGATGGGGCACGTGATGTGGCGCTTCCCCCTGCCGCCGTTCTTTGACGGCAATCCCATTGCGATCGCCCTGATACAAATGATCCTCAGCGCCGCGGTGATGATCATCAACAAACGATTCTTCGTCAGCGGCTTCAAAGGAATCATCCACCGCGCGCCGAACATGGACACGCTGGTGTCCCTCGGCTCGGCGGCGAGCTTCATCTGGAGCGTATACGAGTTATTTATGATGACGGCAACAGAGGGAGAAAAACAGGCTAGCCTGCTGCACGGGCTGTACTTTGAATCCGCCGCCATGATACTGGTGCTCATCACGCTGGGCAAGATACTCGAGGCGCGCAGCAAGGGCAAGACCACCGACGCACTGCAATCGCTGATGGATCTTTCTCCGAAAACCGCCGTTGTGGAACGCAACGGAAAAGAGGTCGAGGTTCCGATCGAGGCGGTGAACATCGGCGATATCTTCCTCCTGCGCCCGGGTATGAGCGTACCGGTGGACGGCGTCGTCATCGAGGGCGAGAGCACGCTCGACGAGAGCATGCTGACGGGCGAGAGCCTGCCTGTCGACAAGACCGTGGACGCGCAGGTGTACTCCGCCACCATCAATCAGAACGGCTATCTCAAATGCCGCGCCACCCGTGTAGGCGAGGACACGACCCTGAGTCAGATCATCCGCACCGTCTATGAGGCGTCCGCTACCAAAGCGCCGATCGCACGCATCGCCGACAAGGTATCCGGCGTATTTGTGCCCGTCGTCATCGGGATCGCGCTGGTCACCTTCATCATCTGGCTGATCAGCGGCGCAGAATTCTCCTACGCGCTCGAGCGAGGAATCTCGGTGCTCGTGATCTCATGCCCCTGTGCCTTGGGTTTAGCGACCCCCGTGTCGATCATGGTCGGTAATGGCGTGGGCGCAAAGGCAGGCATCCTGTTCAAGAACGCCAAGGCGCTGGAAACAGCAGGCAAAACGCAGATCGTCGCGCTCGACAAAACCGGCACCGTCACCAAGGGAATGCCCGAGGTCACCGATCTCGTACCCTTCGACGGTGTAACGGAATCCGAGTTGTTACAGGTCGCGTACAGCATAGAGAAATTAAGCGCTCATCCGCTGGCGGCGGCAATCACTGCCTATGCGGAGGGACAGAACACCTCTGCCCTGCCCTGTGACGACTTTACAAACCTGTCGGGTCACGGACTGAGCGGCACGATCGGCGGTGAACAGGTATACGCAGGCTCCCTGCGGTTTGTTCAATCAAAAACCAACGTCAATGAAGATAGTAAGAGAAAAATCAACGCATTGGCAAGCGCGCTCGCCAATGAAGGCAAAACACCGATGCTGTTCTCGAAGGGCGGCAAGCTCTTGGGCATGATCGCGGCGGCTGACGCCGTCAAGGATGACAGCAAGACCGCGGTCAGGGAGCTGTCCGAGCTGGGCATCCGCGTTGTGATGATCACCGGCGATAATGAGAAAACCGCCGCGGCGATCGGCAGCAGCGTGGGCGTAGATCGTGTTTACGCAGGCGTTCTTCCCTCAGGCAAGAGCGATATCATCACAAAGCTCAAGCAATACGGCAAGACCGCGATGGCAGGCGACGGCATCAACGACGCTCCTGCGCTGACCGCCGCGGACACCGGCGTCGCCATCGGCTCCGGCTCGGATATCGCCATTGACTCCGCCGACGTGGTGCTGGTCGGCTCACGGCTGACCGACCTGACCGCCGCGATCCGTCTGTCGCGCCAAACCCTGCGCAATATCCATCAAAACCTGTTCTGGGCGTTCATCTACAACATCATCGGAATACCGCTGGCGGCAGGGTTATGGATCCCGATCTTCGGCATCGCGCTGAATCCGATGTTCGGCGCGGCGGCAATGAGCCTGAGCAGCTTTTGTGTCGTCAGCAACGCCCTGCGGCTGAACCTCTTTGATCCGCACAAGCACAATAAGAGTCAAAAAACGGCTGTGGCACTGCCCGACGCCGTCGAAAATACCAACAGTAAAGGAGAACCCAAAGCCATGAAAACCGTGATCAATGTCGAGGGCATGATGTGCCCGATGTGCGAAAAGCACGTCAAAGAAGCTATCGAAAAAAATCTGAACGTCGTGAGCGTCACCGCCTCTCACGAATCAAACAAGGTCGAGATCATCTCCGCCGAGCCGATCGACTACGACAAAGCGGCGGCGGCGATCACCGACGCAGGCTACACCCCCAAGGGCATAGCGGAATAACATCGCGCGATGATTTCCCTTTTGCAATCCAATAACCGTGTGCAAAGGAAAACGCAGTCAGATCAAACTGACTGCGTTCTTTCTTTTGATTCGTTACGGACGGTAGCCGTTGTCATCGGGTTTTTTGACAAAGTGATGGACGATGAACAGCATGATGACGCCGCCGATGGCGTTACCTACCCATGTGATGGTCGAGTTCATGCCCAGTCCGCTGGTTTTCGCGAACCAGTATTGCAGAGCGACCACGATCCCCAGAACCACCAGCGTGATCAAAAGGGAGATCAGCCATTCCTTTACCTTATTGCGGCGAGGCTTTTGGGCGAACTGCTGCTTTGTATCTGTCGCTTTCTGCGGTTGCTTGTTGTTTTGATTCTGACTCATTCTGCACCTTCATAACAGGGTGGGCTGCGCCCACACCTATTGATATCGGGAGGAGCAAGCCCCTCCCCTACACAATTTGTTTTTACTACTATAACACAAGAACAAGAGATTTTCAACCGTTTGTTGGGATGAGCCTTAGGTATTGAACATCGAGAACATTCTGCCGAAGCGCTCGAACATCGCTTCATGGCCACCGATATAGCTGCCCGGGTACCAGTATGCGAACACCAGACCCATATTGATGAACAGGCAGGCGAACATCGCGATCAAGAGCAGGTGCTCATAGATGCGCTTTGCCTCCTTGCTCTTGAGGTGGCGGTAGAAGAGGAACATCACGAGGAACGCGCAGGTCAGCATCTCCCACGCAAAGTCCATCATGTAGCGCGTGCCGTAGCCGGATTCCCAGATCGACGCGATGATGATAAACGGTGCGACAAACGCCACCGCGCTGAACAGGATCGCGGTGCGGGTGCGCTTTTCTTTATCGACATACTTGAGTGCGAACGGTGCGCCGAAGAGGAAGAACATCGGGAGCGCGCGGTACAACAATCCGGCGCCGTTGTTGGTCGCCTCAAAGTAGTAGCCGTTCACGCCGAGCTTAGACAGGGTCGACTGGACGTAGGGGAATTCACCCGTAAAGGACGGCGGCGCCAACAGATAATCGAAAAAGCCGATCGCGGAGAGCTGGGTGTGGAACTCGGTGTGGGTGAAGTCGTTGATGGTCAGCGAGTACGCGATACCGAAATCCGTGAACGAGCCGAAACGCGCGTGATTGTAGAGCATCTGCGCACCGCCGATCACGACGAAGGGGATCAGCGCCGCGCAAAGGTATTTGACATAGGCGGAACGTTCGCTTTTGGCGCGGCGCAGCTTCATCACGCCCGCTATGATGAACACCACCGCGACCACACACCAAACGGCGGTCGTGGGACGGCAGGTCACGGCAATCGAGAGGAAGAGCGAGGACAGTGCCGCGTGGAGCGGTCGGATCGGCTCCTTGTCACTGCCGATTACGTTGGATGTCACCAGGAAATACGCGCCGATCACCGTAAAGCAGAAACCGGACGCCTGAGCGATCTCATAGAAGTTCGCCATCACCGCGCAGTACCAGATACCGCAGGAGGCGTAGATCATGATGAGCGCCGCCGTATACATCGACAGAGGGATATCCTTGAACAGCCGTTTCATCAGCTGATAGAACGTCATCCCCAGGAAGACTAACGCCAGTAGGTTGAACAGCACCACACCCGGCAGGCTTGCCAGATAGTGCCCGGTGATCAGGTGGTACGGCAGGTACAGCAGGATCACGGGTCCGACGCCGTAGTAGGAATAATACTTGCCGTCGAACATGACATGATCCCACTTAGCGTTAACGCCTTTCTCGACGCGTGCCGACCAGTCGTAAGGGTTCTCCATGCCCAGCAGATCGGAGCCGGGCTTGTCCTTTAACTCGACCTGTCCCGACTCAAACGCGTCGACCAGCTCCTTGGTGATCTGGTTGCCGGTGGGGTCGTTGAAATCCGTTTTGGGGTTCAATCCGACGGAGGACAGGAGCAGTAAGATCACGATCATCACGATCACGATGATCGCGGTGACAGCCTTGGCGTTCTTGAACTGAGCGGACAGCGGCTTGCGGAAGTTGACGCTGCGCCTGAACGCCCACACGAACATGACGCCGAGCAGGATCAGCGCGAATCGCAGATAGGAAAAATGCGAGGGATAATCCGCGTTGAGGGTGATGTCGCTGATGGTCACGGTATTGTTTTTCAGATCGGTCAGGTTAATCCTGAGCTTACTGACCTTACCCGAAAAATCACAGACGATGGTCTTTGTCTGCTTGATATCATTGAACACCGAGCCTGTGACCAGACCCGTCCGCAGATAATAAGAGGCGTTAGTCTCGTCGGCAAAATCGATAGAGTAATCGGTCTTGTAGGCGGTACCCTTGAGGTCGAGCCGGATGGTGCCGATCTTCTGATCAAGGCTTGCAAACTCGATCGTCGCGCTCTCACCGTTTGTCACATAGGTGTTGCCGTTTTGCGTGACATGGGTGAGCGCAGCCGCGCTCATATCGAGGGGCGTTTCATCATAACCGCCCTTCCACAGGTGATAGCTGTTGAAGTTGAAGCAGACCGCCTCGAGCAGCAGGATCACCAGAATCGCGTTGGCGGTGTATCGCACAAATGCCTTGATACCGTCGTTCTTGAACTGTCGGGCAAAGAGCGACAGCCCGAAGCTCACCGCTGTCAGCACGGCGACGCCGATCCCGAGTGAGCGCAGATACGGCGCGGCGATCGCGACGATCAGCGAGAGCGCCACCGCCAGTGAGCAGGATACCAGACGCGTGATCTTGGTAAATTTGCGCTCTTTGATGATGCTCGACACGGCAAATACCGCTAACGCGATCAGCGCGAGGATAAAAAGAATCTTCATGTTGTCCTCCTATGTCAAGTGAAATGGATCTATTTTTATTCGTCTTTTGAGAAACAGACAGGGTGATAAGTGTGATCTGACCCGACCCATTTTCTCATACTATACTCATCATAACCCTATTCTCAAAAAAATGCAATTCAAGTATACCATATTCCGCGACAATATGCTATAATAATTTTAGATGATTGAACAAGAATTCTGCCACACAGCCCTGTGTCCGCGACAATAATGTTTTACGGAGGTTCCCATGAAGCCAAATATCACTACGATTCCGATCACCGAACTGTTCACTCAGACCGATGGCTGCCCCATCTGCCGCATGCACCGCATGCTTGAGGAGCAGTATGTGGAGTACATCACGGGAGCAGCGATGATGGCGCCCGACGTCCGCGTCAAAACCAATCAGGTGGGCTTTTGTCACCGCCATTTCTCGATGATGGTCAACAACGGTCCGCGCCTGTCGAACGCGCTGCTGCTCCAGACCCATATCGACGAGCTGCGCAAAAAGGTATTCCCGAAGAAGAACACGGATACCCCCGACAAAAAGATGCTCGCCGCGATCCGCGAGAACGACCGCACCTGTTATGTCTGCGACCGCATCGAGCACGATATCCTGCATCTGCTCGCGACCGTCTATGTGCAGTACGGCTCCGATCCCGAATTCCGCAGGCAGTATCAGGATCAGGAATTCATCTGTCTGGATCACTATGCCCTCGTGATGGGCAACGCCAACAAAAAAGCGATGGACAAAAGTACGTTCAAGGAGTTTTGTGAAACGACCAACAAGCTCTCCAAGGGCTATATGGACACGCTGTATGACGATGTGACCCACTTTGCGAGCATGTTTGACTACCGCAATCAGGGCGGCGATTACAAAAACAGCAAGGACGCCATCGAGCGCTCCGTGCGCTTTCTGACGTCCTATCCCGTGGATGAGAATATGAAATAAAAATAGGTGACGGCGCAGCCCTCCCGAAACCGTTCTGCAGTAGCTCTTATCCAATCAGCGTTCACAAGTTTATTCCGCTTCTTGGAAGAGCCTTGCATGGGTGCAGTTTACCAAATCAGAGATTTGGACAGCACCTCAACCATTCACCGTTCACCATTCACCAAAAAAGCTCCCTTATGGGAGCTTTTTTAAAAATGCTTATATAGCTTCAAGCTATCGCCGTCGATGATTCCGAGTGAGAGGAAGGCGCCCTGCCTGTCTTTCACGCGGAATATTTTTTTGTCTTCGGCACGGTCGCGCAGCGGTGTGCGGACGATATCCAGCGGATTGCCGTTGACAAAACGGTGCGCCTGCTTATCGCTGACCACCACTTCATCATAAGACATAAAAATGCTCTCGACGCTGTGCAAAAAGGAACTGTCGCCGCTGTCGATCCTGTGGCGGAGCTCATCGAGCGTCATGCAGTCGTCAAGCGGATAACCGCACGCCTCATACCGCACCAGATCCGTCATCACGCCGACTGTGCCGAGCGCGCGCGCCAGATCGTCAATGAATGTGCGGATATAGGTGCCGTTGGAGCAGTAGATATCAAGCGTACCGCTTTGCGCCGCTTCATCAAAAGAAATGAGCTCCAATGAATAGACGGTGACCTTGCGTGGTCGGCGCTCCACCTCCTTGCCCTCACGGGCGTACTGATAAAGCCGCTTACCGCCGACACTGACGGCGGAATACATGGGTGGGAGCTGTTCAATCTCCCCCCTGAAGGAGCCGAGAGCACTTTGAATTTGTTCCTCTGTGACGTCGGATGGTTTTTCTTCAATGACCTCGCCCCAGATATCGAGCGTATCGGTCGCGATCCCGAAGCGGAAATCCGCGCGGTATTTTTTATCATGACAGGGGATGATGTCCTGCGCCTTGGTAGCCGTGCCGAGCAGTACGGGCAAAACGCCTGTCGCGTTGGGGTCGAGCGTACCGGTATGACCGACCTTCTTCTGCCCCGTCAGCTTGCGCACGACGGCGACGACGTCGAAGGAGGTGAAGTCCTTCTCCTTATGTATCAGGATGACGCCGTTCATTGCAGGAATGCCTCTGCCGCGGCGATCAGCGTTTGCTTGACGGTATTGAGGTCGCCCTCGATCGAGCAGCCGGACGCCGCAGGATGACCGCCGCCGCCGAACTGTCGGCAGAAATCAGCCGCGTTGATACCGTCGTTGGTGCGCACGGAGATTTTGAATACGCCGCCTGCCTTTTCACGCATGGTGATACCGATCTTCACGCCCTCGATACGGCGCGGGATATTTGCCAAGCCCTCCATCTCATCATCGCCCGAGCCGAGCGCTTCGCACATCGCGAGGGTGGTATAGATGATCGCGCACCTGCCCGAGGCGTGGAACTCCATCGTCTTGTAGACCAGACGCTCCATCCTGAGCTTGGCACGAGTCTTGATCACAAAATTGATATTGTTGATCTCCTGCCAATTGCAGTAGGGCATGGTCTCAGCCGCGATCCTGTGGGTACGCGGCGTTGTATTGGTATAGACAAAGCAGCCGGTATCGGTCGACACGCCGGTGTAGATGCCTGCCGCGATATCTTCATCGATTGCGACATGGAGCAGCTCAAGCAGCTCCCAGATAATCTCGGCAGCCGCCGCGGCTGTGTCGTCCACATATTTATAATCGGCGTCCAAGCTGTTGGTGCCGTGGTGATCGATACAAAGATCGATGTGATCCACACCCTCCATCACGCTCTCGCCGAGCAGCGCAAGCGCGGCAACATCCACGCTGACGATATAGGAGGGGGTAAAGTCCTGCTCCTCATAGTTCTTCACCAGATAGGTGAACTTGGAGGGCAGCTTGCCGTCCACGGCAACATTGGCGCGCTTGCCGAGCTTGCGCAGCGCGAACGCCAGCGCATAGCCGCAGCCGAGACAATCGCCGTCGGGGTAGCTGTGGGTCAGTATTTTAAAATCGTCGTGCTGTGAAAGAAGCGAGGCGACCTCACTGAGCGTTATCTGTTTCATCAGGTTCCTCCTCGTCCTTCGGAATATCCAGACTGTTCAGGATCCGCGATATCTCGGCGCTGTATTCGATGGAATCGGTGGGGGTGAAGATCAGCTCGGGAACATGGCGGAGGCGGAGGCGGTGACCCAGTTCTCTGCGGATATATCCCGCGGCGCTCTTGAGTCCCTTGACAGCCGCCTTCGCGCGGTCAAGACCCTCCAACGCGCTGACGTACACCGTGCAGTAGGAAAGATCATTGGTCACCTCAACACGCACGATGGACAGAAAGCATGAATTCACCCTCGGATCCTTGAGCTCACGAAAAATCGCCGTCAGCTCGCGCTTCACATCCTCGGTGATCCTGTCTATTCTATGATTTGCCATATTAATGTTACCTCAGCGTCATTGCGAGGGAGCAAAGCGACCGTGGCAATCCCCCGGTCCTTACGACCGTTTTAATCGGTTGAGATTGCCGCAGCCCTGTGGGCTTCGCAATGACGAATTATCATTAGTCCTCGCGATACTCCTCGATGGTGAATACCTCGAAAATATCGCCTTCCTTGATATCGTTATACTTCTCCAGACCGATACCGCACTCGTAGCCCTCCGCAACTTCCTTGACGCTGTCCTTGAAGCGCTGGAGAGAACCGATGGTATCGTCGGCAATGATGATACCGTCGCGGACAACGCGAACGCCTGCGCCGCGCTGGATCTTACCGCTCTTGACATAACAGCCGCCGATATTGCCGATCGACTTGATGCGGATGACGTTGCGCACCTCGGCAGTACCGAGGATGACCTCTCTGGTCTTGGGAGCGAGCATACCCTTCATCGCGCTCTCGATCTCCTCGATGCAGTCGTAGATGACGCGGTACATGCGCATATCCACGCCGTCACGCTCGGCGTTCGCCTGAGCGGTCGCATCGGGACGTACATTAAAGCCGACGATAATAGCGTTGGACGCGTTCGCAAGCATGACATCGCTCTCATTGACGGCGCCGACAGCACCGTGGATGATGTTGACGCGGACTTCTTCATTGGAGAGCTTCTCCAAGCTCTGGCGTACCGCCTCAACGGAGCCCTGTACATCCGCCTTGACGATGATCTTGAGCTCCTTGACCTCGCCGAGCTTCATCTGATCGAAGAGGTTATCGAGTGTGACCTTGGTACGGGCGTTGAATTCGGCTTCCTTCTTCTCATGCTTACGCTGTTCGACCAGCTCACGCGCCAGACGCTCGTCGGTGACGGCGTTGAAGGTATCGCCGCCGGTGGGGACGTCGTCCAGACCCGTGATCTCGACCGGGATCGAGGGGCCGGCTTCCTTGACGCGTCTGCCCTTATCGTCTGTCATTGCACGCACATGGCCGACCGCCATGCCGGCTACGACGATGTCGCCGGTACGCAGCGTACCGTTCTGTACGAGGATGGACGCCACGGGGCCTCTGCCCTTGTCCAGACGCGCCTCGATGACAGTACCCTTCGCGGCACGGTCGGGGTTGGCTTTGAGCTCCTTCATATCGGCTACCAGCAGTACCATCTCAAGAAGATCATCGATACCCATACCGGTCTTGGCGGATACGGGTACGCAGGGCGTATCGCCGCCCCACTCCTCGGGGATCAGCTCATACTCGGTGAGCTGCTGCTTGACCTGCTCGGGATTGGCGCCCGGCTTATCCATTTTATTGATCGCGACGATGACAGATACGCCTGCCGCCTTCGCGTGGTTGATCGCTTCTACCGTCTGCGGCATGATACCGTCATCCGCGGCAACAACCAGTATTGCAATATCCGTCACTTGAGCACCACGCGCACGCATGGTGGTGAACGCCTCATGACCGGGTGTGTCGAGGAAGGTGATGTCGCGGTCGTTGATGTTGACGCGATACGCACCGATGTGCTGGGTGATACCGCCTGCCTCGGTGTCGGT
>CAMJJL010000058.1 GCA_946406145.1 uncultured Clostridia bacterium | reverse complement strand
ATAACCCCGAGTCGGTCACCGAGATCTGTGACCGCGCGCTGTATCTGAAAAAGGGTCAGCTGATGTATGACGGCAACGTCAAAGAAGCCTACGCCATGTACACCAAGGTGAAGGAAGAAGAAAAGAAGAAGAAAGCCGCCGAGAAGAAAAAGAAGGAAGCCGCAAAAAAGGCTGCCGCGGAAAAAGAAGCCGAGAAAAAGGCAGAAGCAAAGAAATAAACGACTCTTAGGGGACGGCATCACCGTCCCCTATATACCATCTTTATTTGAGGCTGATATGATCGACAGTGTCATCAAAAACGAGATAACCATGAGCGCGGCGTATATCAAGCGCCGGGAGCTGTATCAGGACGGTGTTTGCATCGTCGGCTCACACCCTGTCGCGCGTTATCTCAGCAAAACAACCGAATCCTTGGGCGGTATCATACCGCTGTTTTCCTCTGCTACGGACGTACAGGGGAATTTTTCGCATTTATGGTATGTCCTCGAAGCGGAGAATTACAGCGCGCAGGAGCTCGATGCCGCCATCAAAATGTGCGAACAACAGGACGCGGCTTTTCTCTGTATTATTCTTTTACCGAATATTAAGCGAAACAATATCATTCAGAAATATGCCGAGATGGAGCTGTTCACCGCGATGGGCGACCTGCTCGAGCCGCTGAGAAAGCAGCTCAGCGGTCATCAAAATATCCGCGCAATTTTCCTTGACAGAATTTTCGGAGGCGAATTCGACTGCTTTGGTCTTGCCGCGATCTCTCGCGAGGCGCAGGAGAACAACCTGATCCACCTCACACAATCGATGGCGAACCGCTACGCCTCCGCCCTGTATATCTGTGACGCGATCAACGCGGTGTTCACCGTGAGCAAGTACGGCAAAGCCGGCAACGTCTACAACGCCTCGTCGTTCTACCTCAGCGAGTATCAGCTGATGAGCGAGATCTACCTGATGCTCGCGCGTCACGGGGTAAAGCTGACCGTCACCGGCGAGCCGACTGAGCCGGAATACGGCGCGCTCTCCAACGGCAAGCTCCGTTCACTGGGCTATGAGAATGTCTGCGATTTCTCCGACGCCCTGCGCTACACCCTGCTGCATCATCTGGAGCGCTTCAGCATCCAGACCGACCGCATCCACGACGGCTACAGCGGCAAGCTGAACACCCTGCGTGTCATTGAAAAAGACATGCTGCGCGAGATCGACCGTATCTGCCGCAAGCACGATATCAAATACTTCATCAGCTACGGCACTATGCTCGGCGCGGTACGCCACGGCGGATTCATCCCTTGGGATGATGATGTGGACGTCGCCATGCTGCGCAGTGAGTTTGAAAAGTTCCGTCAAATTGCTCCAAAAGAATTAAACGAGCGTTTCAGCTATGAAAGCCATGTGAACCACAACGGCTATCACTATTTTTTTGACAGGATCACGGCGAGGGACACCTACTTCGCGTCCAAATATTCCGACGATTATGAAATGCACAAGGGTATTTCGATCGACATCTTTGTCGTCGATCATGTCCCTGCCGATCCGAAGGCGGCTTACCGCTTCTGGAAAGGTCTGATGCGCCGCCGCATGATCATGAACGTGCGGTGGAAGAATACCGCGAGAAAGGGCAAGGCGTATCTGCTCAGCAAGCTCCTGCTGCCTTTCCTGCGGCTGAGAAGCATGGACAGCTACTCGCGCTCCTATGAGAAGGCGGTGCGCAAGTACGAGCACAAGGACACGGGTTGGGTCATGCCGGCGTCATCCGACCACCTATACCGCGGCACCTTCCCCATCGAGACCTTCAGTGAGGTCATCCCGTACCGCTTTGACGATGTGGACACCTTCATCCCGATCGGGTATAAGGATTTCCTTAAGGCATGGTACACGGACAATTACATGGAGATGCTGCCGTTGAGTGAGCAAAATCCCTTCCACGATTATTATCGGCTGGATCTGGGCACGCATATACGGGACGACGCCGAGCCCCGTTTCGATTATATGGGAGAGTTGAAATAAATAATAGGCTCCCTTTCCTAAGGCACCCCCGTTGGGGGAATGTCCGAAGGACAAGGGGGGTGCCGTTTCCGGCGAGGAAGCTGTCGCAAAGCGACTGAGGGTTGAAACGTGAGTTGAAATCTCATTTATGCAGATCAGCTCTGTTCGACAACCCTCCGCCCTTCGGGCACCTCCCTTAGAAAAGGGAGGCATATAAAGGAGGATCAATTATGATATTCGCAGTTATCTTAGCAGGCGGTACAGGCTCGCGCATGGGTTCCACCGATATGCCCAAGCAGTTTTTGGAGATCAAGGGCAAGCCCATCCTCAATCATACCATCGAAAAATTCCTGCCGAATCCCCAGTTTGAGAGGATCATCGTCCTCTCCCCCAAGGCGTGGATCGGACATACCAAGGAGCTTGTCCGCAAGCATACCGGCAATAATGACAGGATCGCGGTCATAGAGGGCGGCGCGACGCGCAATGAGACCATCATGAACGCGATCGACTATATCGACAGCGAGTACGGACTCGATGACGACACCGTGATCGTCACCCACGACAGTGTGCGCCCGTTCGTCACGCATAGGATCATCGATGAGAATATAAAAGCAGCTCTCAGCTGCGGCGCGTGTGATACCGTCATCCCTGCTACCGACACCATCGTGGAGGGCGACGGCGACGCGATCACCGCGATCCCCGACCGCCGCAGGATGTATCAGGGTCAGACGCCCCAGAGCTTTCAGGCAAAGCTGCTGCGCGATACCTACAACAGCCTGACCGATGACGAGAAAGAGATCCTCACCGACGCGGCGAAGATCCTCGTCATGAAGGGCATCAAAGTCAAATTGGTTCAGGGCGAGACGTTCAACATCAAGATCACCTACCCCTATGATTTGAAGATCGCACGGTCTCTTTTAGATGAGGAAACAGAATGATCAATACCGTATACCGCCTGTGCGCGCCGCGCAGGTTTGAAATCGCATTCAGCGACCTTGACGTCACACAGGGCGTGATCGTGCGCCCGACCCACCTGTCCATCTGTAACGCCGATCAGCGCTACTATCAGGGCACGCGCGACATCAAGGTGCTCAAGGAAAAGCTCCCGATGGCGCTGATCCATGAGGGAATCGGTCAGGTCGTCTACGACAGCACCGACAGCTTTCAGCCGGGCGACCGCGTCGTCATGGTGCCCAACATTGCCTGTGAAGAGGATGACTATATCGCCGAGAACTACCTTCGATCCAGCAAGTTCTGCGGCAGCTCCTCGGACGGCTTCATGCAGGAATTCTATCAGCTCAGCCCCGATCGTCTGGTCAAGCTCCCCGAGAGTATTGATCCTGACGTCGCCGCGTTCACGGAGCTGGTATCTGTCAGCGTGCACGCGATCACACGCTTCAAGTCGGTCGCGCACAACCGCCGCGAGACCATCGGCGTCTGGGGCGACGGCAACCTCGCTTATATCACCTCGCTCCTGCTCAAAAAGATGCTCCCGAGCACCGAGATCCATGTGTTCGGCATCAACCGCGAGAAGCTCTCTGACTTCTCCTTTGCCGACGGTACGCACCTGACCACCGAGATCCCCGAGGGACTGGCGCTCGACCATGCCTTTGAGTGTGTCGGCGGCAACGGATCTCCCATTGCGATTGAGCAGATCATCGGCGTCATCCGACCCGAGGGCACGATCTCGATCCTCGGCGTAAGCGAATATCCCGTGCCGATCAACACGCGCATGATCCTCGAAAAGGGGCTGCGGCTCTTCGGCACCAGCCGATCGGGCAGGGTCGATTTTCAGCGCACGGTCGAGCTGTACCGCGAATACCCCGAGATCCCGATTTATTTGAGCCGCTTGGTCGGCAATATCGTGGAGATCAACCGATACGCCGATATCAAAGAGGCGTTTGAGGCTGATATCAAAAAAGCGTTCGGCAAAACAATCATGCATTGGAATATATAAATACAGGGAGGGACATGCGTGTCCCTCCCTTTTTTATCGTAGAGACGACCATCGGTCGTCCGCCGTCGCAACGGCTTTTCTCTCCTATCTATCGTTTTCGGAGATATCTATGTCAATCATTTTACGAATGGGGACGCGCGTGTCCTAGCCCCTCCCCTACACGAATAACAAAAGCTCACTATGAACCTTGCGTTCACAGTGAGCTTTTTTAGATCGATTAATACATACCGCCCATGTCGGGTGCGGCAGGAGCAGCAGGAGCCGGCTCCTTGATGTCCGCGACAAGGCTCTCGGTGGTCAGTACCATCGAAGCGACAGAAGCCGCGTTCTGCAGTGCGGATCGAGTGACCTTAGTCGGGTCAACAATACCGGCGGAAATCATGTCGGTGTACTCCTCTTCCAGCGCGTTAAAGCCGTAGCCGACCTTATCCTCACGACGGATGTTCTCGACGATGACGGAGCCCTCCAGACCGGCGTTCTTCGCGATCTGCTTGATCGGCGCCTCGAGCGCGCGCAGCACGATCTGCACACCGGTCTTGGTGTCGCCGGTGGTGGTATCCAGCAGCTTTGCGACAGCAGGGATCGCGTTGATCAGTGCTACGCCGCCGCCTGCGACAATACCCTCCTCAACAGCCGCCTTGGTAGCGGAAAGCGCGTCCTCGATGCGCATCTTCTTCTCTTTCATCTCGATCTCGGTAGAAGCGCCGACCTTGATGACAGCTACGCCGCCGGCGAGCTTCGCCAGACGCTCCTGCAGCTTCTCACGATCGAAGTCGGAGGTGGTGTTCTCGATCTGCTGACGGATCTGGCTGACACGGTTCTTGATCTCGTTCTGGTCGCCCTGACCGTCAACGATGATGGTATTTTCCTTAGTGATCTTGACCTGACGCGCACGGCCGAGCTGGTCAATGGTAGCGTCCTTGAGCTCCAGACCGAGGTCGGAGGTGATGACGGTACCGCCGGTCAGGATCGCGATATCCTGCAGCATTTCCTTGCGTCTGTCGCCAAAGCCCGGAGCCTTGACCGCAACGCAGGTGAAGGTGCCGCGCAGCTTGTTGAGCACCAGCGTCGTGAGCGCCTCGCCCTCAACATCCTCGGCGATAATAACGAGCTTTCTGCCGGACTGGACGATCTGCTCGAGCAGGGGCAGGATCTCCTGCGTGTTGGAGATCTTCTTATCGGTGATCAGGATGAGCGCGTCGTCGATCTCAGCGACCATCTTGTCGGTATCGGTGACCATGTAGGGAGCGATATAGCCGCGGTCGAACATCATACCCTCGACGACCTCGGAATAGGTCTCGGCGGTCTTGCTCTCTTCCACCGTGATAACGCCGTCGGTGGAGACCTTCTCCATCGCCTCGGCGATCAGCTTGCCGATATATTCGTCAGCGGAGGAAATGGTCGCGACACGCGCGATATCCTCGGTGCCGGAGATCGCCTTGGAGTTCTCGGTGATCGCCTTGACAGCCTCATCGACCGCCATGCCGATACCCTTCTTGAGTACCATGGGATTCGCGCCTGCGGCAACATTCTTCATACCCTCGTTGACGAGCGCCTGCGCGAGCAGGGTCGCGGTGGTGGTACCGTCGCCGGCTACATCGTTGGTCTTGACGGAAACTTCCTTGACAAGCTGTGCGCCCATATTCTCAAACGCGTCCTCGAGCTCGATCTCCTTGGCGATGGTGACGCCGTCGTTGGTGATGAGCGGAGCGCCGAATTTTTTATCCAGTACGACGTTGCGTCCCTTGGGACCTAATGTGATCTTAACGGTATCGGCGAGCTGGTCGATACCGGACTGGAGCGCCTTACGGGCGTCCTCACCGTATACAATCTGTTTAGCCATAATTCAATTACCTCCCAATTATTCTACAATAGCGAGAATATCGCTCTGGCGAACGATGGTGTAATCCTCGCCGTCGACCTTGACGTCGGTGCCCGCGTATTTGGAAGCGATCACCTTGTCGCCTACCTTGACGGTCATCTTAACCTCGTTGCCGTCGACCACACCGCCGGGGCCTACCGCGACAACATTCGCGTACTGGGGCTTTTCCTGAGCGGCAGTGGACAGAACGATGCCGGAAGCAGTAGTCTCCTCCGCCTCGTCAAGCTTGAGAACTACCTTATCGAGTAAGGGTTTGATGGTCATATCTATTCCTCCTTCAATAAATACAATCGTCATTGCGACGGCTTCCGGGTCTCTCTCCTAATCGGGCGAGGGTTACCGACGCAATTATATCCGGGTTGAAATTGTCGCCGCAAAAGAAAAGACGCACGCGTCCGATCTCAACCGGATCTCGGCTGTTTAGCACTCTTTATCCTCGAGTGCTAAATCTATTGTAAACCATAATAAGGAAAAAATCAAGGGGGTTTTTGCGATTTCATAAAAAGTTAATAATTATACTAAGTTTCATTAAAGCGTTTAATGGAAACTTAGTATCAAACGGAAGCTGTACATCGGATCGCGGCAAACAAAAGCAACGGCGTTCTTGCCAATTCGTTTTCCGCACACAAAAACACCGCCTGAATCAACAGACGGCGTCCATTCTATTCTGCTTTGCTTTCGGCAGGAGCCTCCGCCTTTGATACGGAAGCCGGTTTTGTCTCCGCCGACGGCTCGGTGGGCTTTGTCCACATTTCGACCTCGCCCAGCGCGGTAGCCGGGATCTCAAGCGCGAGCTTGTCACGCACCTCGGCGTTCACCATATTGGTGCAATCGTGCTTATACGCAACGGACAGGGTGGATACCTTCTCGTGCTCAAACAGAATGTCATGCACCATATCGGCGGCTTTTCTGCCGATGGACTCATAGTTGATCACGCTGGTAGCCAGCGCTCCCTGCGCGAGGATCGATTCATCGCCGCAGAATAAGGGGATCTTGTTCTCATGGGAGAAGGTGATGATCGACTCGATATTCGCGTACAGGAACTTATCAACAGGCACATAGACGGTCTCGGTTTTGGCGTCCTTGATCTTCTCCAAAGCACTCTCAAGCGAATCCTTGTCGTCGATCGTGTATTGCGTACAGGTCAGACCGATTCTTTCCGCTTCACGGGCGGCGACGATGCCCTGCTCGACTGCTTCGGGATCGGTACCGCTGTACAGTACGGCTACGGACTTGGCCTTGGGCATCAGCGTCTTGATCAGGTCGATCTGCTCAAAGCAGGGGGTGTAGCTCGAAACGCCGGTGACATTGCCGCCGGGGACCTCGTTGCTTTCCACCAGGCCGATCACATCGGGGCTGTTGACCGCCGCAAATACAACGGGCTTATCCTTGGTCAGCTCAGCCGCAGTCTCGGACGCGAATCGTCCGACCGTATACAGCAGATCACAGCCGCCGTCGAGCAGCTCCTTGATCTTGGTGCGGCACAGCTCCTCGTTATCCTCCACGACATAGGTGACGTCGATATTGCCCAGCAAATTGCGCTCATCCAGCTCGAGCATAAAGCCGCTGTAGCAATCCTTACTGGCGCTGCCCAGACCCGTCTGGACGATGCCGACCTTGTAATGCTCGCCATAGATCGTCTCGGCAACCTGTGCGCCCGATACAACGGAGTCGCTTGTCGCTTCATTATAATCATTTTCATGCTTGCTCTTGACAGCCATTCTGACAGCGAGGAACGCAATGCCCGCGATCACAACAACCAGCAAGATACTCAGTAAAACAATAGGAATCCGTTTCTTCATGGTAGCCTCCTGATACGAAGCCGAAAAGATGGTATGACGGCTGAATCGCCGCATTATCATTGCTTATCTTATTCTGATAATTATACCGTATTCTCCTATAAAAGTCAAATTCACGAATTTTATTTCTAATAAAGAATTATTTGTAATATTGATACACCTGGCATTTCAGCGTACCGTTATAGAGCTTGCGGCGCTTATCGGCAGCTCTGCCGAAGAGCTGTTCAAAGTGCTCATCGGGAGAAATAACGGTATAGGAATGGAACGGCTTCGGGTTGAACTTCTCCCCCATCAGCCGATACAGCTCGCGCGCCCGCTCGATATCGAGCAGCCGCTCGCCGTAGGGGGGATTGGTGATCACGCTCACACGTTCAAAGCTGTCGGTATAATCACGAATATCACGCTTCTCAAAGCATATCCTGTCGTTCACTCTCGCCAACTGAGCGTTATGGAGCGCGAGCTCCAAGGAAGCGTCGTCGATATCGTAGCCATATCCCATGAACGCCGCGTCAGTTCGCTCTTCCTCACGGGCGCGCTGTCGTTCTCTCCCGATGACGGCAGGGTCGATCTGCGACCATGCTTCAAAAGCGAAGGAACGGTCGATGCCGGGCATGATATTCAGCGCCTTTCGGGCGGCTTCGATCACGATCGTGCCGCTGCCGCAGAACGGATCGACTACGGTGTGATCCTTGCGCACACGGGACAGCTCCACCATCGCCGCGGCGAGAGTCTCCTTCATCGGCGCATCATTCGACAACGCACGGTAGCCGCGTTTGTTCAGCGCTGCGCCCGTGGTGTCCAGATAGACGCTGACGCGGTTCTTGAAGATACGGAACTGGATCTGATGCACGCTGCCGTCCTCCTCGAACCACGAGGTACGGTAATGCTCCCTGAGCTTTTCGACGACCGCCTTTTTGATGATCTTCTGGCATGCCGGGATGGAATTGAGCTGTGAGCTCAGACTGCTGCCCTTGACGGGGAACGCGTCACGCGCGCCGATATAGGCGCTCCAATCAGCCGCTTTGACCCCTTCGAAGAGGGCGTCAAAATCCCGTGCGTCAAACTCCGCCATCAGGATGAACACCCTCGCGCAAAGGCTCGAGCAAAGATTGGCGCGCACCAGGGTGCTTTGATCGCCCGAGAACAGCACCCTGCCGTTCTCGGCACGGACGTCGGATATTCCTTTGAATTTCAAATCATTGGCGGCAAGCCCTTCCAGACCCAGCAGGCAGGGTGCGACAAACTGCATAGGATCAACCTCCTGTTATCGGATACATTATAGCATAAATCATGCCATTCGGCAATGAATCATTTATAGAATACGGATTACAGTGAAATTGTAGGGTACTCCGCATTTGGATGGTATTGATCGAAAAGGATTCGGGATGTCGCAAGTGTCATCCCCTACGAAAAACGTGATACATAACGAAAGCGGACAGCAGAAACGCTGTCCGCTCGTTCAAGGGAAGAATCTAACGGCGCTTCTCCCCTGTCTTTCGATCAGTTAAGATCGGACGTTCTCGTCCTTATTTGTGATAACCGAGATTACTGCGGCAGTGAAAACGCAGTTCCACAGCCTTGCATTGACAATTAAGTTTACTCGCCGGATGTCGGAACCAACAGACCATACTTGCCGTCATCACGCAGATAGACGACGTTGACCTCGTTTGTCTCCGCGTTGGTGAACATATAGAACTTGTGGCCGACCATGTTCATCTGCAGGATCGCCTCGTCCACCGAGATCGGCTTGACGGGGATCTCCTTGGTGCGGACGATGGTGTACTCCTCCTCCTCGAACTCGGGCTCCTGTTCGGGAGCGACAAGCTCCTCGAGAGAACCCTTTCTGAGGCGTTTCTCCAGCTTCGACTTATTCTTCCTCAGCTGACGGCCGAGTACATCGACACACTTATCTACAGCGTCATTCATCTCAGGCATTGTCTTCTCAGCTCTGTAAACCATCGACTTGTCACGGATCGTGATCTCAACGGTCTGAGAGTTCTTGTCGACGGTGACGACCACAAACGCCTGAGCCTCATCGGAGAAGATCTTGTCGAATTTTGAAAGCTTCTTCTCGACTCTCTGTTTGAAGTTGTCCCTAAGATTACACTTGCGTTCGGTGTAGGTAATCTTCATAATAATGCCTCCCAGCAATAATTTATTTACGACCGCCGCCGTTCCCGCGTCGGGAATAGCCGCGGCTCTCGCCACGCTTGAGGTCGGACATCTTATCCTCAGAGGTGCGCTTGAACTTGCTCATCATATCCTCAAAGGATCCGCCCGACGAAGAGCTCTGCCACTCAAAGTCGCCCGGAGAGGTGACCGGAGGCGCCGGCTCATATTTTTTCCTCGGTTTTAGGGGTTCACGCGTCCGCGGCTTGCCTTTCGCCGCCGGTTTTTTGCCGACATCTGCTTTTTCAAGCTGTTTCATCGACAGCGCGATCTTTCCGTCATCGGCGACAGAGATCACCTTGACCGTTACAGCCTGTCCGATCTTGAGGACGGACTTGATGTCCTCGATATAGGAACGGGATATCTCAGAGATATGGATCATTCCGCGAGAACCATCCTCGGTCTCTACAAACGCGCCGAAGTTGGTGATGCCTGTTACCTTTCCGTTTACGATTTCGCCTACACTCAATGCCATTCAGATGTTTTCCCCTCAAATTATTTAATGTTGCCGAGATTCCTCAAACCCGACAACGATCATGTAAATGTCAGTCGCCGGCTACGTTGACAAATACCCTCTCGCCCTCTTTGATGTAGTCCAGATCATCACGCGCGATCTGTTCCGCCAGTGAGGAGAAGTCAGAGTCTGTGCCGGTGGAATTATACAGTTTTTGGATATCCTCGTTCTTGATCTCCTGTACCGTAATCTGCTCCTTCAATTCATCCAGCTCCGCTCTGCGTTCACGGATCTGGGACTGGATGCCGATGATCGATACCATGGAGTAAATCAAAAACGCTACCGCAACCAAGGCGATCACGACGATCACAGGGCGAGAGAAAAATCTTCTACCCTCGCTCTGCGGCTCTTCTTCGCTGTCGCGTTTTCGCTTTGACGCGGTATGCGGTTTTTTCGTTTCTTTTTTGCTCATATTTTTTATCCTTATGGAAGTGCCGACGCTGTCGTTCGACCTTTTCGGCACGATGCTTTTGTTTCTTCCTTCTTGCGAATAGATGCAACTTATCTATTATTACACCTACATTATACAACACAAAGGCTATTGACTTCAATAGGTAATTGAAAAAAATTTGTAAAAATTTTCGTATTTTTTGTACAAAACTACGTATCTTCTTCGCAAAAAATGCGTACACCTTACCCATAACGCTGCCCAAAGTGATCCGATACGTCAGGAATCCGACCGCTTCACCGAACAGGATGAACGCCCGTACATCCCCCTTGTTGAACGGCAAAGAAAACAGTGAGGTGATCACACCGCATACCGTGAAGAACACGATGTCCGAGATCAGCACATGGATTTTTCCGGCGCGCAGTACCATGCGCACGACACGGATCACATCATACAGCACACCGAGTGCCACGCCCAGTACCAACGACCAGAGGAAGTAGGCGGTCTGGGCGGAGAGCGAGATCCCCATCAGCGGAACAATCGCGAGCGCAGCGATCCGGTGGAAGCGCCCAGATATTGCAGCGAGGTGATCAGCCCGTCGATCACCACATCGCCGCTCTCCAGACTCAGCTTGCTGATATGCAGGCCCGATCCCTTGACGACCAAAGTCGCGTCGCTTAATTTGACGTTGATGGTCTGTTCATCAAAGCCCGGCACATCCTCTACCCCACTGAGTGTGAGCAGCTTGCGGTTATCCAGCGTCAGGATATGCGGCTTTTTCATCATAGCTTCAGGCATAACAAATCCCCCATATTATCTTATACTATTTTCTAATAAAACGGATTCAACAGATGTTAAGCTGTTTTATCAGAAACCGGTATTATCTGTAGATAATATGAGGGTTTTTCTTCAAATATGCGTTCGGCACGCTCAGCGGTGGATATACATCCGCGTCATATCCGGTTCGCCGTCGCCCTGCACCATGCAGTAGAACTCCCAGCCATAGCGTTCATAAAAGCCGATGTGATCCGTCACCAGATAGATTGGACTGATCCCCTTTGCCTTCATATCGTCGACGACCATATTCAGCAGATCACCGGCGATACCCTTTCCGCGGTATGCCTCTTCCGTATATACGGCGCACACGTTAGGCGACAGATCCTTTCGGTCGTGAAAATCGTTTTCGATCACACCCAAGCCCGCGATGATCTTTTCACCGTCCAGACACAGGTACCAGCCGTATTCTGTCCGGTCACCGAGATACTCTTCCATACATTCGAGGTACGCTTCTTTCGGAACGCCCCATTTTTCGTGAAACCACTGCGCGGCGGCATCCTTTAACGCAGGATCCTCTCGCAGTGTGAGATAGCGATATGATTCCATATTATTATCCTTTCGTTGTTTGATTGCGGCTATAAAGGGGTATACATCGAGGATACATCCTCCTTGCGGATGGTCTCAACCACCTTATCGACGCGAAATTTGACGGAACGGGATTCAAAATTCAGTTCCACCACATCGCCGACCTTGACATCATAAGAAGCGCGAGCGACCTTGCCGTTGACGACCGCCTTGCCTGCGTCGCACACCTCGTTGGCGACAGTACGGCGCTTAATGATACGGGAAACCTTCAGGTATTTATCTAATCTCATCATGACCTCCAAATGTTTGTTGATCCTATTATAACGTCTTTGCGCAAACTCGTCAACCGCAAGAAACAGGGGCAGACCGAGGTCTGCCCCTGTTGGGTTATCTGTTATTTCTTTTTGCTTTCAGCTAAAGCCGATCAGGACCATGAACCGCCGCTGTTGCCGTTATCGACATTCCAGCTGGTGATTGTGTAGGTACCTCCGATGTTTAATGTCAAATCAACAGTCTGATTCCACACGCTGCTCCAATCATCAGCAGGCTTTGCGGAATCCATACGGACAAAGATGCCGTCTGTGAATCCTGTGGGAACCTCAAACTGATATTTACCGTTTACCGCTGTACCGGTTATCCATCGGTCACCGTCATCGTTCCAGACATACAGCTGGAATCGTTCGGTCGCGTCAGCGACATCCCAGATATTGGGAGCGAGGTAAACATAGTTCTTATCAGGCTCGGGAGCCTGAGTCGGCTGAGGAGCCGTAGTCGGTTCAGGTGTAGGATCGGTTTTGCCGATATCATAGAATGCTACCTCATAGCAATCTGAGTTATCCTTATTGGTCAGATATACGCCGGTAGCGCCGCTGAAGGTGATGTCAACAGTCTGCTGCGTGCCGTCGTTGATGATGTAGTAGGTCATGCCCGCGGGCATCTCGAACGAATATCTCTTCTCGCCCACCTCGTTGGTATCATAATAGGTCATCGGAACGCCCGGCCAATCGACAGGCTGATCCTCGTCAGACCAATAATAGATATTAACGGTGCTGAAGCCCTTGTTGTTAGAGAAGATGATGGTTCTGTCGGTAACATCGGGAGCCTCGGTCGGTGCTGTGGTCGGATCGGGAGTCGGAGTAGAACCGGTGTCGATATAGAGATATCCGCCGAAGGTGCTCCAATCACTCTGATAAGTGGGTTTGAAGTAGATGGTAACGTCGCCCGCGTGAGCAGCGTCAACAACATACTCGTTATCCATACCGTCGGGGTACCATGTGGCGATCGCGCCGTTTTCGACCTTGACTGCCTTGATGCCGTCGGTAGCCGAGAGAGCGGTACTGAGCATATACTCACCGGGATTCGCGGTGTTCTCACTGAACATGTATGCCGCGTCCGCTTTCCAGTCGGTCATGGTGCCGACCAGATAGTAGCCGTCATTAAGGGTGACGGGAGGAGTGGTGGGCGCCTGAGTCGGCGCTGTGGTGGGCTTAGGAGCCTGAGTCGGCGCTACCGTAGGCTTCGGTGCCTCAGTCGGCGCGTCGGTCGGCTGCTGCTCAGGCGGTAAGAATGATGCGTGGAGTCTGAAATTAGGATTGACGATCTCCCACT
>CAMJJL010000057.1 GCA_946406145.1 uncultured Clostridia bacterium | reverse complement strand
ACGCCTCGGTGGACTTTCACCACAGAGCATTGATATGCCCGTCATACACGAAAAAGGCGGTACGAACGTAGCCGTACCGCCTGTGTTGATTGGAATTGAATCAGCAGATAGAGAAAATCGAATTACTCTTTCTCCTCTTTGTCCTCTGCCTTTTCGTCAGTCTTTTTGTCCGCGTCCTCGAGCGCGTCGATATCCTCGTTGAGCTCGGAGAAATCGAACTCGATCTCGGCTTTGCAGTAGGGACATTCGAGACCGCCCTCGATCAGCGCGTCCTCGTCAACGATGGTGGTGTTGTTGCACGAGGGACAGGTGACTTCATAATACGCCTCGTCGTCGCTGAACTCGTCGGTATCCTTGTCGTAGGACGCACAGCCGTAGTCGTCGCCGTAGAGTTCCTCTTCGACCTCGGCAAGATCCTCATCGATCTCGTCGACCTGATTACAGACCTCGTCGACGACATCCTCCATCTCGGCTACGTCATACGCCATATCCTCGAGAAGATCGATCATCGCCTTGATGACCTTGACCTCGTCGCGGTTATCATCGAGCTTTAATCCGTCGGCAAGGCCGCGGATGTAAGCAATTCTCTCAGTCAGATTCATTGATGTTCTCCTTGTTATCGGTTGAGATTGTCACGGTTCTAAAGAACCTCGCAATGACAAATTGTACCTTACGCTCTGCCCAGATACTCGCCGGTACGGGTATCGATCTGGATCATCTCGCCCTCTTCGATAAAGAGCGGAACCTTGATCTCAGCGCCGGTCTCGAGGGTAGCGGGCTTGGTCGCGTTGGTAGCGGTGTTACCGGCAAAACCGGGATCGGTCTGGGTGACCTGAAGCTCGACAAAGTTAGGCGGCTCTACGCCGAAAACATTGCCCTTGTAGGACAGCACCTTGCAGACCATGTTCTCTTTGACGAACTTGAAGCTGTCGCCGAGGATAGAAGCGTTGATCGGGATCTGCTCCCATGTCTCGGTATCCATGAAGTAGTAAAGATCGCCGTCATTGTAGCTGTACTCCATATCCTTTCTGTCAATGAAAGCGGTGGGGTACTTATCGTTGGGGTTGAAGGTCTTTTCAACAACCGCACCGGTGATGACGTTGCGGATCTTAGTTCTGACAAAAGCGGCGCCCTTACCGGGCTTTACATGCTGGAATTCGATGATGGAAACAACCTGTCCATCCATTTCAAAAGTTACGCCGTTTCTGAAATCGCCGGCAGAAATCATAATCATTTCCTCCTAATGTCTAATTTAAACAGCCCTGAATCAGAATCGGTTGAGATTGCCGCAGGCTTTGCCTTCGCAATGACAACGGATCATGACGAGCCTTAACTCGATTATTATACAGGGAAAGTACGGAAAAATCAATACCTTCAAAGAATTATCTTAAAATAGGTTTTGAGATTGCCGCGACTCTTGTGAGCCTCGCAATGACAATTATTGTAAAATCGGACGCACACGCTTTTTCTCCATAAAGGTTAGACGATGGTGAATTCCTTGGGGATCCCGGCGAGGTCAACGGGGGTATCACCCTGCACCAGCACCATATCCTCGATACGGACGCCGAATCGTTCGGGCAGATAGATGCCGGGTTCATCGGTGATGACCATGTTATCCTTAAGCACGGTCTTGTTCGTTTTGTAGACCGAGGGCGCTTCATGTATATCCAGTCCTACCCCGTGACCGGTGCTGTGACCGAAGTATTCGCCGTAGCCGCAGCTCTCGATATGATCACGCGCGGCGATATCCACATCAGCGGCGGTGTTGCCTGCCTTGATCGCTTGCAGCGCCTTGAGGTGCGCCTGCAGGACGGTCTCATAGATCATGCGCATTTCATCGGTGGCGCTGCCGACGGCAACGGTACGGGTCATATCACTGTGATAGCCCTCGTACACCGCGCCGATATCAAAGGTAAAGAAATCGCCCTCTTTCACGACGCGATCACCGGGTACGCCATGCGGCAGAGAGGTATTCTCCCCCGTCACGCAGATCAGATCGAACGCGACACGCTCGCCGCCGTAGAGCTTGATCAAATGCTCGAGCTCGACCGCAATATGGCGCTCCGTCACACCGGGCTTGAGGATATTGAGCACCTCCGAGTAGGCGCGTTCGGTAATGCGCTGGGCGGTGACGATCTTCTCGATCTCCGATGGCGTCTTGCGCATCCTGATCCGATTCAGCTCAGCGGACAGACCGTCGGTGAGGACAGAAGGGATGAACGCTTCCTCCAGCTCGTGACAGCGCGCGACCGTCATGGTCTCGTCCTCGATATACACGGACTGGATCTTCTCTTCCAGAAAAAGGCGATTCAGATCATCGATCAACCGAACAAAGCGCAATACGGTAAGCGGCGGCTCTACACATCGGGTCGCCGCCTCATAATAGCGGAAATCAAGCATCAAAACAGATCGGTTTTTCGTCACAAGAATCGCGCCTGCGGAGGATGGAAATCCGCTGAGGTAGCGGCGGTTCACATCGCTCGTCACCAGTGCGGCGGTTGTTTCATCGGGCAGGAATTCCTGTATTCTCTGAATCGCAGTCATCATTACATCAATCCGTAGCTTACGGAAGTTATATTATAGCTGTTGTCATACAGTATGACGGTGTGGTAGCCGTCCTGTGTATAGTGGTCGGTTCTCAGATCGGTGCTAGAGGGATCGACAAGGAACGGAAAATAGCAGGTTGTATCGATGGTCTGAACCTTCGTTACGTTATCGCCCTCTTTCAGCGCATCGAACTTACCGCGTGTTTCGGTAATGCGGTACAGGCTGTGCAGACGATCTCTCTTTTCCCACTCGCCCTTGTCGCTGAATCGGAGCACAAGGATCCTTGTGTTGCCGATATAATTGACAGCATAACCGTCATCGTCCTTTCGCAGGCACTGGATCTCGTACTTTTCGTTCAGATTCTTTGCGTTGGGGGTTTTTTCCTCAAGCATGAATTGGTAGATCTTCTCAAGCTCGGTATCCTTGTATCCCTTGGTACACAGCTCATAGGCACTGCGTGTGGTATCGGACAGAGGAACGGGGAAATTCGGCTCGTTGGATTGACAGCCCGTCAGGCAGGCTGTCAACGCGATCACGGTGCACAACAGAACGAGTATAGATTTGTTGAGTAGCTTTTGCATAATAACACCTCTTGGTGAAAGTTCATCGGATCAATTTGCGGCTCTTAAGACAAATCCTATCACGAATAGGAGCTCATATCATGTCGTGATGTCGACATTACAAAAAACGGACAGGATGACCTGTCCGTTCGTTTGTTGATTATCTGTACTTACGCTTGCGAGCAGCCTCGGACTTCTTTTTACGCTTTACAGAAGGCTTCTCGTAAGCCTCTCTCTTACGAACCTCGGCGATAACGCCGGCGCGTGCACACTGCTTCTTGAAGCGGCGCAGAGCACTCTCTAAGGATTCGTTTTCCTTGAGTCTTACTTCTGACATGTATTTCCCTCCTCTTGCCCTTAGGACAGGGGTAATTCGCATAATGCTTCATTGATTATACAATAATGTGCCCAAAGTGTCAAGGGTAAAGCCCCAATTTGTAGAATTTTGCCAATATTTCGATCTAAAATTTTACATATCGGAGAATTGATTTTTGAAAAACGATCAAGCAAATATCGCTCATGTCAATAATAATTCTATATGAGAAATATTAGCCGATCCAGCCGAAGATTCACATGATTTCTTTCAAAAGCAATACGAAAAAGAGAGGGCGGTGTGCCCTCTCTCTGTGTGAATCATTTCTGCGGTTTGACAACGATGTTGACCAGTCTGCCCTTGATGTAGATCTCCTTGACGATGGTCATACCGTTGATCGCGTCGGCGACCTTTTGCTCCGCCTTTGCCTGCGCCAGCACATCCTCCTGCGCCGCGTCGGCGGCGATATTGAGCTTCGCCTTGATCTTGCCGTTGACCTGCGCGACGATCTCGATGGTATCGTCCACGCACTTTGCTTCATCATACTCCGGCCACTGTGCCTCGGCGAGGATGCCGTCGCCCAGACCGCACGCCTCCCAGACCTCCTCGGTCACATGGGGCGCAAACGGATTGAGCAGGATTGCAAAGACGGACAGCTCCTTCTTATTGATCTTGCCGTTGGCATAGATGGTGTTGATCAGCGCCATCAAAGCGGCGATCGCGGTATTGAACTTGATATTCTCGATGTCGTCACCGACCTTTTTGATGGTCTTGTGAAAGTCCTTTTCGAGCTCGGGACGGATCGTGTCGCCGTCGATCAGCATATCCTGCAGATTCCAGAAGCGTTCGATGAACTTGCGGCAGCCGCGCACGGAGTTGGTGCTCCACGGAGCAGCCTTCTCAAAGTCGCCGATGAACATCTCATACATTCTGAGGGTGTCGGCGCCGTACTCGTTCACGATATCGTCGGGATTGACGACGTTGCCGCGGGATTTGCTCATCTTCTCGCCGTTCGCGCCGAGGATCATGCCGTGAGAAGTGCGCTTGGCATACGGTTCCTTGGTGGGGACAACGCCGATATCATAGAGGAACTTGTGCCAGAAACGGGAGTAAAGCAGGTGCAGGGTGGTGTGCTCCATACCGCCGTTGTACCAGTCGACCTGGTGCCAGTAGTCGAGGGTTTCCTTGGAAGCGAGCGCCTCGTTGTTATGCGGATCCATGTATCTGAGATAGTACCATGACGAACCTGCCCACTGGGGCATGGTGTCGGTCTCGCGATACGCCTTGCCGCCGCAGCACGGACAGGTGGTCTCGACCCAGTCGGTCATGTTGGCGAGAGGTGACTCACCGGTATCGGTCGGCTCATAGCTCTCGACCATCGGAAGCCTGAGCGGCAGCTCAGACTCGGGGATCGGAACATAGCCGCACTTATCACACTTGACGATCGGGATCGGCTCGCCCCAATAACGCTGACGGGAGAATACCCAGTCACGCAGCTTGAAGTTGACCTTTTGATGTCCGATGCCCTTCTCGGTGAGGACTTCGATGATCTTCTTCTTTGCGTCCTCGACAGACAAGCCGTTGAGGATATCGGAATTGACCATGATGCCGGTCGCGCAGTCGGTGAACGCCTCTTTCTGGACGTCCTCGCCGCCCTTGACGACCTCGATGATGGGCAGGTTGAATTTCTTTGCGAACTCCCAGTCACGGGTATCGTGAGCCGGTACCGCCATGATCGCACCGGTACCGTAGGAGATCAGAACATAGTCGGAGATGAAGATCGGGATCTCTCTGCCGTTGACGGGATTGATCGCGGTCACGCCCTCGAGCTTGACGCCGGTCTTGTCCTTGTTCATCTCGGTGCGCTCAAAATCGCTCTTCTTGGCGGACTCACGCTGATACGCCTTGATCTCATCGAGGTTTTTGAGCTGATCCGCCCACTTCTCGATATAGGGATGCTCGGGGGATACGACCATGTAGGTGGCGCCGTAGAGCGTATCGGGACGGGTGGTGTAGACCACGAGCTTGTCACCGGCGGTGGTGTCGAACTCGACCTCCGCGCCGTAGCTCCTGCCGATCCAGTTCTTCTGCTGGAGCTTGACTCGCTCGGGATAATCGACCAGATCGAGATCGTCGATCAGACGGTCGGCGTACTTGGTGATCCTGAGCATCCACTGGCTCTTGACGCGGCGGACGACCTCGCTGCCGCAGCGCTCGCACACGCCTCCCAAGACCTCTTCGTTTGCCAGAACGCACTTGCAGGAGGTGCACCAGTTGACTGCCATCTCCTTTTTGTAGGCAAGATCATGCTTGAAGAGCTGGAGGAAGATCCACTGTGTCCACTTGTAGTAGTCGGGATCAGTGGTATTGACCTCGCGGCTCCAGTCAAAGGAGATACCTAAGGACTGGATCTGCTTTTTGAAGCGCGCGATATTGTTTTTTGTCACGATCTCGGGATGGATATGGTTCTTGATCGCGTAGTTCTCGGTGGGCAGTCCGAACGCGTCCCATCCGATGGGATACAGGACGTTGTAGCCCTGCAAACGGCGCTTACGGGATACGGTATCCAGCGCGGTATAGGGACGGGGGTGTCCGACGTGGAGTCCCTGACCCGAGGGATACGGGAACTCGATCAGAGAATAGAACTTGGGCTTATCCGAATTGGTCTCGGCATGGAAAACGCCCTTGTCCTCCCAGATTTTCTGCCACTTTGGCTCGACTGTCTTGTGGTTGTATTTCATATAGATTCCTCCAAACGGTTAGATGCAAAAATGAGCAAAGCCTTCCCCTTGAGGGGAAGGTGTCACCGTTAAGGTGACGGATGAGGTGGAAGCGTTTCCACCAAATCAATATACGATATGAAGCGGAAAAGTTTCCACCTCATCCACCGCAAGCGGTCCCCCTTCCCCTCAAGGGGAAGGCAGAATCACTCCGTGATGATATCGGAGATATCGATGACTTCGCCGTCCTCCCAGAGACGGTCGAGGTCATAATACTGACGACTTTCTTCATTGAACACGTGCACGATAACATCCACATAATCCAGCAGGATCCATGTATCGGAGCGATGGCCCTCGACATGGCTGACGGATACGCCCTGCTCGTCCATCTCGTACTCGACATAGTCGGCGAGGGACTTGACATGGGTGGAGGAGTTACCGGTCGCGATGACCATATAGTCGGCAAGAGAAGAGATGTCGGCGATCTTGATGACGCGGACGTCCAGACCCTTGCGGTTATCCAGAATTTTTGCGATAGCTTTTGCTTCTTGTAATGAATTCATAAATATAAACCTCGTATGTTTTATAGCCTTCCCCTTGAGGGGAAGGTGGGCTTTTCGGATCCTAAAGAGCCGAAAAGGTCGGATGAGGTGGAAGCGTTTCCACCAAATCAATGTACGATATGAAGCGGAAAAGTTTCCACCTCATCCGTCATCCTTGAGGATGACACCTTCCCCTCAAGGGGAAGGCTTATTCAACAGAATATCATTATACGCTGCGAGGGCGTCGGGGCTGATGAGCGCCTCTCTGCCGGTCAGGCGGCTGAGTGTGAACTTGAGCCCGTAGAGCATACCTTCCTCAAGTGAATTCTCAGCATGGGCGCGGATCACATCGATGTCGGAGTAATCGCGCTCAGCAGAGGTGAAGTCCGCGAGAAAAATCAGCTTTTCGAGCTGACTCATACCCGCGCGACCGGTGGTATGGTAGCGGATCGCGTTGAAAATATCCTCGTCGTCGATCCCGATCACGTCGCGCACATAGCACGCGCCGGAGATGGCATGCCACAGCTTTGGAGAGCGTTTCTCCAACTCGGTGAGAATTATACCACCGTTTTCGATGATTTGCAACTGTTTCTCGTTATCCGTTTCTTTGGTCACATCGTGGAGAAGTCCGGCAAGACGCGCTTTCTCCTCATCGCCGCCGTACTTCTCGGCATAGCGCACGGCTTCTTCAGCGACGTTCATCGAATGGACGCGGCGGTATTCGGACAGGTGATCAAGATAAGGCAGATATTGATCGATGTTCATAAGAATCTCTCCTTCACAGAGCATATAATGCAGAATGCCGACGTTGTCGCAGGGACGAGCGGTGCTCGTCCGACACCTCAGGTACTTGTTTGACTCCATCTATGGTTTCTTCAATCGTCCGCATCCGCCATTTTGCAAACGACCAAGGTGATCTCCCCTCCCCTGCGAGAATCGGTTGAGATTGCCACACTCCTTACGGAATTCGCAATGACAATTCTGCGGTTGAGATTGCCACACTCCTTGCGGAGTTCGCAATGACATTTTTATCGGTACAGATCGTGCCGCTGGATATAGTCGAGGACACGGGGATGGATCATGCGGCTGACGTCGGCGCCTGTGGCGATTCCCTCGCGCACCAAAGTCGATGACAGCTCCCCGATCGCCTGATGGGCGATCAGCGTGCGGCAATCATATTGTTCCCGATAGAATAAATATTTTTCGTTTAAAGAATCATAATCAGCTTCGTCACGCGGCGCGACAAGGATGGTGACATGGTCAAAGATAAACTGACAATCATGCCACTTGTCGAGCGTCATGTACATATCCGCGCCGACGATCAGATAGAGCGAATCCTCGTCGTTCATCAGCTGAGCAACGGTATCGGAGGTATAGCTCGGGCCCTCACGGCGCAATTCGATATCGCTGACCTCGAGCTTGGGATGATCCTGTGCCGCGAGCACGCACATCTGATAACGGTGCCTGCCGTCGGCAATATGGGAATTATCCTTGAGCGGTGTGTAATGCGTGGGGATCAGCGTGACCCGGTCGAGTTCAAACTGCTCCGCGAACCGCAACGCGAGCTTGATGTGGTCGTTATGGATGGGGTTGAACGAACCCCCGTAGATCGCGCGCCTCATTTGACGAGCTTGATCTTGGGCTCTTTTTTATTCTTGCGATAGAGCACAAACTTGGAACCGATCACCTGCACGACGTCGGCGCCGATGTGTTCGGCGATGGTATCCGCCGCTTCACGCGAGGTATACTCGCACGCCTCGAGCACCTTGCCCTTGATCAGCTCGCGCGCGGTGATCGCCTCGTCGGCAGTTCGATAAAGCTGTTCGGAAAAGCCGCCCTTACCGACCATCAAAACGGTGTCGATCGGGTTGGCAAGCGCTCTTAATTGAGCGCGCTGTTTACTGGTTAACATGGTTTTCCTCCAGAATTCGGTTGAGATTGCCACGGTTCCTGCGGAACCTCGCAATGACAATAGTGATTATAGGGAGTATTCCTTTAATGCGTCGCGGAGCTTGCGGAGAGCGTTGCCGCGATGGCTGTATTTGTCTTTTTCGTCACCTGACAGAGAGGCAAAGCTCTTGCCGTCTACGACGAACACGGGATCGTAGCCGAAGCCGCCTTCGCCCGCGGGCGCATGAGCGATCGCGCCCTCACATCTGCCCTCGACCTCGATCACGGTGTTCTCATCAAGGATACAGCAGACGGCGCAGGTGAAATGCGCTGATCGCTTTTCATCGGGGACATCCCCCAGCTCGTCGAGCAGCAGAGTGATCTTCTCGCGATAGGTCGCGTCCTCGCCGCCGTAACGGGCGGAGTAGATACCCGGTCTGCCGTCGAGCGCGTCGACGCAGAGCCCCGAATCATCCGCGATCACGGGAGTATGACAGAGGTCAAAGGCATGTTTTGCCTTGATATAGGCGTTGGCGGCGAAGGAATCGCCGTCCTCGACAACATTGCCGAGGTCGATCCCCCTCTCCCCTGCCGTCACCGCAGTAATACCGAGGGGCGACAGGATGCGTTCGATCTCCACCACCTTGTGCGCGTTGTTGGTAGCTATGATAAATTCTTTCATTGTTCTTCCTTTACAAACAGAGCACGGGAGAATTCGACGGGATCGAAGGGCTGGAGGTCGTCGACCTTCTCGCCCACGCCGATGAACTTGACGGGGATGCCGAGAGTCTCTTTGATCGCCAGCACAACGCCGCCCTTGGCGGTGCCGTCGAGCTTGGTGAGCACGATACCTGTGATACCGGTCGCCTTGGCGAATTCCGCCGCCTGATTGACGGCGTTCTGTCCGGTGGTCGCGTCGAGCACCAACAGCGCCTCTTTATCCGCGTCGGGCAGCTCACGGTCGATGATGCGGCGGATCTTGGCGAGCTCGTCCATCAAATGCTTTTTGTTATGCAGACGGCCGGCGGTGTCGACGATGATGATGTCGGTACCCTTCGCCTTAGCCGAAGAGATCGCGTCGAAAACGACGGCGGCAGGGTCTGAGCCCTCGCCCTGCGCGACGATATCGGCGCCGCTGCGCTCCGCCCAGATCTTGAGCTGATCGATCGCCGCCGCGCGGAAGGTATCCGCCGCGGCAAGGGTGACCTTCTTGCCCTGCTGCACATAATAATTCGCGATCTTGCCGATGGAGGTGGTCTTGCCCACGCCGTTGACGCCGATCACGAGGATGATCGAGGGAGTGGTGTTGAGCACCATCTCGTTGCCGCCCTCCGACAGGATCTCGGCGCTGATCTCGGCGATCTCGTCCATGATCTTTGCGGGCTTGGTGATGCCCTTCTCACGCACGCGTACACGCAGCATCCCGCAGATCTTGTTGGCGGTCTCTACGCCGACGTCACCCATAACGAGCAGTTCCTCGAGCTCGTCGAAGAGTTCGTCATCGATGACGGTAAATGCCTGGAGCATCGAGTCGATCTGACCGACGACGCTCTCTCGTGTTTTCTTTAAACCATCTTTTAATTTCTTAAAAAATCCCATAGTTTTCTCCTTCGTAGTCAGAAGTGTTGCATCCAAAGCCTTCCCCTTGAGGGGAAGGTGGGCTTTTCGGCTCCCTAAGAGACGAAAAGGTCGGATGAGGTGGAAGCATTTCCACTCCATCCCGTTCATAGTTTTGTCGGAAAGGTTTCCACCTCATCCACCGCAAGCGGTCCCCCTTCCCCTCAAGGGGAAGGCTGATTAATTCGTTTTCATGCCCAGCTTTGCCGCTACCTCGGAGGCTCGCAGCTCAAGCAGCTTGCTGATACCCTCGTCCTGCATGGTAACGCCGTAGAGGACGTCTGCCTCTTCCATCGTACCGCGGCGGTGGGTGATCAGGATGAACTGGGTGCTCTCGGTCAGGTTGCGCAGATACGCCGCGAAGCGATCAACGTTGACCTCGTCGAGCGCCGCTTCGATCTCGTCCATGACGCAGAAGGGCGCCGGACGCACCTTCATGATCGCGAAGTACAGCGCGATCGCGACGAGCGCTTTTTCACCGCCGGAGAGCGCCTCCAGATGGACGACGATCTTGCCGGGCGGATGGACGATGATATCGATGCCCGAGGTGAGGATGTTCTCGGGATCGGAAAGCTCGAGGTGCGCCTCGCCGCCGCCGAAGAGCTCCTTGAACGTCAGGGTGAAGTTCTTGTTGATCTCGGCGAAGGAGTCGACAAACACTTCTTTCATCTGCTTGGTCAGGTTGGTGATCAGGTTCTCGATCTCTTTCTTGGATTTCTCAACGTCGTCAACCTGTGTTTTCATAAAGGTGTATCGCTCGGATACCTCTTTGTATTCCTCGATCGCGCCGGTGTTGACCGAGCCGAGAGCTTTGATCTTGTTTTTGAGGGAGCTCAAACGCGAACGCGCTTCGGTAAGGTTCTCGATCTCGATCGCCTGTTGCTCCGCCTCGTGACGGGTCAGCTCGTACTCCTCCCAGAGCTTGGCGATAATGTCGTCAAACTCCTTTTGCTTGCTTGCCTTGCGCTCCTCGAGTCGGGAGAACTCGTTGGAGGCAAGCTCACGCTCGGCGATCTTGTCACGCTCGAGCTGTCGAAGTGAAACGGAGTTTTTCTCCAGTTCCAGCTTCTCGTTATTCAAGCGCTCGATGTTGGCGGCTGACTGCGTTTGCTTTTCGGTCAGCGCGTCGATCTCGGCACGGAGCGCGGTGATTTTATTTTCTATTTCAGAATTATTCTGTTCGTAATTTTGCTTTTCGTTGTTCAGCTCATTGATGCGGAGCTGCTGGTCGGAGCCGGTGCTCTCGGCGGACTCGATCTCTGCCTTGCGCGTGTCGATATCCTTCTCAAAGCCTAAGATATCCAAACGCAGCTGCTGGAGCTGATCGGCGTATTCCTCACGCTTCTGCGCCATCTCGTCACGCGAGCCGGTGATAGTCTTGATCTTGAGCTCGGTCGATTCGATATCGGCGTTGAAGCGGATCATATCCTTTTGCGCGAGCTCTCGGGACGCCTTCGCCTCGGTGATCTTCTGGGCGCCGCTCGCAAGTTCACGGTCGATATCCTCCAGATCACGGCTCACGCCCGCCAGCTCACCCAGACAGGCGTTGTACTCGGCGTTCAGGCGCACCTTATCGTTCTGCGTATTGGTCAGATCGGCACGGGTGCCGAGCAGATCCGCCTCGACCTTGGCGTACTGACTTTCCGCTTCGGTCAGCTTTTCGGCGGCGTTTTTCGCCTTGGCGCTCAGCTCAGCCGCCTGCTTTCTCAGCTTGTCAATCTCGCTCTCACGGGACAGCAGACCCGAATTCTTCGCACGGGAACCGCCGGTGAAGGAACCGCCGGCGTTGATGACCTGACCGTCGAGGGTCACGACCTGAAAGCGGTAGCCGTACTTCTTCGCGATCGCACTCGCCGCGGACAGATCCTCGGCGATGACGATCCGTCCCAAAAGGTTGGACAGGATGTTGGCGTATTTCGGCTCAGTAGAGCAAAGCTGAGACGCGACGCCGATGTAGCCGTAGCAGTCATCGAGCCCTTTTTCATCCAGAGAACGAGGCTTGATGGTGGTGATGGGCAGGAAGGTCGCGCGACCGCCGTCACGCTTTTTGAGCAGTTCAATGGCACGTTTTGCGTCGGAATCGTTATTCACAACGATATGCTGCATCTTAGCGCCTAAGGCGACTTCCATCGCGACGTTGTACTCTGACGGCACCTTGATCAGGGTGGTCACAGGGCCGCAGATACCGCCTAAGCCGCCGCGCTTTGCCTCTTTCATGACGACCTTGACACTGTTATAGAAGCCCTCAAAGTTCGCTGACAGATCGGACAGGATTTTTGCTCTGCGGGATTTTTCCTCCGCGTCAAGGCGCAGAGTCTCGGCAGTTCGCCTGAGCTCCTCACGCTTGTCGGCACGGGATTTCAGCTTCATCTCCAGACCATCGATCGAATTACCGAAGGCAGCGATCTTCTGTTCCGCCGTTTTGATCTGTGTCTCGTATTTTTCTTTTATCGAAATAAGCTCGTCGCGCTGGACGCGCTTGGTCTCGCCGGATTCATTCAGCGCCTTGGCGCGTTCTTCCAGCTCCTCGATCGCGGTCGCGGCGGTGATATCCGTCACGCGGACGTCCGCCAGCCGCTGGGATAAGGACGCGATCATCGCGCTGAGCTTCTGGAGCTCGTCATTCGAGCGTGAGGTGTCGTTATTGATACTGTTCAGCTCGTCGGAAAGGGCGTTATATTCGCTCTGCTTTTCGAGCGTTTTCTCACGCAGGGCTTCGATCTCAGCCATTTTGCTCTCGACGATCTTTTTGATATCAACGGTGGAGCTCTCTGCCTTTTCGATCTCGCCTAAAATGCGCTCGATATTCTCTTTGTTATGGAGGATGTCGTTCTCGGCGACAGAGATCTCGGCATTCTTGCCTGCGATCTGGGCTTCAAACAATGAGGACGCGTTGCGCTCCTGCTCGATCTGCGAGCTCATCATACCGTTCTTGATATAGATGTCCTCTGTCTGAGACGCGATGGATTGCAGGGCGGCGTCGGCTTCTTCATACTGGTTCTTGGCGATTGCGATCTTGTCCTCATGGTCACGCAAAATCGCAGCGCTTTTGTCGAGGGTATCAAGCCACAGCGCGATCTCCAGACCGCGCTTCTCACCGCTGTACTCAAGGAACTTCTGCGCCTTTTCGGACTGGATGCGCAGGGGCTCTACCCTGTCCTCCAGCTCCGTGACAATATCGCGCAGTCGGAGGAGGTTTTCCTCCGTATGATTCAGCTTGCGCTCCGCCTCGGTCTTGCGGTAGCGATAGCGCGAGATACCGGCGGCTTCCTCAAAAATCTCACGTCTGTCCTCGGATTTTGAGGCAACGATGGAGTCGATCTTGCCCTGACCGATCATGCTGTAGCCGTCGCGTCCGAGACCCGTATCCATGAACAGCTCGTGGATATCCTTGAGTCGGACGGAGGCTTTGTTGATCAGATACTCGGACTCGCCCGAGCGATAATAGCGACGTGTGACCGCTACATCGTCGCCGCCGTACGGCAGACTGCGATCGGAGTTGTCGATGGTCAGGGTGACCTCGGCATAGCCCTGGCGCTTGCGACGATCGGTACCGTTAAAGACAACGTCCTCCATCTTGGAACAGCGCAGAGATTTGGCGCTCTGTTCACCCAGCACCCAACGGATCGCGTCACTGATATTGGACTTGCCGGAGCCGTTAGGGCCGACGACGGAGGTAATGCCCTTGTCGAAGGTCAATTTTGTTTTATCGGGAAAGGTTTTGAATCCCTGTAATGTGAGAGATTTTAATAACATTCTGAACCTCTGT
>CAMJJL010000056.1 GCA_946406145.1 uncultured Clostridia bacterium | reverse complement strand
AAGGCTTTTTGTTTTCAACGGCACATTACAGTGACACGAAAAAAGGCGCACGCGCCCCCGAGGGGAAGGCTTTTTTTATCGGGTGAGGGTGGGCAGTGGCGCTTAGCCAATCGCAGATAACTCTGCTCTTGGAGCGCTGTTGCATGGGAGTTGTAGACCAAATCACAGATTTGGACAACTCCTCAAGCCCTCCCTTCACCGTTAACCGTTAACTATCAACCGTTAACCGGAATAATACTGATCCAGCATCTCGTCGTCCACTCTGTCCAGCTCACTGCGCGGCAGGGTAGAGAGCAGCTTCCAGCCCAGATCAAGGCTTTGGTCGATACTGCGGTTCTCGGTAAAGCCCTGATTCACAAAGGTGTTCTCAAACTGTCTGCCGAACTCGATATACTTCTTGTCGGTATCCGAGAGCTCCTCCTCACCGATGACAGAGGCGAGAGAACGCGCGTCGATGACCTTCGCGTAGCTGGCGAAGAGCTGATTGCTCAGCGGCGCGTGGTCGGCTCTGGTAAAGCCGTCGCCGATGCCGTCCTTCATCAGTCGCGAGAGCGACGGCAGGACGTTGACGGGCGGATAAATGCCCTGCGCCTGCAGCGCTCTGTCCAGCACGATCTGACCCTCGGTGATGTAGCCCGTCAGATCGGGCACGGGATGGGTGATATCGTCGTTGGGCATGGTCAAAATCGGAATCTGGGTCACGGAGCCTGTCGAGCCCTTGATCATACCGGCTCTCTCATACATCGACGCAAGGTCGCTGTACAGGTAGCCGGGAAAGCCCTTGCGTCCGGGGATCTCACCCTTAGAGGACGAGAACTCACGCAGCGCCTCGGCATAGGAGGTCATGTCCGTCATAATGACGAGGATGTGCATATTCAGCTCAAAGGCGAGGTATTCCGCGATCGTCAGAGCGCATCGGGGGGTGAGGGTACGCTCGATGATCGGATCATTACTGAGATTGAGGAGCATGGTGACGTGCTGCATGACGCCTGCTTCCTCAAAGCTGCGGCGAAAATACTCCGCGACGTCGTTCTTGACGCCCATCGCGGCGAACACGACGCCGAAGTTGCTCTCATCCGCGCCGGTGATCTTCGCCTGACGGACGATCTGCACCGCCAGCTCATTGTGCTTCATACCGGAGCCCGAGAAGATCGGCAGCTTCTGACCGCGGATCAGGGTAGAGAGCGTGTCGATGCTGGAGATACCGGTGTTGATGTAGTTCCTCGGATACACGCGCGATACGGGATTGATCGCGGTGCCGTTGATATCACGGCGGGTCTCGGGATAGATGGGTCCCAGTCCGTCGATGGGTCTGCCTGCGCCGTCGAGGATACGTCCGACGATCTCGGGAGAGAGGGGCATTTCCATCGGTCTGCCCGTCAGGATGGTGGCGGTATTGTCGAGCGAGATATTCGAGGTGCCCTCAAAGACCTGCACCACGATCCGCTCACCCTCGATCTGCACGACACGTCCCTGTCGGGCGGTGCCGTCGGCGAGCTTGATGGTGACGATCTCCTCGAAAGATGCGCCCTTGACGCCGTCGAGCACGACCAGAGAACCGTTGATCTCAGACACGCCGACATATTCGATAATCATAAGATACAGTCCTCCTTACCGTAATACGGCATTGATTTTGTCATCGATATCCCTGATGTACTCGTCGAACATCTCGAGGTGATCGTTGGGGATATCGTACTTGATCTTGGTGACCTTTTCAAAAAGTCCCTGCTCACGGATACGGCTGATCGGGATATTCTCCGCGACCACCGCCTTGCTGCGCTCGTACAGGTGCAGGATCACCTGCATCATGCGCTTCTGCTTTTCAAGCGGAACATAGGTGTCGTCCTTGTGGAACGCATTTTGCTGTAAGAAGCCGACGCGGATGATCTTCGCGATCTCGATGATCAGCTTCTGGTCGTCAGGCAGAACGTCGGAGCCGATGAGCTTGACGATCTCCATCAGGCGGTTCTCTTCCTGCAATAACGCGGTAATGCTCGTGCGGTAATTGATAAAGTCCTTACCGCAGTTTTCCTCATACCACGGGTCGAGATCGGTAAAATATTCGCTGTAGCTGTCGTTCCAGTTGATCGCGGGGTAGTGTCTGGCGTAGGCGAGGCTCTTGTCGAGCGCCCAGAAGCAGCGTGTAAAGCGCTTGGTGTTCTGGGTGACAGGCTCAGAGAAGTCCGAGCCCTGCGGTGAAACCGCGCCGATAATGGTGACGGAGCCCTGTGTGCCGCTGAGCACATCCGCTCTGCCGCCTCTTTCATAGAACTCCGACAATCGTGAGGGCAGATATGCCGGAAAGCCTTCCTCCGCAGGCATTTCCTCCAGTCGTCCGGAGATTTCCCTTAAAGCCTCCGCCCAACGAGAGGTGGAATCCGCCATGATCGCGACGTCATAGCCCATATCACGGTAGTATTCCGCGAGGGTAATGCCGGTGTAGATCGAGGCTTCACGCGCCGCGACAGGCATGTTGGAGGTGTTGGCGATCAGGGTGGTGCGGTCGGTCATGGGATAACCCGATTTGGGGTCGATCAGCTCAGAGAACTCCTGCAGCACCTGACTCATCTCATTGCCGCGCTCACCGCAGCCGACATAGACGATGATGTCCGCGTCGCACCACTTCGCCAGCTGATGCTGGGTCATGGTCTTGCCGGTGCCGAATCCGCCGGGGATCGCCGCTGTACCGCCCTTACTGACAGGGAAGAGGGTATCGATCACGCGCTGTCCGGTGATCAGCGGAACGGTGGGGGTGAGGCGCTCTTTGACAGGACGCGGTGTACGGATCGGCCAACGCTGACATAAGGTCAGCTCATGGACAGAACCAAAGTCGTCCTCGATCCTGACAATGGTATCATGCAGTCGGTACTTGCCGTCGGGCTTTACCTCCGTGACCTTGCCACAGAGCGTCGGCGGCACCATCATTTTATGCGTAATAATATGGGTTTCGGGAGCGGTAGCGTAGATCATACCGCCGACAAGTCGGTCGCCGACCTTGACGGTGACGGTGACGTCCCATTCCTTCTCGGTATCCAGCGCTGACACGGCACAGCCGCGGCTGATGAACGCGCCGCTGTCCTTTTCGATCTGCGCGAGAGGACGCTCGATACCGTCGAAGATGTTGTCGAGGATACCGGGTCCCAGTAACAGGTTCATGCGCGTATGGGTGCCCTCGACCGGATCACCGGGCATCAGTCCGGTGGTCTCCTCATAGCACTGGATCGTGGTGTAGGCGGAGGTAATGCCGATGACCTCGCCGACTAAGCGCTGTTTGCCGACATAGACCATCTCCATCATGGAGAACTCGGTCGCCTCTTTGACGGTGACGACAGGACCGTTCACGCCGTAAATCACATTTGCCATCGTTACACCACCTTCATTGAGCATGTTTCGATGAACCACGCTCGCTGCTCTTCCAGACGGGAATCCAGCGTGTCGTCCATCAGGATACCGCGCTCGGGACAATTCGCCGTGACGCCGCCGATCAGGATACGGGGATCCACAGTGATCCGCGCGTCGGGGAGGACGTCCCCGATCAAGCCGCGTTTATCGTCGTCGGACGAAGAGATCGCGATATCACACCGCGCTGTGCCGCATTGCTCCTTGATCTCCGCCAGAGAACGCCTGAGAAAATCCGCGTAATCATCCGTTTTTGTGAAGGCGAGCAGCCTTTGCTTCGCCTCGTCAAAGACCTTGTCGGCAAGCGTCTGACGCTCCGCGAACAGCTCGTTGCGCAGGGCAAGCTCCTTCTTTGCGAGGTCGTTGACGATCACCGCCTTACGGCGCGAGATATCCTCGCGGATCAGGTCATACGCGTCCTGCAAGCCCTGCTGTGTCGCCTGTTCGATTTTTGTATTCTTATAATCCTCGATCTCCTGCGTGATCTGCGCCTTCTGCTGCTCGGCGTATTTGTTGATCGCGTCGAGGAACTTGGATTCTTTTGTCTTTTCGTTCATAATATTCCTTCTCTCATAGAAAGCGGAAAACACTTTATAATAGTCTTCCCCTCGGGGGGCGCGTGCCTTTTTATCTGTTTATCAGAAAAGTACTGTACTTATCAAAGTCTTCACTTCGATCATATCGACTTTCGTTAGTGGCAGACTGTTTTTACCGCCCCCTCTGACGAGGGGGTTGGGGGAGAGATAACGAAGCGCTACAATAGATTTGATACGTCAGGCTCAATACCGTTCTCAATGATTCTTCTGCCGCGGCTTGAGTCAAAATGCGAATTTCAACGATAACGCCTCGTTATCTCTCCCCTGCGATGAAAGGGGTATTCTCTATATAACTGTATTCTCGCTTGCCCCCTCGTCAGAGGGGGCTGAAAAAGCAACTATACTTTTTCAACTCATCTCCACGCCGATGGCGTCCTTGACATAGCGCGAGATACTGTCCTTGGTCTGTCCGTTGCCGTGGCGGTCGGGAATCTCAATAATCAGGGGCTTTGAGCAATTGAGCTTGATGTCATACACCGTCTCTCTGACCGGATTGAGCAGGGTAGAGGTCATCAGGATGACCGCGATATCGTCCTGCTGCATGAGCTCCCTGAGCTTCTCTCTGACCTCCTGCTCCTGATGGAGCACAACGCCCTCCACACCGGACATGCGCATGCCCATCAGGGTGTCGTCGTTATCGCTCAACAGATACATTCTCATACTATCAGAGGCTCGAGATAATCATGATGGAGATCAGCATACCGTACAGCGCACAGCCCTCGCCGAGCGCAACGAAGATGATCGACTTACCGAAGTTCTTGGGATCCTCACTTGTTGCGCCGATCGCCGCCGGAGCGGAGCCGCCGACCGCGATACCGCCGCCGATACAGGAAAGACCCGTGGACAAACCTGCCGAAATATAGCCCAGTCCCTTTGAGGAAGAAGCCGCCGCCTCTGCCGCGGCAGAAGCGTCAGCCGCGTGCGCGATGATCGGGGTGATCAGGCAGAACGCCGATACCGCGAGGAAGGAGAAGATCTGGGTCAGCACCGCGCGCTTGGGGCTTTTGCCGTTCTTGAAGGAACGGATACAAAGCAGGACGGAAATCACAAGAAAAGCGGCGGGAATAAACATCAATAAATACTGTAACATGGGTTGTACCTCCAAATATGTTAATTATGTTGAGATTGCCACGGCTCAAAGAGCCTCGCAATGACAATTTATAGTAATGGGATTGCCACGCTCATAGGCTCCCTTTCCTAAGGGAGCTGTCAGCGGACACGCGTGTCAAGCTGACTGAGGGTTGAAACCGTTGCAATATAATCATTATTCTTAATCAGTCAAATTCTTCACGTTGACCGGCTCATATTTTCTGCCGTCGCCGATATAGAATCTGCTGAACATTTCGTAGTATTCGAGTCGGAGCACCTGGATGCCGACAAGCAGCGCCTCCAGCGCCATAACCAGCATATTGCCCAAGATGATGGTGATGGTGGATCCGACAGGTCCGAACATCGCTGCCATCACGAACACGACCTCCATCATACCGGCATGCACCAGTACGAACGCGCCGACTCTTAAAAAGCTCATCGTGTTGGTCACATAGCTGAGCAGCACCTCGAACAACTCGAAGAAGTTGTCCACAAAGAACGACCCGAAGCCGTCCTCAAAGAGCTTTTTCTCTCCTCTGAGCTTCCGTGACAGCGGTTCTCTGAGGAAGATCAGGATCAGCGGAATCACGATCAGCCCGATGATATACGGCGGCGTCATAATGTTGACGCCGAGGAGCAGTGTGCCCACCAGTCCCGCGACCAGCGCCGTATAGAACACCAGTCCGCTCACGCCGTTCACGCCGAACAGCGCGCCTCCGATATCCCTGCGCTTCACGCACGAAATAATATTGAGGATCATGGCGATCATCAGCAGCACCACGCCGATGCCGACAGCGCCGAAGATCAGCGTCTTGGTGGTAGCGCCCTCCATGACGCGGACGGGCTTATCATTCAGCCCGAACAGCTTTTTGTACACAGGTGTGAGCAATTCCTCAAAGCCGAATACCGAGCCGAAAACAAAGCCGAAGATCGTCGAACAGATCGCGCAGGGGATGAGCAGCGCGCCCAGCGGCATCTTCTTGACCTTATACATGATGATCGCGGTAATCAGCAGCATGATACCCTGTCCGACGTCGGCGAACATGATACCGAACAGCAGGGTATAGGTGATCGCGATAAAACCCGAGGGGTCGATCTCCTGTGAGTTCGGCAGACCGTACATCTCGGTGTAGTACTCAAACGGTCTAAAGAAGAACGGATTCTTGAGCTTGACGGGCGGCGCGTGCTTGACTTCATCCTTCGCGTCGGTGAAGGTCACCTCTACACTTTCGATCGAAGAAAGCAGGGACTCGATCTGACCCTCATACTCCGCCGGGATCCATCCGACCAGCACAAAGCTCTTGCGATATTTGCAGGCATGATTCTTGATGGAGAGATACGCGTGCCGCTTACACAGCGCCGTGAATATCTTGTGGATATCCTCCTCATGCTCCTTAGCGTAGGCGGCGATCTCCTTGTCGAGCGAGCCGATCTGCTCCTCGAGCTGCTGTTTCAATTCCGACTGCTGTTTGACGTAATTTTTCGGCGTATCGTGGATATCGCTGAGCGCCACGCGCTCAAAATACAGTCGGGAAAAGATACGGTCGATCTTTTCCGCCTCGGAAACGGGTGTGACATACACGCCCCAGTAGTACAGCTCATCGTGAGAACAGGGGAAGAACTCGACATAGGGATTCTCCTTGTACTGCTCGAGCTTGATGTAGCTGTCCTTAGGCAGCTTGCCGAAGCGCGTATAGATATACTCACAGTCGTTGATCTTCCTGACGTCCAGCGTCAGATCGACATAGTGCTGTGCCTTCTCGATGTTTTCCGCGCACACAGCGCTCTCGTGCCGCAGCGCGTCACGCCGCGTGATCAAAGCGCCCAGCTCCCTCGCGGTATCGCCGACAAAACGATCCGCCTGATCGAATTCAAGGCTGTCCTCCTCGGGCAGATCCACGATCTTGGGTTGGATTCCGGCGCCGTTCATCAGCTCGCGGAGTCGTTCGAGCAGGGGCTCAAATTCATTGGACGCGTTCACGGGGATCATACTCTCGTTATCCGAGTAAAACTCCGCAACTTCATCCGGTTGGAAAACGCCTGTTCGCCCCAGAGCGGAGGCGACGTCATCCAGATAGCTCATCAGACCGATGGCGTTGACGAGCTTCATTCTTTCCAGTGCCATATTTTCACCTCAACTTTACAGGATGAGTATTGCTAAGATTTGATCGGGCTCAAGCTGATAGCGAACGCCCTCTATCACGGCGATCACGTTATTAAGCTCCGTCAGGGATACGATACGGTAGGCGAGGAGCACGATCTCGGGATTGGTGGAAAAGTACAGCTGCCGACGGCACATCTCAAAGCTGCCCTGTATCGCCATCTCGCTGTCGGAATCGATGGTTCTCGCTTTCTTGCCGACGGCGGTGCGCTTGAGCTGCTCTCGTATCTCCTCGTAATCGTCCCCCGACAATATCCTGTCCAGATTCTTTCCCGTGAGCTTACCGTATCGCAGCAGATGCTTTCTGACTTCATCGTTGCTCAGGCGGTAATTCTTCTTGAGTCGGATGATACGGGAGTAGTTCTGGTAGTCGGACAGGGTATCAAACAGCTTTTTCAGCTCGTTTTTGTCCTTTTTATTCTTGATGGAGCTGATATCGGTGTACAGCTGATCGAGATTATCATTCTCCAATGCGTCCTCGATGGCGGCAAGGTCATAGTCGCCGTTGTCATCGGGTGGGAACTGCCGCAGGATAGCCGCGTAATCGGTGCGCTCCAGCACGCCGAGCAGCTCCTTGTAGCCGTGAACGGAGGCGAGCTTTTCCAGCGCGATATCCGTGTGCTGTGTGAAGTACAGCGGCAGAGAGAAGAGGTATTCCTGCGGACGGCGGATCGATAACAGGGTGATGAACTTCATCAGCTCCGAGATCTCCGTGCTTCTGAGGATATATTTTGTCACGGGGGCAGCGCCCTGATTGTATTTGCACAGCGTGAGCAGCTCTTCAAACTGTCTTTCACGGATAAGCTGTTCAAGATTACCGCGGTGGATATCGCTGCCGACCTTATCGAGGAACGTCTGATAATGCGTGTAGGATTTGAGATATTGCACTACGTCGCCTACGGATTCGCATTTGACCATTGCGCGATAATCTTTTTCTGTCAGGCGCTTGCCGTATTTGGTTTTGATCTTCGCGATGATCGCCGAGGCAGGGTTGATGATCGCCATGCACTCACCGCCTTTCTGTGTTGATAAATAGAAACAGAACTGTATATCGATTGTCATTGCGAGGCTCTTTTGAGCCGTGTCAATCTCAACCGATATCCGGTCACGCCAAGGATCGCTTCACGATCTCATCGACCCACCTGTCCTTATTCTCGTTGTACAAGCGGTTCATTTCCTGTTTCATGTCTTGTTGATGCTGTTTTGCCTGCGCGTATCGCTTATCGGCGTTCTCACGGTCAACGGCGATATTCTTCTCGATACGATCCTTCGCTCTCACGATGTAATCGTTATAGATCTGCTCCTTGAGCTGTTCGACCTCCGTCTCGCTCCTGAGCTTTTCATCCTTCGCCTGTTGTTCGATCTTGCGCGCCTGTTCATCCATTTCGATGATGCGCTTCAATAAATCCTGCATGGATCACACCTCGATCCTTTCTGTTCGATATAAAACCCCGAAGTGATGTTTCGGGAGGGTAGTCGTTTGGGTGAACTGTATGACTGATTGACGGATCAGAAAGCAATCAGTATCAGTTTTTCAGGGATTGCAGGGGAGCAGGTAACCTGCCGCCCAGATGAATAAAGCCGCTCGGATCGCCCTTGCGCAGCGGCATGACGGGACCCGCGCCCAATAAGCCGCCGAAGTTCAGCTCATCACCGGCTTTTCTGCCGATCGCGGGGATCACGCGCACGGCGGTGGTCTTGCTGTTCACCATACCGATCGCCGCCTCATCCGCAATGATCGCGGAGACGGTCTCGGGGGTCACATCGCCGGGGATGACCAGCATATCCAGTCCGACGGAGCACACGGCGGTCATCGCCTCGAGCTTAGTGATATCCAGCGCGCCCTGTTTGACGGCGTGGATCATGCCCTGATCCTCCGATACGGGGATGAACGCGCCCGACAGTCCGCCGACATGGGAGGACGCCATCACGCCGCCCTTTTTGACGGCGTCATTGAGCAGCGCCAGCGCGGCGGTGGTACCGTGACAGCCGCAGATCTCGAGACCCATTTCCTCTAAGATATGCGCGACGGAATCGCCGACAGCCGGGGTAGGGGCGAGGGACAGATCGACGATGCCGAACGGCACGGACAGTCGCTGTGACGCCTGTTTTGCGACCAGCTGACCCATACGGGTGATCTTGAACGCGGTTTTCTTCACAAGATCGGCAACCTCGGTGATATTCTGACAATCCGCGTTTTCAAGCGCGGCACGTACCACACCGGGACCCGATACGCCGACATTGATGACGCAGTCCGCTTCACCGACGCCGTGAAAAGCGCCTGCCATAAAGGGATTGTCCTGCACGGCATTGCAGAAGGTGACGAGCTTTGCCGCGCCGATGCAGTTGTTGTCGGCGGTCAATTTTGCGGTATCGACGACCGTATGACCCATCATCTTCACCGCGTCCATATTGATACCGGCTTTGGTAGAGCCGATGTTGACGGAGGAGCACACTCTCTCGGTGACACAGAGCGCCTCGGGGATACTCTCGATCAGCGCGTAATCACCTGCGGCAAAGCCCTTCTCCACCAGCGCGGAATAGCCGCCGATGAAGTTGACGCCGAGGGTATCGGCTGCTCTGTCGAGCGCCTTGGCGAATTTCAGGATCTTCTGTGTCTGGCATACGCCCGCGATCATGGCGATCGGGGTCACGGCGATCCGCTTGTTGATGATCGGGATACCGTACTCGCGTGAGATATCCTCGCCGGTCCTGACCAGATCCTTCGCGTATCGGCAGATCTTGTCATAGATCTTGTCGCACGCCTTGTCGATATCGCTGTCAATGCAGTCGATCAGCGAGATCCCCATTGTGATGGTTCTCACGTCGAGGTGCTCGTTATCGATCATATTGATGGTTTCTAAGATGTCTTTGGTTTCAAGCATAGTACACCTCAGATCTTGTGCATGCTGTTAAAGATATCCTCGTGCATCACGTGGATCTTTAAGTGATTATCCTCGCCGACCTTCTCCAGATTCTTCTGGAGCTGATCAAAGGCAACGGTCGCCGTGCCGATATCCGCGAGCATAATCATCGCGAACATATCCTGCAGCACGCTCTGGGTCACTTCGATGATATTGACGCCGACCTGAGCGCAGGCGGTGGACACCTTGCTCAAAATGCCGACGCTGTCCTTGCCGAGCACCGTGATAACTGCTTTCATATCGTACCTCCAATGGGGTGTGGGATCATGTGTATATGTCGGGATAAACGCTTATGTCCCGATTTTCGTTCCTTATTATACTCTTTTATTTTGACTGTTGATGATTGTTAGGAATTAAAAGATTATAATTTTGTTACTTTTTTGTCAAAAAAGAGAGCGCAGAAAAAAGCCTCCCTTTGGTAAAGGGAGGTGCCGAGGTACGAGGCGGAGGGATTGCATGAATTGATCGACCGAAGGGAGATACTATATTATGATACTTTACAAACAAAGAGAGCACATCGCTGCGCTCTCCGTATTGTCGTTATAATGTTTTCGCGAGCTCCTTGAGATACGCTCTGAGGCCTTCGCCGACCTCGGGGTGCTGCAAACCGACTTCGATGTTCGCCTGCAGGATACCGAGCTTATTGCCCATGTCATAGCGCTTAGAGGTGAACTCCACCGCTGTCATACCGCTGCTGCGCGCGAGCTCAGCCATCGCGTCGGTCAGCTGGATCTCTCCGCCTGCGCCGGGCTTGGTGCGATCGAGGATGTCAAAGATCTCAGCAGGCAGGATAACGCGTCCGAGGATGGAGTAGAGGGAGAATACGTCCTCCTTGCGCTGTGGCTTTTCGATCATATCGGTGCACTTGAACACATTATCACGCACATTCTCGACCTTGAGGGAGCTGTATTTCTTGATCGCTTCCTCTGATACGGGCTTGATACCCAGCACGCCCTTGCCGAAGGTGCCGTATGCGTCGATCAGCTCCTTGGTGGCAGGGATATCGCCGATGATGACGTCGTCGCCGTACATGACGACAAAAGGATCGTTACCGACAAAGCTGCGCGCTCTGGATACCGCGTGTCCCAGACCCTTGGTCTCGATCTGGCGCACATACTGGATGTTCGCCATGTAATGGATATCCTTGATCGCGTCGAGCTGATCGGTCTTACCTGCCCTTGCGAGGCTGTCCTCCAGCATGGGCGCTTTATCAAAGTGATCCTCCATCACACCTTTACCGCGGTTGGTGATGATCAGGATGTCGGTGATGCCGGACGCAACCGCTTCCTCTACGATATACTGGATCGCAGGCTTGTCCACGATGGGGAGCATTTCCTTGGGCATTGCTTTGGTGGCAGGCAGCACTCTGGTGCCCAGTCCTGCGGCAGGGATGACTGCTTTTGTGATTTTCATGTTAATATCCTTTCTCTGATAAATCAAGTGTTACAATAGTCCTGAGATGATGGTGGGCAGATACATGATGATCAGATAGGTGATCATCAGTGAGATCGCAAGGGGCGTATTGACGCCTCCCTTTGTTTGCAGGATCGTTTCGGGGTTCTCACCCTCGGCAGCCGTCGCCTTGATCTTGTTGATCTGCTTTTTGCAGTGTTTAAAGTACATGCGGTTGAAGCAGATACCGAACACGATCATCATCGCGATGCGAGCAAGCTCAACCAGCGTCGGCAGATACAGGATCAATTGCTCTGACGTCGACAGATCCGCCATATATTTGCCGAGCTCCGAGACAGCAGCGCCGGATGACATGGAGTGATAGTAGATATTCAGAAATTCGCTGTACAAAGAGCTGTACGCGATCGTCAAATAGGATTCAACGACCAGCAGCGCCACCTGAATAAACGCAAAGAGCGCGCCGAGCTTGTACATCTTGCGGTACAAGAGATATCCACCCGTGAACAGCGCCGCGGCAAAATTAAATTTGCTCTTGTTCATCGTCTTGATGTTGTTGAACACGCGGATGAAGTAGGGGGTATTCTGCTTGACATACTTCGCGGCTTCTCCGGCGGTGACGCCGTCGCCGAAGTCGGTGTTGCTGTCAACGCCGGCAAGCGGATCCATGAACGGCATATTGAAAGCGGTATTGCCGTCCTGCTGACTCTGCTGCTGTCCGAACGGGATACCGAAGCCGCCTCCCTGCGGAGGGGTCTGTTGTTGATTAGCGTTTTGCCCCGGGGAGAGGGGAGCGCCGCATTTGCCGCAGAAGAAATGACTGCTGTCATTCTGATGTCCGCAGGAAGGACAGATCTTGACGTCCGTCTTCTCCGGCGCATTTTCCTCTTGATAATCATAGCCCTGTGCGTGCAGCTCTTCATGACAGCAATGACCGAGCTCCTCGTAACATTCCCGATGATGGGGCGTACCGCATTCGGGACATACGACGATATCGTCATCCGCATGAAAATTCTTTTGACAGACAGGACATTTGTGTCCGATATAATCCATAAACGGCTCCTTTGTCATAAAAGAAGTTAAGCGTCAATTACGCATGGTGTATACTTGTCAAACTATTATACCAAAACTTCATCCATTCTGCAACTTTATTTTTTTAGAACAATAATTATGTACACGGAATGGGATGAATTATGCAATATTCATCTTTACATTCCACCGCCTTTGTATTATAATTGTATCTGCTGTATCAGATAACGCGTTAATTTATCATGGTACACGGATGAATGACAACGAGGGAATATTATGCTGCAATTTGAAGAACTGAAATTGAAGTTAGAGGGCATGAAGCCCGAGATAGATGATCTGGCATCCGCGCTGGGACTCGGTCAGATGAGAAGTGAGATCCAGCAGCTCGAGAACCGCGCCGCGGAGCCGGGCTTTTGGGATGATATGGAGAATTCTCAGAAGATCCTCCAGCGTACCGCCAATCTCAAAGCCAAGGTCGAAAAGTATGAGAAGCTCGAAGCGAGATACGAGGACGCGATGGCGCTGATCGAGTTGGGCGACGAAGCGGAGGATGAGAGCCTGATTGAAGAAGCGCAGGAGGAGCTCGACGGCATCCGCGCGGATATCGACCGTCAGCGGCTCGAGACCCTGCTCACAGGCGAGTATGATAAGAATAACGCGATCCTGACCTTCCACGCCGGCTCCGGCGGTACCGAAGCACAGGACTGGGCAGAGATGCTCTATCGTATGTATTCGCGCTGGGCAGCCGCTCACGGCTTTAATGTCAAAGAGATCGACTATCTTGACGGAGATGAAGCAGGACTCAAGAGCGCCGTGCTCCTGATCGAGGGTGAGAACGCCTACGGTTATCTCAAGGGAGAGGCAGGCGTGCACCGTCTGGTGCGCGTATCGCCGTTTGATTCCGCCGGGCGCAGACACACGAGCTTTTCATCCCTCGAGGTCATGCCCGAGATCAACGATGATATCAAGGTCGAGATCCCACCCGAGGAGATCAAGATGGACGTCTACCGCGCTTCCGGCGCAGGCGGTCAGAAGGTCAATAAGACCTCGTCAGCAGTCCGTTTGACCCATATCCCGACCGGTATCGTGGTCGCCTCTCAGGTGGAACGCTCCCAGTACCAGAACCGTGACGTCGCCATGAAGATGCTGGTATCAAAGCTGATGGAGATCAAGGAGCGTGAGCACCTCGAGAAGATCGAGGATATCAAGGGCGTGCAGAAGGAGATCACCTGGGGCTCCCAGATCCGCTCCTATGTTTTCATGCCGTACACCCTCGTCAAGGATCACCGCACCTCGTTTGAGACCGGCAACGTCAACGCCGTGATGGACGGCGAGCTCGACGGCTTTATCAACGCTTATCTCAAAGCGCAGTCCCTCGGCGAGCTGGAAGGATAAACGGATCGATACAACGACAGCCCTCCCGATCGGGAAGGCTGTTTTTTGTGTATGACGGGCATATCAATGCTCTGTGGTGAAAGTCCACCGAGGCGT
>CAMJJL010000055.1 GCA_946406145.1 uncultured Clostridia bacterium | reverse complement strand
TGCTCGAATGGGCAAAGACCGAGGTGAACAAGGTCGGCTGTTATTTCTTTGCCGATGACCTTAAATTCTTCAAGCACAGCGGACGCGTGTCCGGTATCGCCGGTACGATGGGTACCCTGCTCGGTATCCGTCCCATCATCTACATGAACGAAGAGGGCAAGATGGTCTCCGTCGGTAAGGAAAAGGGCAGAGTCAAGGCGATGGAGCGCCTGTTAAGCTTCGTCGATCAGCTCGGCGAGAACATCAAGGATCACCGTGTGCTGGTCGGTCACGCCGACTGCCGCGATATCGCCGAGGGTATTGAGAAGATGCTCAAGGAAAAATACGGCGAAGACCTGCGTACCGAGATCGTGGACGTCAACCCGACCGCGGGCAGTCATTGCGGACCCAACACCGTCGGCGTCTGCTTCCACGCCAAGAGAAGATCTTTATAATTGTCATTGCGAGGAGCGTAAGCGACGTGGCAATCTCAACTGATTAAATCATACAGTCCCTATTTGTGGGATTCCCACGGGACATTGTCCCTCGGAATGACATGGGAGATAAAAACTATGATCACCATCAAAGAAGTATCAACGAAAAGAGAACAAAAGCAGTTCATCGATTTTCCGCTCGATCTGTATCGGGACAATCCGTATTTTGTGCCGCCGCTGTACGGTGACGAAAAGGCGATGTTCAAGCCGGACTTTACCTACAACGACTGCTGTGATATCGTCAACTTCCTCGCCTTTGACGGCGACAAGCCCGTCGGCAGGATCCAGGGAATCATCCAGCGCGCGGCAAATGAGAAGAATCACGAAAAGCGCGTCCGCTTCACCCGATTTGACGCGATCGACAGCACTGAGGTTGCCGCAAAGCTCTTCTCCGCAGTGGAGGATTGGGCAAAGGCAAAGGGCATGGACACGATCCACGGTCCTCTCGGCTTCTCCGACCTCGAGCGCGAGGGACTATTGGTCGACGGCTTTGACCAGCTCTCGACCTTTGAGGAGCAGTATAACGCGCCCTATTACGCGACGCTGATCGAGAACCTCGGCTTTGAGAAGGAAGTCGACTGGACGGAGAGCAAGATCTATCCGCCCGATGAGGATGACGGCACCATGCGCAAGATGGCGGACTTTGTCATGAAGCGCTACAACCTGCATTTCGGTCAGGCGAAGAGCATCTCCGATTTCATCGACAAATACGGCGACGACTTCTTCGGTTTGATCGATAAGGGCTACGAGAAGCTGTACGGCACCGTGCCCTTTACCGAGGCGATGAAGCGCGAGATCATCAAGTCGTTCAAGCTGATCGTCGACCTCAAGCACGTCGCGATCATCCTCGATGAAAACGACCGCGCGGTGTGCATCGGCATCTGCTTTCCTTCTATCGCGAGGGCAGTGCAAAAATCACGCGGCAAGCTCACGCCGCTCGCGCTGATTCGCCTGCTGTGGGCAATCAAGCACCCGTCGGTGATCGACTTCGGACTGATCGCGGTCGACCCGACCTATCTCAACCGCGGTGTATCGACGGCGATTTCTGCCGAGATATTGAAGATATTGCAGGATGACAGCATCGAATACGCGGAAACCAACCTGAATTTAGAGGACAATGTCGCGATCCAGAACCAGTGGAAGCGGTTCAAGGAAGTCAAGCATAAGCGCAGAAGAGCGTATGTGAAGAAGATTTAGGCTCCCTTTGGTAAAGGGAGCTGCTGAGCTTGCGAAGCTGAGGGATTGCATAATTGACCGACTAACGGGAGAATCCAAATAATAATAAGGATGCCATGATAATTGGCGATTCACACAATCCCTCCGGGTCAAAACAAGTTTTGACCCACCTCCCTTTACCAAAGGGAGGCTGAAAGAGGTGCTTTATGAAACTGATTGTTGACTGCTTCGGCGGCGATAAAAGTCCTGCGGCGAATGTCGAGGGCGCGGTACTCGCCGTAAAGGAGCATGATGACCTGAGCCTGATCCTGACAGGCGATGAAAAAACGATAAAAAGCGAGCTCGACCGCCTCGGTTATACGGGCGAGAAGATCGAGATCGTCCATGCGCCCGAGGTGATCACCGGCGAGGATAAGCCCACCGACGCGATCCGTCTGAAAAAGGAAAGCTCGATGATCAAGGCGATCGCAATGCTCCGCAAGGATCCGGAGATATCGGGTGTGATCTCGACCGGCGCGACCGGCGCGCTGATCGCCGCGGCGACCCTGCGGATCGGTCGTATCCGCGGTATCCGCCGACCTGCCTTCTGTCCTCTGCTGCCCACTATGGACGGCGGCATCGTGGGCATTTGCGATTCCGGCGCGAATGTGGATATCACCCCCGAGATGCTGCTGCATCAAGCGATCCTCGGCTCGGCGTATCTCAAAAACGTCTACGGCGTCAAGAATCCGCGCGTCGCACTGCTGAACGTCGGCGTGGAGAGCGAAAAGGGCGACGACCTGCGCAAAAAGGCGTATCCGATGCTGGGCACTTGCGGCAGTATCCATTTTGTCGGCAATATGGAGAGCCGCGATCTGCTGTCGGGCAAATACGATCTGGTGGTGTGCGACGGCTTCTCGGGCAATGTGCTGGTCAAGACGACCGAGGGCACGGCGCTGGAGCTCTTAAAAAAGCTGAAAAAGGATATCTATTCCAAGACGATCTACAAGATCGGCGCGCTGTTGATGAAGAAGATGTTCATGGAAGAAAAGGAATTCATGAACTACCACAACTACGGCGGCTCGGTGCTGCTCGGTTGTGAAAAAACCATCGTCAAGGGTCACGGCAGCTCGGACGCCAACGCGGTGCGCATCTGCATCGATCAGGCGTACAGGATGTCTGCCGGTGCGATGAACGCCGAGATCGAGGCGGCGCTTGATAGGTTGAAAGGATAAATCGTAGGGACGAGCATTGCTCGTCCGAGAATGACGGGTGTTTCCTATATCGGGAACGTAAGATAGGATAAAAATGTTCCTGTCATGCGGATGGTCAATTGAGGAGTTGTCCAAATCTTTGATTTGGCTAACAATTCCCATGCAAGAGCGCTCCAAGAGCAGGCAACGCCTGCGATTGGCTAAGCGCCACTGCTGACCATCCCTACGGAAACAAATATCTGCTTCGCAAATTAATGATATATATGAGGAGGAATACTATGTTTGAAGATTTAAAGAAGATTCTGGACGAACAGCTCCATCTGAACGGCATGGAGATCACCAAGGAAAGCCGTATCAAAGAGGATCTCGGCGCGGACAGCCTCGACGTCCTGCAAATGCTGATGACCATCGAGGAGGAGCACGGCATCGTCATCCCCGACGAGGAGCTCGCGAGCTTTGAGACGGTCGGCGATATCCTCAACTTTTTGGAGAAGAATCAGAAGCAATAAGATAAAAACGACAACAGCTCCCTGTGGTTTTACAGGGAGCTGTACTTTTGTAATCTGTCATTTTTGAGCGGATGGCTTCCAAGGCTCCTTTTGGGAAAAGGAGCTGTCAGCGTTAGCAGACTGAGGAATTGTATCAATTGATCGACAGAAGGGAGATACCAAAAAACTTGCCTTAATTGCCGATGTATTTATCAAGTGATACTCGCCTTACGGTTCAAACAATTAATACAATTCATCCGAGCTCGCAGAGGCGAGCCCACCTTCCTTTCCCAAAGGAAGGCTTTAGTATATTTTTTGTCCTATCTCAACCGATCGTATAGGGGATCGGCATCTCTGCCAGATAGCGTAGGAGCCACGTCGCGTCGATGACCTCAAGACGACCGTTTTTATCCACATCGGCGAACATCAGCGTTTTTTCATCCGCTTGGGTTGCCATGTTCGATAGATAAAACTGAACCTCGGTGACGTCCTTCACCGTGATCTCGCCGTCGCCGTCCGCGTCGCCGATTTTCGGCTCGGGAACATTATTCAAATCGATAAAGTTAAAGCCGTTATTATTGGCATAAGTTTCGGCAGCTGTGCCGGTGTAACCATATATGGTATAATCATTAACTTTATCTAGGTCCTGTTTATCGCTGTTCCATACATATCCTAAAGCATCTTCATTGATATATTCAACACTTTTCGGGATTGTTATTTTAGAAAGGTTTGAACAATCCCGAAAAGCTGCTAAGCCAATATTTTTGACCTGATTGCCTATTCTAACATTTTTTAAGTTATCGCATGACAAAAAAGCATACATTCCAATAGTTGTGACTGTATCCGGAATGGCGATCTTTTTTAGACAGGAGCAATTCCTAAAAGCACTATCCCAAATGCTTTTTAAGCCTTCACCAAAACTGATTTCTTCTAAAGAGGTACAGTTTTCAAAGGCATAGTTTCCTATGACTGTAACGCTATCAGGAATCACTATTTTCTTTAAGTCTTTGTGCTCAGCAAATGCTTGATCATAAATCGTAGTGATTCCGTTGGGGATAATTGTATTGGCGCATCCGTACAGCAATGTATTACTGGCTGTATGGATAATCGCGTTACAATCCTCTCGGCTATCGAAATATTTGTTGTCAGGGTCGACTTTAAAGCTTGTGATATTGCTACATCCGTAAAAAGCCCCGTATTTGCTGCCGAACTTCAAATATCCACTAACGTTTTTGGGTATAAAAATATCGGTTAGCCCTTTACAGCCGTAAAAAGAGCTGTCGCCGATAGTAGTAAGGCTTTCAGGGAAATCTACGTTTAAAAGGCTTTTACACTCTGCGAACGCATAATGATCTATAACAGCAAGATTATTGGAAAATTTGACAGTTTGCAAGGAGGAACACCCATAAAACGCGAGCGAGGAAATTTTTGTAACGCTATCCGGAATTACAACGGAATCTATGGGAACGCAATTGCTAAATGCATTCACACCTATTTCAGACACAGTATAACCATTGAGTGAACCGGGAATATCCAGCTTACTGGCATTACCGTTATATTTGGTGATTATTGCTGTATCATCTTCGAGTATTTCAAATTCATAGTCGCTGAATGTAATCGCGTTAGTTGAGATCAGCATGAATAACGGAGTGGTAATGAATACACTCAACGCGATAAAGACAGATGCCAACAGATGAATCAATCTTTTTTGTTTTAACATTTTGTGCCTCCTAATTAAATTGTTAAAAAAGCGCACGACTTCAAAAGTCATGCGCCAAAAAACACGAGCTCCGAAATCGTCGCCAAACAATTACAAACATATCAGTTCAAGCTTATTTTGATATACTTCAAGATAAGGTGTTCTAATAATAGAGCCGTGTTTTTTACAAAAGTAAAAAACACCCTTATCTAAATAAGTATGTATAATAGGCGCACTTATACTGATACAGATAAAATGCACTGATTATTCAGTTTGTAATTGTTGGCAATTTTATTCTATCATATCGAGCATTGGTATGCAATCCAAAAATCGAGGTTGGAATTTAGGCAGAATGTACAAGAGGCGTGATGTAGGGGAGGGTCAAGACCCTCCCCTACAATAGTCTTCATCTGCTTCGCGGTCGGATGTGATCTGTCGGAGGCGTTTCCCCCTCATCCGTCACCTGCGGTGACACCTTCCCCACCGAGGGGGAAGGCTTTTTGCAAACAAAAAAGCAGGCTCAAAGCCTGCTTTTATCGTATACTGATTGACAATCATCGATCACGATCACGCGTGATCACGCGTGACTTACGCGGAAGCGTTCAGACGCTTTGCCAGAGAAGACTTCGCTCTCGCGGCAGTATTCTTGTGCAGAATACCCTTGGTAACAGCCATGTCGATTTTCTTAGTAGCAAGACGTACCGCCTCAACCTTATCATCAGCGTTGGTATCTACCGCGATATACGCCTTCTTGATGTAGGTCTTGAGGGCAGACTTGATCGCCTTGTTCTGAGCGGTCTTGGTAGCAATGACCTTAACGCGCTTCTTAGCTGATTTAATATTCGGCATTGTCCCACCTCCTTAAAAAACAATAAGTAGTAATCCGAATTCGGTTTAACACGGCACCGAAATCGGGTATCAACGTTTTCACGTACAATCAATAATACCATTAATACGCGCAAATTGCAAGCGTTTTATGGATTTTTACGGGATTTTTTTGACGATAGTATGAATCTATGCGGTTCGACACAAGATGTTGTGGCATTAGGCTCCCTTTGGTAAAGGGAGCTCCCTCCGCAGGAGGGTGAGGGATTGTATAAATGGAGCAAAGCGACCACTGCCTTTACCAAAGGGAAGCTTGGAGCGCATATCGTTTATTCTCTGTTCCGCATCACAAAGTACCAGATCAGGCACAGCACCAGCACCACCAGCGCGATACCGCGGTAGATCCATCCGTATACGCCGCTCTTGAGGTCGATCGGAGTCAGTGTGTTGACCAGCTCCCATACGCCTAAGAATACCATGAAGCCCGACAGCACGAACATCATCGGCTTACGATATCGGGTCACGGTCACATAGATCAGGTACGCCGCCAGCAAAAACCAGATCGCCGTATATAAATAGCCGTTCATTCTGCTTTCTCTCTCTTCTTGCGTTTGGACTTCTTGCGCGTCATCAGCAGCATGAAGATGTAGTACAGTACGATCAGGATCGTGCCGATGCGGTTGACATAAGCCGGTACCACCGAGGTAGGATACAGCTCATAGATCAAAAAAGAGAAGATATGCCACGCGCCCTGAAAGATCAGGTAGAACGCCATCGGGCGCAGCAGGGTCAGCTTGCGAAAATACGGTGTGAGCATGATGATCGCCGCCGCAAAGCACAGGATCGCTGTCACAAAGGTAAGGATCATATTAATTAGCTCCTTTTTACATTATTATACTCATCGTCATTGCGAGGAGTTGGCAATCAAGCCAACGATGTGGCAATCTCAACCAGATTATATATAGTATAAAGATATTGTCGGAAAATGTCAATGACGGGAGAATGGTTAACAGTTAACGGTGAACAGTTAACGGTGAAGGGTGGGATACCCGCACCCGATTTATAAGAATTTTTACAACTATTATAAATAACAGACCGGTTCATTTTAGTTGATTACATACATGATAAACAGCAGTAAGTATACCAATTCAAAAGCCGATAGGCTTTCCCGTCACCATTAATCATTAACCATTAACCGTTCACTGAACAAAAATTTCCTGTTTAACAAAAAATTCACAAATAAAATATTGACTTTTTCTGATTTTAGGATATACTATGTATTGTAGTTAGCACTCGAACATCGAGAGTGCTAAAACAAAAAAGAGGGTTCAACCTGTCAGACAGCAACCCTCCGCCCTTCGGGCACCTCTCCGGTGTATGGATTCTGTAAGCCAAAACAAGTTTTGGACAGAATCTCACCTTAGGAAGGGGAGGCTTAGCGCTCCAATGACCGCAGGCAAAGGAGGCGACAGTATGGGGCTCGCTATACGAAAAGAGAAGATACTGTCCGCGGTGATCGACACCTACATCCGCACGGGTGAACCGATCGGCTCCAAGGCGCTGCTGGAAGAAACGGATCTCGGCGTATCGTCCGCGACCGTCCGCAACGAGCTCAAGTCGCTGGATGAAGAGGGCTATCTCCATCAGCCGCATACCTCGGCAGGTCGTGTGCCGACCAAGCAGGGTTATCGCTACTATATCGATCATCTGATGAAGCCGGCGATCCTGCCCGAGCGGCTGCGCGAGAATATCGAGCGAGGTATCCGATCGGGCGCAGGCGCTCCGGAGAGTATCCTCGGCCGCACCGCGATGGTGCTGTCGCAGCTGACCAAAGCCGCGTCCGCCGTGACCACTCCCTCCTCCGATGAGGCGAGGATCCACAGGATCCGCTTCGTGTCCACCGGACGGCACACCTCGATGGTGGTGCTCGTCACCTCCAACGGGATGGTCAAGTCGAGGCTCTTCCGATGTGAGTTCGTCCTCACGCCGCAGCTGCTGTCGATGTTTGACAAAGCGGTGAACGAGGCATTCGCAGGCGTCAGGCTCACGGATGTGACGCAGGGCTATCTGCAAACCGCCGCTTCGGGCATGGGCGAGCTGACGCTCTTCATCCCCGATGTGCTGATCGCGATCTATGAGGCGGTGCAAAATGCCCTCGAGGTCAATGTGACCGTATCAGGACAGACCAATCTGCTGTTCTCGGACAACTATGATTTTGACAGCGCGCGCAATACGATCCGCTTTTTGAGCGACACCAAAACCATTTCGGGATTGCTTAACAGCAGTCGTACCCATATGATCTATCTCGGCGAGGAGAGCAAGATCCCCGAGCTGAGAGACAGCGCGGTGGTATCCGCACGCTACGAGATCGGCGGAGAGAACGCCGGCGCTGTGGCGGTGATCGCGCCGCTGAGGATCGATTACAAAACCATTATGAGTGAGGTCATCTTCGCGGCGGGATGTGTGTCCCGCGCGATCGGTGAATTACTCTGAGGAGGATAGACCCATGAAAAAGGAAAAGAAGAAGCCGGAGGTCGAAGAGACCAAAAAGGCAGAAGAAACCCCGACCGAAACAGTCGAGGAAGAAAAAAAGGAGCCTTCGGCGGAAGAAAAGCTGCAGGAGGAGCTGAAAGCGGAGAAGGAAAAATACGTCAGGCTCTATGCCGAGTATGACAACTACCGCAAGCGCACCTCGGCGGAGAAGCTCCAGATCTATGATGACGCTACCGCTAAGGCGGTCAAGGAGCTGTTGCCGCTTGCGGACAGCATGACGCAGGCGATGGCGCAATTCGACGGCAAGGAAGTTCCCGAGGAATTCAGTAAGGGCATTGAGATGATCGCCGCTCAGCTGAAAACCTGCTTCGAAAAGCTCAAGGTCGAGCCGTTCTGTGAGGTCGGCGATCCGTTCGATCCCGAGCTGCACAACGCGGTGTCGATGGTCGAGGATGAAGCCTTGGGCGAGAATACGATCTCGGCCGTCTATCAAAAAGGCTACAAGATCGGCGACAAGATCATCCGCCACGCGATGGTAGTCGTGGCGAACGCGTAACGTTCGCAGTGACGGAGTGAAGTGACTCCGTCGTGAAGAGCGCCTACGGCGCGTGTAGTTTGCTGACGCAAATTATGGGAAGGCTTTGCCCTCACCTATCATAATAGTAATAAACATCTTAAATAAACTAATCACTAATAAACTAATCACTGATCACTAACCACTGATCACTAACAAACGGAGGTATTTATTATGGCTAAAACAATCGGTATTGACTTAGGTACAACTAACTCTTGTGTTGCAGTTATCGAGGGCGGCGAGCCCGTCGTTATCGCAAACGCAGAAGGCGCGCGCACCACTCCTTCCGTCGTCGCGTTCTCTAAGAACGGCGAGCGTCTGGTAGGTCAGGTGGCAAAGCGTCAGGCGATCACCAACCCCGACCGCACTGTTTCTTCCATCAAGAGAGAGATGGGCTCCAACTACAAGGTAAACATCGACGGCAAGGCTTATACACCGCAGGAGATCTCCGCGATGGTGCTCCAGAAGCTCAAGGCTGACGCTGAGGCTTATCTGGGCGAGAAGGTCACTTCCGCCGTCATCACCGTTCCGGCATACTTCACCGACGCACAGCGTCAGGCGACCAAGGACGCCGGCAAGATCGCGGGTCTGGACGTCAAGCGTATCATCAACGAACCTACCGCGGCGGCGCTCTCCTACGGCATGGATAAAGAAAACGACCAGAAGGTCATGGTATACGACCTCGGCGGCGGTACCTTCGACGTATCCATCATCGAGATCGGCGACGGCGTACAGGAGGTTCTGGCTACCGCAGGTAACAACCGTCTGGGCGGCGACGACTTTGACCAGCGTATCATCGACTGGATGGTACAGTCCTTCAAGACCGAGACCGGCGTTGACCTGTCCGGCGACAAGATGGCGATGCAGAGATTGAAGGAAGCTGCCGAGAAGTCCAAGATCGAGCTCTCCGGCGTGACCACCTCTAACATCAACCTGCCCTTCATCACCGCTGACGCGACCGGTCCCAAGCATTTGGATCTCACCCTGACCCGCGCGAAGTTCAATGAGTTGACCGCTGATCTGGTTGAGAAGACCATGGGTCCCGTGCGCACCGCTCTGTCCGACTCCGGTCTGTCCATCGGCGAGATCAACAAGGTGCTGATGGTCGGCGGTTCTTCCAGAATCCCGGCGGTTCAGGACGCTGTCAAGTCCCTGATCGGCAAGGAACCCTTCAAGGGCATCAACCCCGACGAGTGCGTCGCGATCGGCGCCGCTATCCAGGCAGGCGTTCTGGGCGGCGAGGTAGACGGTCTGTTGCTGCTCGACGTCACGCCGCTTTCTCTGGGTGTTGAGACAATGGGCGGCATCATGACCAAGATCATCGACCGCAACACCACCATCCCCACCAAGAAGAGCCAGATCTTCTCCACCGCGGCGGATAACCAGACGCAGGTTGAGATTAATATCCTCCAGGGTGAGCGTGAGTTTGCCCGTGACAATAAACAGCTCGGTCTGTTCGCGCTGACCGGTATCGCTCCGGCTCCCAGAGGTATTCCGCAGATCGAGGTCACCTTCGACATCGACGCCAACGGCATCGTCAACGTATCCGCAAAGGATCTCGGCACCGGCGCTCAGCAGCAGATCACCATCTCCAACACCTCCAACATGTCCAAGGACGACATCGACAAGGCTGTCAAGGAGGCGGAGCAGTATGCCGCTGAGGATAAAAAGCGCCGCGAAGAGGTTGACACCAAGAACGAGGCGGAGCAGGTCGCTTATCAGGCGGAGAAGCTCATCTCCGACAACGGCGACAAGATCGCTGAGGATGACAAGAACACCCTGAACACCAAGATCGCCGCTGTCAAGGATGCGATCGGTAAGAACGACACCGACCTCATCAAGGCGGCAAAGGACGATCTGATGAAGAGTCTGCAGGATATCGGCGCAAAGATGTACCAGCAGGCAGCTCCCCAGCAGGGCGCTCCTCAGCCCGGTCCCGACATGGGTCAGGATCCCAATCAGGGCGGCAGCGACGGCAACGTTTACGACGCGGATTATAAGGATGTTGACTGATCCGATTAAGGATTACTCTTTACGTCGACTAAAAGTTATGATATGATAAACGGGCGGGTAAGGCTCTCTTTACTCGCCCGCATCATGCGTTATATATAAACAAAATCGGTTGAGATTGCCGCGGCACAATACTGTGCCTCGCAATGACAATCGGTAGGTGGGTGAAACCATGGCAGATAAACGAGATTATTATGAAGTCTTAGGCGTGAACAAGGGCGCTTCGGACGATGAAATAAAAAAGGCGTACCGTCAGGCGGCAAAGAAGTACCATCCCGACCTGCATCCCGGCGACAAAGCGGCGGAGGAAAAGTTCAAAGAGGTCAACGAGGCGTATGAGGTGCTGTCCGACAGCGAGAAAAAGGCGCGTTATGACCAGTTCGGTCACGCAGGCGTCGACCCCAACTACGGCGCAGGCGGCGCAGGCTCGCCCTTCGGTCAGGACATCGACCTCGGCGATATCTTTTCGAGCTTCTTCGGCGGCTTCGGCGGCAGACGTTCGGCGAATCCCAACGCCCCCCGACGCGGCTCCGATGTGGAAACGACCATGTATATCAGCTTTGAAGAAGCGGCAAAGGGCTGTAAGAAAACCGTGCAGTATCAGGCGGTCTCCACCTGTAAGGACTGTAACGGCACCGGCGCGCAGAAGGGTACCACACCCAAGACCTGCTCCGCCTGCGGCGGCAGAGGTCAGGTGACCATCAATCAGCGTACTCCCTTCGGCACCGTGCAGACCTCCCGTCCCTGTGACGCGTGCAGAGGTCGCGGAAAGATCATCGAGACGCCCTGCCGTACCTGTAACGGTCGGGGTCAGGTGCGCCGCAAAAAGACCGTAGAGGTCAACGTGCCTGCCGGTATCAACGATGAGCAGGTGCTCAACGTCGGCGGACACGGCAACTCCGGCGTCAACGGCGGCCCTGCCGGCGATCTGCATGTCTATATCGGCATCCGACCGCATCCGATCTTTGAGCGCAGAGGCGACGATATCTGGTGCGATCTGCCGATCACCTTTGCTCAGGCGGCATTGGGCGCGACCGTGACCGTGCCGACCCTCGACGGTAAGGCGAGCTATGATATCCACGAGGGCACCCAGCCCGGCGATGTATTCAAGCTCAAGGGCAAGGGAGTCCAGCATTTGGGCGGAAGAGGCCGCGGCGACCAGTATGTGCGCGTTGTCATCGAGGTGCCGAAGAACCTGAACAATAAGCAGAAGGAGCTGATCAGGGAATTCGACGCCGCAATGGGCGATAAGAATTACCAGAAGCGCAAGGGCTTCAAGGATAAACTCAAGGATATCTTCGGATAATTGCGTTCAGCGGCTGTACCTTGTACAACCGCTGTTTCTATGTGACAGGCTACTTGCAGAAGTTTTAGTTTTGTGTTACATTATATAAGGTAAAATGCAGAAAGAGCTCCGATAGAGAAGGATGTGAACCATGGACTGGACAGAAATCGCGGTAGAGGTAGCAGCCGGGCGTATCGATGACGCGGCGGCGATCGCCAATATGACCGTACCCTACGGCATTTATATCGAGGATTACAGCGCCCTCGAACAGGAGGTCATGGAGATCGCGCATATCGATCTGATCGATGAAGATCTCCTGCAAAAGGATCGCAGTAAGGCAAAGATACATATTTACATCGATCCCGAGGATAATATCGGTGAGGCGGTGCAGTTTTTGCGCGAGCGCCTGACGGCAGCCGATATCGCCTATACTATCGATCAAAGCATGGTCAAGGAGGACGATTGGCGCAACAACTGGCGCAAGTTCTTTCAGCCTATGCCGGTGGGCGAGAAGCTGTTGATCAACCCGTCGTGGTACACCGATACCGATCCCAAAGGTCGTTTGATGATGAATATCGACCCGGGGCTCGCATTCGGTACCGGCAAGCATGAGACCACTCAGCTGTGCATGGAAACACTGGAGCGCTATGTCAAGGGCGGCGAGCGAGTGCTCGACGTCGGCTGCGGCAGCGGTATCCTCGGCATTGCGGCAGTGATGCTGGGTGCTCAGAGCGCATTCGGCGTGGATATCGACGAGGTGGCGGTGCGTACTGCGAACGAGAACGCCGCCGTCAATCATGTGGAGAACAAATTCACCGCTATCGCAGGCGATCTGGTCGATAAAGTCGACGGAAAATACGACATTGTGGTTGCAAATATCGTAGCGGATGCTATAATAGCATTGTCGGCTTCCGTCAGAGAATTGATGACAGATGACGCCGTGTACATCACCAGCGGTATCATCGACACCCGTGCCGACGACGTCAAAAATGCAATCCGTGATTCCTTTGATATCGTGGAGGAAAACACCCTGCGCGGCTGGTATTGCTTTGTGCTCAGGAAAAAGCAGTCCCGGTAGTTCGCTGTTATCATCAACAACGGTCGGTTGACCGCAAAATATACGGAGGTATTACTATGAAAAACCCTAATTCCAAATCAAACAAGATCAATATTATCTTCTCATCCTTTCTTGTTATCGGCTACATAATCTGTACCTATTTCTTCAGCTCGATCGCGAGTCAGGTTACCGGTACATGGGGCAGTGTGATCCAGATACTGATCATGGTCGTTTTCGGTCTGCTGCTGTTCTACGCGACCCGTGTCGGCGAGGGCAAGCAGGTCAAGCGTTTCAGCCTTGCCGTACTGCTGCTGATCGATATTCCTGCTCTGTACATCATCCTTGCCGCTCTGATCCCCCAACTGCCGCTGCATGATCTGATCGTGCCGCAGAACGCGACGCTCGCGATGATGGGCGTAGGCTCATCCGGCCCCTCCATCATCCTGATGCTCGCATGCGTCGCACTGGGCTACGGTATCCCGTACACCTTCTTCGCAGGCTATGAGATGAAGGAAGAGGGAGAGGAAGAAGCCGAGGAAAAGACAGAGGAAGCGCCCGTCCTCGAGGGAGGTCTTGCCGAGGAACTCGCTCAGACCGAGAAGGACGCGGAGGAAAAGGTTGATGAGGCGGTTGAAGAAGCGGCTGAGAATGCTGAAGAAGCAACCGAAAGCGTGGAAGAAGTCGCCGAACAGGCGGCAGAAGAGAAAGAGGCAGAATAAAAATGAGCGAGTGTACTCATGATTGCTCCTCCTGCGCCCAGAATTGCGCGTCGCGCACCGAGCCGCAGGATCTGCATGAAAAGTTAAATGATCTGAGCTCCGTCAAAAAGGTGATCGCGGTCGTATCCGGTAAGGGCGGCGTAGGCAAGAGTCTGGTCACCTCCGCAATGGCGGTGGAGCTCAACCGTCGCGGTCACAAGACGGCGATTTTGGACGCGGATATCACCGGTCCGTCCATCCCGAAGGCGTTCGGCATCACCGAGCGCGCCAAGGGCAATGACTTCGGCATCATCCCCGAAACCACCAAGACCGGCATCGATATCATGTCCGTCAACCTGCTGCTCGAGAACACCACCGATCCCGTCGTATGGCGCGGTCCTGTGATCGCCGGCACCGTCAAGCAGTTCTGGTCAGAGGTCATCTGGAAGGATGTTGACTACATGTTCGTCGATATGCCTCCCGGCACCGGAGACGTACCGCTGACCGTGTTCCAGTCCATTCCGCTGGACGGCATCATCGTGGTCGCCTCTCCGCAGGAGCTGGTCTCCATGATCGTCAGCAAAGCGGTCAAGATGGCGGAGCTGATGAACATCCCGATCCTCGGACTGGTCGAGAACATGAGCTATTTCAAGTGTCCCGACTGCGGCAAGGAGCATAAGATCTACGGCGACAGCCATATCGACGAGATCGCCAGAGAGTACGGCACACGCGTCCTCGCGAAGGTGCCGATCGATCCCGATCTCGCGAAGTCGGTCGATACCGGCACTGTTGAGCTGTTTGTCGGCAATTACTTTGAGAACGCCGCGAACACCATCGAGGACGAACTGAAAGTATGATATCACAGCAAAACGCACCCACTCGGGTGCGTTTCAGTTTGTCGAAAAAGTATATAAGTTAGGAACAGTACGTCTATCATCCTCCC
>CAMJJL010000054.1 GCA_946406145.1 uncultured Clostridia bacterium | reverse complement strand
AATTTCTTGAGTACTCTCTGTGTCTCCACAGATGCTCTCAAAGTAATTACGGGTTTCTTCTTCGTTGTTTAATTTTCAAGGTCCTTTGTCACAAATCACGAAAATGAGCTCTTTTCGTTGTGGAAAACAACGATTTTTGAGGTCGCTTTCTTGATTAGCGAACATTAAGATTATACTGCGTACAAACGCAAAAGTCAAGCGTTTTTTATAAAAAAACCAAAATTTTTTCAAATCCCAATTTCTGGGTGCTGTTTCGACCGTATATCACAACATCTTGTTGGTTATTTTGCACATCAACGCAATAAAGTCCCATAAATCGACGCTATTCTTTGAGAATACGTTGTATCAATAATATAGATAAACTCACCCTCCTTTGACAGAAGGGTGAGCTGTATACATATTATTATAGGTTGAGAGTGGACGCATGCGTCCTTTTTCCAATGACTATTCATCCATTACAGGCAAGCCGCGCCGATGATACCCGCGTCGTTGCCCAAGCTCGCGATGCAAACCTTGGTCTGCTTCTCATTATACTTAGTGAAGCGCTCTTTCTCGATGATAGTGCGCAGCGGTCCCAACAGGTTTTCACCCTGACCGGCAATGCCGCCGCCGATGCACAGCACATCGGGCTGGAAGATGTTGATGATATTGATCAAACCGGTCGCCAGATAGTTGATATACTGTTCGACGACTGCGGCGCCGGTGTTGTCGCCTGCCTGCTGCGCGTCAAAGGCAGTCTTGCCGTTGACGTTGTCGATATCGTCGTCCGCGAGATGGAGCATATAGGAGAACTCCGCCTTCTCGTTGCGGATCGCTTCCTTGGTCATATTGATCAGCGCGGTGGCGGAAGCGTAGGCTTCCCAACAGCCCTTTCTGCCGCAGCCGCACTCGCGACCGTCCTTGACGATGACCATGTGACCGAGCTCAGCGCCGGCATAGTTGGAACCGGAATAGATCTTGCCGTCGATGATGATACCGCCGCCGACGCCGGTGCCGAGGGTGATGGCGATCGCGTTCTTAGTGCCCTTTGCGGAGCCGGCGAGGAATTCGCCGAGCGCCGCGGCATTCGCGTCGTTCTCGACCTTGGTATATTTATGGAGGCGCTCCTCCATCATCTTCGCAATCTCCCAGTTCTTGAAGAAGAGGTTCGGGGAGGTCTCAATGATACGGGTCTCGGGGTTGACCGCACCGGGTACGCCGATTCCGATATAGTCGATATCGTCCATTTTGAGCTTCGCCTTTTTGATGGCCTCCTTCACGATAGTCGCCATGGAATCACAGATCTCCGCCTCGGGACGGGGAACGTTGGTTTTGCAGGAAGCTCTCGCGATGATCTCATAATCATCGTTAACGACGCCCGCCACGATATTGGTGCCGCCTAAATCGATACCTACTCTATAACTCATAATAACCTCCGGATGGTGTTTATTTTATAGGCGATTTCGCCATATATAAATAGTATAGCATATGTATGGAATCAAAAAAAGGCTTTTTTCTTCTTTCGATGTAGAAAAAAAGCCGTCGGAGTTGTGTATATTTACCATCACGACAGGAACAGGCGCGGAGAGATCCGCGCCTGTTGCTTTAGTTATCCGTTCTTTTGTGATTCTTCGGGCTGATCCTTCTTTCTGAAGATAATCAGCTTAGAGAATACATAGTTGAGGATGACGACGATGACGCTGACGATGATCTTCGCCAAAAAGCCGTCGATGCCGAAGAGCTTTTGATCCAAGCCGATCGCCCATAAGAGCGGTACGCCGAACCATTCCAGAACACCGGTGATCAGGCGCGCCAGCACGAAGAGCCACAGCTCCTTCATCACCAGTCCGAAGCGCCACGACTTGGACTCGAAGACCCAGATCTTGTTGGTCACAAAAGCAAAGACGACGCCTGCGACCCATGCGACAAAATTCGCGATGAAGATGAAGAATATCTTTGTCGAGATATCCCTGCCGAAGAGGTTGAAAAGGATCGTCTCACTCTCGGTCGCGCTGCCGAAGATCTTGATCAGGATCGTGTATACCGCCCAGTTGACCAGCGTGGTCAGCACACCGAAGATGATATACATGATGATCTCTTTGTATTTCGTGAATAAAGCTTTGATTTTTTCCATATGTTCTTCCTTTGCGGTGGGATGGTCCCGCTCAACAATATGTGTGTTTCATCTGCTCTGCGTTTGAAGAGCATCGATCGGAAAGGTTTTCACCTCATCCGACATTTTCCTTGCAGAAACGGCAACTCTTTTGGGCGTCGCCCATTTCCCCTAACAGGGGACTCTCCTCAAGGGGAAGGCTTCTTGTCGTCCAGATTAGTTTCCTTGGCGATATAGATCGGTCGATCCTTGGATTCCATATAGATCCTGCCGATATACTCACCCAGCACGCCGACGGACATCTCGATGATGCCGCCCATGAACAGCACCGCGCAGAGGGTCGTGACATAACCGGGCACGTCGATACCCATGATCAGGGTCTGGATCAGTGTGATGATGATCCAGATGAACGCGAGCGCCGAGATCACAAAGCCCAGCACCGCGATAAAGCGCAGAGGTGTGACCGAAAAGCTCGTGATACCGTCCAATGCGTATTTGAACAGGCTCCAGAAGCTCCACTTGGTCGTGCCGACGGTACGCTCCACGTTCTGGTATTCGATCCACTTGGTCTGATAGCCGACCCAGCAGAACAGTCCCTTGGAAAAGCGCTGCTTCTCACACAGGCTGATGATGCTGTCCACCATCTGGCGCGACATGATGCGGTAATCCACCGCGCCGTCGGGCATTTTGACGTCGGAGATCTTGTTCTGGAAGCCGAAGAACATCTTGGAGATCATCTGGCGAATCGGGTTCTCTCCCTTTTGCTTGGCGCGATAGAGCGCACAGCAGTCGTAGCCCTCTTCCACACCCTCGATCATCTGAGGGAACATCGCGGGCGGATGCTGCAGATCGGCGTCCATGACGATCACATAGTCGCCGGTGGAGTATTCAAGTCCGGCATACATCGCGCTCTCCTTGCCGAAATTACGGGATAAGGAGATATACTTTGCGTTACTGTACTTAGCGGCAAGCTCACGCAAAACGAATAAGGTCTTGTCCTTGGAGCCGTCGTTGATAAAAATATAGCGAAAATCATAGTCGGGGATGGTTGCGATGACTTTATTGGTCTCCTCGATGAAGAGAGGGAGCACCTCCTCCTCGTTATAACAGGGGACGACAATATCGATCAGCTTCATTTTCACACCTCCGTAAATGGGGAATGGTTTTGCCCATACCTCTTAGACACATCGTGAAGATTATTATACCAAAATATCTTCATCGTGTAAATGATAATGAAAAAATTTTTTGAAAAATATCAATAAAGTGTTTACCTCACTTGTAAATGATGGTAATATAAATATGTATGTAAATTTGTAAAGGAGAATTGTATGTCAGCTAAGATAAAGACAAAGACCGCTTCGCCTCCTAAAGATGCTCCCACACTGGCGAAAGGCTCCTTCATGGACCGCTACGGTGTGTGGGTCTACCTTTTCCTGGCGTTTTTCATCCCGTTTATCCTGATGTTCTTCGCATTCAAGATCGCGGGCGTTTCTCCCTTTGGAACGAACCAGATCCTTGCCACCGACCTGTGGCACCAATACTATCCGTTCCTGGTGGATTATCAGGACAAGCTCCAGCACGGCGGCTCACTGCTGTGGACATGGAAGAGCGGCGGCGGTACCAACTATGTCGCCCTGATGTCCTATTATCTGGCAAGTCCGCTGAACTTCTTATCCGTGCTGGTTCCTGCGGATAAGCTCAGAGAATTCTTGTATGTCATCACCTGCGTCAAGATCGGTCTGGCAGGATTTTTCTACGCGCTGTTCCTCAAGATCACGTTCAAGCGCAAGGATGTTTCCATCACCGCGTTCGGCATCATGTACGCCTTGTGCGCGTTTATCATGGGCTACTACTGGAACGTCATCTGGCTGGATACCATCGCGCTGCTGCCGCTGGTCATCGCAGGAACCTTTGCGCTGCTGAGAGACGGAAAATTCCGCCTGTATGTTATCGCGCTGGCGCTGTCCATCCTCGCGAACTACTACATCGGACTGTTCACCTGCATCTTCATCCTGCTGGTATCCATCGGCTACTGCATCGTAGAGTTCAAGGGCTGGAAGGATCTGATCAAGCAGTTCTTCAAGATGGCAGGCTTCTCACTGCTGTCGATCATGATGTCGGCGGTTCTGGTGCTGCCGACGTACTTTGCGCTGCATTACACCTATTCCGCCAAAAATACCTACCCCAAGGATTTTGCCATCAATATCGGCAGTACGCCCGATTTCGGCGGCGTTTTGGAGGGAATCGGCAAGACTATCGCCAACTCGGTCGCGTTCATCAAGCCGACCGAGAAGGAAGGTCTGCCCAACGTTTACTGCGGTGTGTTCGTCATCTTTTTGGCGCTGCTGTTCTTCTTCTGCTCCAAGATCAAGATCCGCGAGCGCGTTTTCTGCGGCGGATTGACGCTGTTCTTTATGCTCAGCTTCATCATCCGTCAGCTCGATTATGTATGGCACGGCTTCCACTTCCCCAACATGCTGCCGCACCGCTTCTCTTTCCTGTACTCCTTCCTATTGATATATATGGCGTTCCGGGTGTTCATGCACATCGACAGCATCAAGCTCGCCTCGGTGATCGGCGGCATCCTCGCGTTTGCGATCTATCTCGGTATTGCCGCGACCTACTTTGACGGTGAAAAGGTCAAGCTCTCACCGATCTTCGAGAATCAGAAGGTCGACCCGATCCTCTGGTCGGCGTTCATCGGCGGCATCCTCGCCGCATGGGTTCTGCTGTACTCCCTGCGCAACAAGCTTCCGCGTATCGCGTTGGTGATCGGCACCTCGGTCATCGGCGTCATAGCGGCAGTCATTATCTTTGTGTCGGGCACGATCATCAACTCCGCCGTCAGTAAGGACGGGAGCAATGCCTTCCACATCTTTTTAGGCGTCGTCATCCTGCTGTTGACTGCGGCGGCGGCACTGCTGATCAGCTCCAAGGAGATGAACAAGGATCACCAGATGACCAAGGTCGTGCTGTCCGTGGTTCTCTTGATCATTGCGATGGTAGAGGGTCTGTTCTCTGCCGCGGGCGGCGTCAAGACCGTCGGCGTTACCGACGCGAAAAGTTATCCGCTCGGCGGTCAGGATACGCTCAACTGCGTCGCGAAGGTCAATGAGCTGGAAAAGGATAATATCGATCTGCCTCATACCGAGGTCAACAAATACCATTCCCTCAACGATAACGCCCTGATCGGCGCGGACGGTATCTCCATGTTCAACTCGATGGTCAACAAGGATATCACCATCTATATGGAAAAGTTCGGCATCTGCGGATGGGACGCCTCCAACCGCTACACCTATCAGGAAAGCTCCCCCTTCACCAACCTGATGCTCAACATCAAATACCTGATCACCCCCTACGGCGCGTATCTCGACACCGCTCATATGGATCAGATCCATCAAAGCGGCAACGTCAAGCTGCTGCAGAACAAGTATTATCTGCCGCAGGGCTTTATGGTGAAGAACGCGCTGAGCACCTTTGACGTCAAGAACGCCTCGACGAATCCGATGGACAACCAGAATATCCTGTACCGCATGACCACAGGGCTGAGCGGCGATATCTATCAGTATCTGGCGAGCACCTCCTGCACTGCCGCTACCGACGGCGCTTCCATCAAAGCGGCGAACGGCGGCACCTACTCCTACAGCTCCTCGCAGGCAAACGACTCCTATGACATCAACTATGTCGCCGATCGTGACGGCACCGCGGTCGCCTACTTCTCGGGCAGTACGGATAATATCTCGATCCGCGTCAACGGTGCGGAGAAGATCGGCTACTATATCAAGCGACCGTTCATCATGATGGTCGGCGACGTCAAGCAGGGCGATACCATCACCCTGCACGCGACAATGGCGAACAGCTCCACCGGCACGCTCACCTCCTACTGCGCGATGTTCAACGACGACCTGTTCAAACAGGGCTATGACCTGCTTTCCAAATCCACTATGACCGCGACTACGGTCAAGGACAGCTATATCGCAGGCGATATCACCGCGCAGGAAAACGGACTGTTCTACACCTCGATCTCCTACACCAAGGGCTGGAAGGCATATGTCGACGGCAAGGAAACCGAGATCACCCCTGTGGGTAACGCGATGCTGGCGTTCCCACTTAATCAGGGTGAGCATCTCATTGAATTAAAGTATATCCCCGAGGGCTTCATCCCCGGCTTGATCTGCACCCTGCTGGCGCTGGCGATCTTCATCGCGCTGATCATCCTCGCGCCGAAGCGAGAAATGATCTTTGCGAAGCTCAAGGTAAAAAAGGCGATCGCCGCAGGCGCTTCCGATAACAAAACATCCGTGTCGGCGAAACCGGAGGATAAAAAGACGACGCCGGATGATGAACAAACGCCATCACCGAAGAAAAAGGGTAAGAAAAAGAAATAATAACCTACTAAAAAGGCGCACGGAAATGATCCGTGCGCCTGATTTTTATTCGGTTGAGATGGTGAGAGGTTGTCCCACTCTCTGATTTGGTACACAACTACCATGCTCGTCGTCGCGCGCTGAACTCGGTAGGCATTTCCGGGTGGTATGCCATGACCTCGTGCCGCGGCTCTTTCTCTTCCCATAATTCCGGGATTTATGGGATCCCCGTCACTCCCAAAAAGCGGAGTATACCTGCGAACGCTGATTGGCTGAGAGCTACTGCCATAACCTTTGGTTCACCCTCGCAATGACAGTTGATCAATCGTTTGACAATCTTTTTTGATCTGCGCGCTCAGCTCGTCGACGGAGCCAAAACGCCTTTCCTCACGCACAAAAGCGGTCAGCTCACAGGTCGCCTTCTTTCCGTACAGATCGCCGCCGCCGAAATCGAGCAGAAAGGTCTCGCAAAGCGGCGCCTCATGCGCGCCGACCGTCGGATGCACGCCGATGTTGGTCGCGCCCCTGTAGCGTCTGCCGTCAATGGTGAGAATGGAGGCATATACCCCGTAGCGCGGCACGGTCAAGCCCTCTGCGATCGGGATATTCACCGTCGGGAAGCCCATCGCGGATCCGATATGATTACCGCTGTCGATGGCGCCCTCGATGGCGTAGTGATAGCCGAGCAGGGTATTTGCTTTTTCGATCCTTCCGTCGGCGATACAGCGGCGGATCAGCGAGGATGAAGCCTGCTCACCGTCACGGCTCACGGGTTCCTTTACCTCGACCTCGATCCCCTGTTCTTCACAGAGCTCTTTTAATCGCCCGGTATCACCCGAACCGCCTTGACCGAAGTGGTAGTTAAAGCCGCAATACACCTTTTTCGCATGTAATTTATCACGCAGGATCTCGGTGACGAACGCCTGAGGGCTCAGATCCTTGACGGCGTTGAAATCCGCGAAGATCACTTCATCCACACCGATCTGAGCTAATAATTCCGCTTTTCTTTCATTCGTGCTGAGCAAGCTCGGAGCCGGTCTGCCGAGCGCCTTTGCAGGGCTTTCACGAAAGGTCAGCACCACACAGGGGCGATCCCTCTTTTCGGCGATACAGCTGCCGATCACCGCGCGGTGACCGCTGTGTACGCCGTCAAAGAACCCCAGCGCGACATACGTGCCGTTTATTTTTGGATTATATTCTTCCAAGCTGTTAGTTACTTTCATATGGTTTTCCTGCTGAAAACGCCGCTCGTGGAGCGGCGTTTTTATTCATACTGATTTCTGATTCGTATAAACTGTCAATCGAAAACGATCATTCGTCCTCGATATTCTCTCTGAGCTTGTCCTTCAGGCTCGCGAAGAAGTCCTCGGGATCGATATCGTCGGTGAAGGAGATCGGCTTGCTTTCCGCCTCGAGATTCACGCGGCGCGCGGTCGGATTATCCGATGATGAGTAAATCTCCTCATACGCCGGTACAGGCTCGATAACGTCCTCTCCCTTTTCCTCCTTCTGCTCGGGAAGAGGCAGCTCGTCGGGGAGATCGTCGCTCTTTAAGGGGGTAAACACCTTGGTACCCTCCGCGTCGGCGTCTTCTTCGGGCAGTTCCTCTGTGTCAGACTCCGCATCAACCTGATCCTCGGGCGCTGCCTTTTCGACAGGCTCGGGAGGTGTGGGTCTTTCCGCAGGCGCCAGATCCTCGGGCGCTACCGCACCGAAGTAGATCTGATACCATACGAGGAACACATAGATCGTCCAGATCTTGCGCGAGTTATCCTCTTTTTCGTCAAAATGCTCGTCCAGATACTGGAGCAGCAGATCGGTGTTAAAGAACTTCTCGGCAGTCGGCGAGGTAAACATATCCTTGACGACATGATAGTAATGCTCGTCCCTGAGCCATACGCGCGTCGGTACGGGGAAGCCGAGCTTGGGTTTTTCGGCAACTTCCTCGGGCAGATGACGTGCCGCTGCCTTACGCATCGCGTACTTGGTGTTATATTTATTGACACGCAGCGGAGTCGGCAGAGAGGACGCTACCTTGAACACCTCTTTGTCGAGGAAGGGTACGCGCAGCTCCAGAGAGTTCGCCATACTCATTCTGTCCGCCTTGAGCAGGATATCGCCGACCATCCACATGTTGATGTCAAGATACTGCATCTTGGTCTCGTCGTCATATCTGCGTGCACGGGTATACATTCTTCTGCACATACGCGCAGGATCGGACGCGATCTCAGGGTTTTTGAGCAACTCCTTTTTCTGCTTTTCATCATACATATAGGCGTTGCCGATATAGCGCTTCTCGAGCGGATGGATCGCACGGATCAGATAGTCGCGACCCTTGATATCGGGCAGCTTCTTGCAGACCCAGCCGATACCGCGGCGCAGGAAATAGGGCACGATCTTCTGGTACCACTTGAACACACGCGGATCGTTGTAGCAGGTGTAGCCGCCGAACAGCTCGTCCGCACCCTCGCCCGAGAGTACGACCTTGACATATTCGCTCGCGAGCTTGGTCACAAAGTACAGCGCGATGCAGGAGGGATCTGCCAGAGGCTGATCCATGTGGTACTGCACCTTGGGGACTGCCGCCCAGAACTCCTCGGAGGAGATCAGCTTGGCGTGATGCTCGACGCCGATCTTCTCGGACAGGGACTGTGCCCATGTGATCTCGTTATATTTTTCGCCGAAATCAAATCCGACGGTAAAGGTTTTTTGCCCCTCAAAGTAGGAGGCGACGTAGGAGGAATCCACGCCGGAGGAGAGGAAGCAGCCTACCTCGACGTCGGCGATCTTATGCGCCTTGATGCTGTCCTCAAAGACCTTCTCGATCTGATCGACAGCCTCGTCCTCGGTCATCTCCAGATCGGGCTTGAACTTGGGCTCAAAGTAGCGCTGTGTCTCGACAACGCCGTCACGGAACCACATGAAGTGACCCGGCAACAGGCACTCGATGTCCTTGAAGAAGGTCATCGGCTGGGGCACATACTGGAAGGACAGATACGCGTCCAGCGCCTTGTCGTTGAAGCGCTTGGTAAAGTTCGGATGCTCTAAGATGCTCTTGATCTCGGAGGCGTAGCACAGATCGTCGCCGATAATCGAAAAGTGCAGGGGCTTGATGCCGAAGAAGTCGCGCGCGAGGAACACCGCCTTGGTGTCCTTGTTATAGATCGCGAAGGCGAACATGCCGCGCAGATGCTCGAACATATCCTCGTTCCATTCCTCAAAGGCATGGAGCAGCACCTCGCTGTCCGAGGTGGTCGAGAACTTGTACCCCAGACCCTCAAGCTCCTTTTTCAGCTCCTGATAATTATATATTTCGCCGTTATAGGTGAGTACCAGATTGCCGTCCTCATTATAGATCGGCTGATCGCCGTTCTCGAGGTCGATGATGGACAGTCTGCGAAAGCCCATCGCGATGTAATCATCCATGTACACGCCGTCCGAATCGGGACCGCGGTGGGTGATGACCTCGGTCATCTTTTGGATGACGTCTTCCCTTTGTTCCAGCTCACCTGTAAAGCCGCAAATACCGCACATATCGCAAAACTCCTTTCAAAGATTCTGCTTTATATTAGAGCTCGTTTAAAAAACGACAAAACGCAATTGATTAAACAAGCCCCGGGTTCATCAACATTGATAATACGCATAATGTCTCATTATTGCATATTATCGATTATATCATACCACATCTTGTGCCAAACTGCAAGAAAATATTGTCAAACCCTCAAGGCGGTATCGCAAAAATAATTAGCGGTTTTTGCTAAAAGAAACGGTGTTTGTCAGACTTCCCTTCGGGAAAGAAAGGGTGGTTTTTCGGCACGGTCGGGGGACGTTAAGAATTTCTCACCGACTTTTCTGAGCTTCAAACCGTGTTCTTTATCGTAAAACTGACGAATCACTTTTACGACACAAATCGCATTGACTTCGATTGTTTTTGCTTTGCTGATACGATCACCTCCTTTTGGGCATCAAAAAACCGCCCTCATAGAGAACGGTCAAATCACGATATAGAAACAGCCACTTATACAAAGAGTACAAGTGGCTGAAAGCTTGGTTATTTGGCAGGCGTGGCGTACTCCTGCATCTCTCGGAATTACTTCCTGTCATACCATCGGCGTGTGGATGCCACGAAATTGTCCACCTCAAATAACCTATTCTTATTGTACTTATATTTTAGCACATTTATTCAGCTTTGTAAAGTATTTTCTTAGTCCTCAGGTATCTGTTATAACGTTTTTCCGATACTTTAAGAAATGTAATAACAGAGTTTTTGTATTCTTTAGGATCATCGCTGGTATGAAGTCGCAAAATGACCTGGTACCGTTTATCGTTATCCTCAATATGTTTTAATACAAAAGCGGTATTTGGCTTGTTAGCTTCAAGAATATAATCAGGTTTACTAATGATCTCAGCAATATACTGATAATACTGTTCATAATCATTAGGGTGTTTTTCCTTAATATGCGCGATCTGTGTATCTGTGATAATTACTTCATCAGTTGTTATATCGTCCGTTATACACTTGTAAATATCCTTGTCGAGTTTTCCAATATGTTTCACTGATACATTAACTCCGCTGTTTGATAATTTGGCTATCGTTTTTATCATTATACCACTATTAATTGCTTTTGCAAGCTGTTTTTCGTGATAGGACTGCCATTTTTCGGTATATTCCGCCCACTGCTCGGCGCGACCTTGATAGGTCTTTTTGTTATCAGGATCAAGGGCATATTTTGAGAGGCGTTTGTACATCTTTTCCATGCGCTTGCCGTATGTCGCCTTCTGCCCGGCGCGCTTGTCGGCGGTGAGGATCGCCATTTCGGCGACTCGTTTGTTTAATACGGTAAACTTGGTATAAACCTTCTCTTGTTGCTTATTTCAAAAGCCTTGTTTTAAGAGCTTTCCTATTATGCCATCATCAAAAAACCGGCCGTATGCTACGACCGGTGTCATGCTCTATCTGTTTACGACGTCTTTGATCACTTCGCCTGCGAGGATCAGCCCGGCGACGGACGGCACGAATGCTACCGAGCCGGGGATCGAACGTCTGCCCCGGGGCAGTTCTTCAGTCGCGCCCTCGGGGGTACGCGCTTCTTCCTTTGAATAAACGACCTTTAGGTGATCCACCCCGCGCTTTTTGAGCTCCTTGCGCATGATCCGTGCCAGAGGACAAAAGGAGGTTTGGTACAGGTCGGTGACCACGAAGGCGGTCGGGTCGAGCTTGTTGCCCGTACCCATCGACGAGATGATCGGCGTGTTCGTTTTTTGCGCCTGCATCACCAGCGCAATCTTGCCCGTGACGGTGTCGATCGCGTCGATCGCGTAGTCATACTGCGCAAAATCGAATTGCTCCGCCGTGTCGGGAACATAGAACATTTGATAGGTCCGCACGACGCAGTCGGGGTTGATGTCCCTCACACGCTGTGCGGCGGCTTCGACCTTCGGCATTCCGACAGTCGAATGGGTCGCGATGATCTGGCGATTGATGTTGGTGGGGCTGATCTCATCCTTGTCGATCAGATCTAGCGCGCCGACGCCGGAGCGCGCCAAAGCCTCGACCGCGTAGCCGCCGACGCCGCCGATGCCGAATACCGCTACACGGGCGTTCTTCAATTTTTCCATGCCTGCCGCACCGAGCAGCAGCTGAGTGCGTGAGAATTCGTTGATCATATTTTTTCTGCCTTTTTGATGGGTTACTCGCTTCGCTCAAACAATGATGCAATCCCTCAGTCCCCGAATGGGGACAGCTCCCTTTACCAAAGGGAGCCTTGGAGAGTGACAGCGTATCGTACACGACCCCTATACCAAAGGGAGCCACAAAAATATTATTCATTCTTCAATTTTCAGTTTTCAGTATTCACTGCGCTCTTCGAGCGCCTGACGTCTCCGCGATCGGTCACGGCGCGATAGCCCGCGCTTTTGATGCGCATTTCCAGACAGCTTCGGCACCGGGCGGATTCTTCTCCGGTACAGATCTTGTTATCATAGATCGCGTATTTTTCGCGCACAGCGGTCGGAGAAAGGTTCGGCATCACAACATTGCCGCCGCTTTGCAGACCCAGCTCCCTGCCGGAAGGATCGATCGTGCCCAGCGCGGTCGTCGAAGGCAAGAGCGCGTAGGGGAACATCAGCCGCAGGATGGCGAGCATCCTGAGACTCAGCTCCAATGTACCGCCCGGCATATCCCTGAACGGCGTATCCCGGTGGGTGATAAACGGCCCGATGCCGATCATGTCGGGCTGCAGCTCCTGCAAAAAGCGCAGATCGGCGATCAGGTTCTCAGTCGTTTGATAGGGTGATCCGACCATGAAGCCCGCGCCGACCTGATAACCGATCTCTTTGAGATCCCACAGACAGCGCTTGCGGTTCTCACAGCGCATTTTTTGCGGATGGAGCTTACTGTAATGGGCGGGGTCTGCGGTCTCGTGCCGCAGCAGATAGCGATCCGCTCCTGCCTGATAGTAACGCTCATAGCTTTTGCGCGGTTTTTCACCGATCGAGAGCGTCACGGCACAGTCGGGATATTGCTCTTTGATAGAGCGGACGATATCGCAGATCATATCATCGGTATAATACGGGTCCTCACCGCCCTGCAGGACAAAGGTGCGGTAGCCCAGCGCATAGCCCTCCTCGCAGCAGGAGAGGATCTCATCCTTGCTCAGCCGATAGCGTTCGGCGTATCTGTTCCCTGCTCGAAGTCCGCAGTACAGACAATCGTTCCTGCAATAGGAGGTGAACTCGATCAAGCCGCGCAGATAAACCTTGTCGCCGTACCACTGTCGGCGCACTTCATCCGCCGCCTTGGTCAAAGCCGCGTCATGCGAGGGATCCTCGATCAGCGCTTTGAGCTCACTGTCGCTGAGATCGCGTTCTTTTCTTAACTTTTCCACCAGTTGATCTGTCATGTCGGTCTCCGTAACTGTCTTTTCTTCTGATTCCATTGTACACGATATTTTTTCGATGTCAATATAACCTACCGGATAGGTGTGCATTATATTTTTCCTCTCTGTTTTTCCGCTCAAGACGGAAAAACCACGATTTGACGTCGGTCTTTTGTCGATAGTATGAAATTTCGCTCCTTAAATTTATGCAATATTACAGAAATTTTTTATTTTTATCAAAAATTAACGAATTTGTAGGGGAAATACTCTTGTTTTTTTTTACTCTCTTGTGCTATAATAGGAATATCAATATTTTAGGAGGATTTCTCATGAAGAAAATTATTAGCATTTTGCTTGCTGTAATGCTGGTAGTATCTGTCGCGACAGTTTCTTTCAGTGCGGTCGACTATCATCCCACTGATTCCTACACTGTTACGAATGATACTCCTACCTGTGAAGAAGCGATCATGGCTTGTAACGGTGGTCAGTTAGGTCCCGTACAGCATATCTACTTCCAGCTTCCCCTTCCCGTTCCGGGAGATGAAACAAATACCACCTGGACCAACAAATTCAATTCTACCGAATTAGGTCTGGATTACTGCCAGGTATGTATTTACTGGTGGGGCGGCATCGGTTCCAAGTGGCCGGACGGCACAGGCGTAACCTGGGTCGGTTACAAAACCAAGCTCATTGACAAAGAGAACCGTATTTATGAAGCGACTGTTCCTGCTGACGGCGGCACTCCCCTGATCATCTGGAACAACGGCGTAAACGGCGGTATGGATCCCACTAAGGAGATCTTCCCCTATGCTCGTCAGCTGGCTGACGCCAACATCGAAGGCGCATATGAGGGCGACTATGACACCCTGCCTGAGGGTACTCCCAACGAGGATAACATGGACAACTGCATCCAGATCATCAACTATGATCCCGATATGGCGCAGGAGAACCCCCTGACCCACTTCTGGAACTACGGCTCTGACTGGTATGTATACTATGGCGACGGCTGCTACGGAGAATATCCCACTACCAGCCCGAACTATCACGGCAAGTACGCTTCCTGCGTCAACCCCGAGCATAATCATCCCAAGCCCGGCGACGTCAACAATGATAAGACCGTTGACATGATCGATGTACTCTGCATCCAGTATTACCTTGCAGGCAGAGAGCTGCCCGAGGGTATGGAAATTGATAAAGTTACCGCTGATGTTGACGGTGACGGTCACATCTCCATCATCGATGCTACCCGTATCCAGAGATATCTGGCTAAGCTGTGCAACATCGACGGCACCACTCCTTATAAGGCAGAAGCATAATTGATACTGATTTCGCTTTTTACGGCGCTCTCCGATGAGGGCGCCGTTTTTGTGTCAAGAAAAGGATCCATCGCTAAAGCGTTCAGGGGTTACCACGATTTCACAAATCTTATTCAGTTTTGTTATCGGTTGAGATTGCCACGTCGCTTACGCTCCTCGCAATGACGATTTATAAGCAGAAAACACTTGCCCTCTCCCCCGTTCTCCTTTATAATAGAATAGAAGAAGTTTTCCTAACTCCTAACTCCTAACTCCTAACTCCTAACTCCTAACTCCTAACTCCTAA
>CAMJJL010000053.1 GCA_946406145.1 uncultured Clostridia bacterium | reverse complement strand
AGCCCCTTAGGAAAGGGAGCCTTTCTCTTCCAAAAATCAGGCGGAGTGACATTTGCGTCAGGCTCCGCCCGATAATTGATTCATTATTCTACTGTAGAATTATCCTCAGCGGTCGCGGATCCGGATTCCGTGATCACGGGGATCTCTTCCTCGACAGGCTCCGTATAGGTGCCTGCCATAACCTCAGCAAAGACGTCGCCGGACATCTTCTCATGCTTGATCAAATACGCGGCGGTCTCATGGAGCTTGGACATATGCGAGTTGAGGATATCCTCGGTCTTATGATACGCCTCGGTGATGATGCGATGGACTTCTTCATCTATCTTGTTGGCGGTCTCCTCGGAATAGTTCTTGGTGTGACCCATATCTCTTCCGATGAAGATCTCACCGTCGCCGGAGGTATAGTTGATCGGACCCAATGCCTCGGACATACCGTACTTGACCACCATGTTAGTCGCGGTCTTGGTCGCCTTTTCGATATCATTGGAAGCACCGGTGGAGATATCGCCCATGATCAGGGCTTCTGCCACACGACCGCCGAGATCAACCACGATCTCCTCCTCCATCTCACGCTTGGAACGATAGCTGCGATCCTCGGTCGGCAGCGGCATCGTATAACCGCCTGCCATACCGCGCGGAATGATGGAGATCTGGTGAACGGGATCCTGCGTCTCACACGCATAGAAGCAGATCGCGTGACCGGCTTCATGATATGCGGTGAGCTTCTTCTCACGCTCGTTCATAACCTTCGATTTCTTCTCGGAGCCGACCACTACCTTGATCGCGGCTTCTTCGATCTCCGTCTGGGTGATCGCTTTTTTATTCTTGCGCGCGGAGAGCAGTGCCGCCTCGTTCAAAAGGTTGGCGAGATCCGCACCGGTAAAGCCCGCGGTCTGCTTCGCGACATTGCGGAGCTTGACGTCGGGCGACAGGGGCTTTTCACGGGAATGGACGCGCAGGATCGCTTCACGGCCGTTGATATCGGGATAACCGACCATGACCTGACGGTCGAATCGACCGGGACGCAGTAATGCCGGGTCGAGGATATCGGGACGGTTGGTCGCCGCGATCATGATGACGCCTTCGTTCGCGCCGAAGCCGTCCATCTCGACCAGCAGCTGGTTCAAGGTCTGCTCACGCTCATCATGACCGCCGCCGAGTCCGGCGCCTCTCTGACGACCGACAGCGTCGATCTCATCGATGAAGATGATACAGGGAGAATTCTTCTTTGCGGTCTCAAACAGATCACGTACACGCGACGCACCGACGCCGACGAACATTTCGACGAAGTCGGAACCGGAGATCGAGAAGAACGGCACGCCTGCCTCACCTGCCACCGCTTTCGCCAGCAGGGTCTTACCCGTTCCGGGAGGGCCTACGAGCAGTACGCCCTTGGGGATCCTCGCGCCGAGCTTGTTATACTTATCGGGATTCTTGAGAAACTCGACGATCTCCTCGAGCTCTTCCTTCTCTTCATCCGCACCGGCGACATCCGCAAAGGTGGTCTTTTTCTTCTCATCGGTCTGATTCTTGAACTTGGCTTTGCCGAAGTTCATCTCTCTGCCGCCGATACCGCCGCTCATACGGCGCATGACAAAGAACCAGAACAGCACCAGCACAACGACCAGTATCGCCGTCGGGATCAGCTCGAGCAGGAAGGAATTGTCACCCACGGGCATGAGGTCATACTTCATGGGAGCGTCGGGATGCTCTTTGTCATACTTGACGATATCGCTCTTGACGTCTCTCCAGAAGGTCTCCCAGTCCATGAGCTTGTGGGTAATAACCTTGTCATCATCGAGCTTCATCTGGATCTTGGTGGAAGAACCGCTGCTCTCCACCTTGAACTCGGTGACCTTCATATCATGGAAGTAACCGACTACCTCGGAATAGGTGGTGGTATCCTTCGGACCCTGAGAGAGGAAGAAGGACATCGCGAGGATCACGATGATCGGGATACCCAGATAGATCAGCAGGCTTCTCACCTTGCCGGAATTAGGATTCTTTTTATCGTTCAATGCTTTCACTCCTTCTTTTTCAGCCTCCCTTTTCTAAGGGAGGTGGCACAGACGCGCGTCAAGTGCCGGAGGGTTTCCGCGAAGCGGAGAAGGATCATCTTTCGTATTCCAAAGACAACCCTCAGTCATCGAGCGCAGGCGTTCGATGACAGCTCCCTTAGGAAAGGGAGCCAATCATTCATATATTTCAGGCTTGAGTACGCCGATGTAGGGCAGGTTGCGGTAGTATTCCTTATAGTCCAGACCGTAACCGACTACAAACTCATCGGCTACATCAAAGCCGATATAATCAACGTCGATCTCTACCTCACGGCGCGTGGGCTTATTGAGCAGAGTGCAGATACGCACGCTCTTCGCGTTCTTCGCCGAGAAATACTTTTTGATAAAATTCAGCGTGTTGCCGCTGTCGATGATATCCTCTACGATGATCACGTTTTTCTCATCAATAGGTTCTGATAAATCCTTGATGATATTCACACGACCGGTACTCTTGGTGCCTTTTCCGTAGCTGGAAACACAGATAAAATCGATCGTACACATCATGTCGATGTTTTTCAGCAGATCCGCCATGAACTGGACGCTGCCCTTGAGCAGTCCGACAAAGACGATCTCATCCTCGCCCGCGTAATCGCGCTCGATCTGAGCGGCAAGACGTTTGGCGGCTTCCTGGATCTCTTCTTGTGTGATCAATACTTTTTCCATGTCCTTATTCATTGTTCAACCCCCCGTTGACCAAATAGTATTCCCCATCACGGGTCAGATCCGCTTTTGCCTGCGCGGAGGTACCGATCCCCTCGATCCACAAGACGGTCGAGCCCTCGGCGACGATCGGGATGGTATCGCGCAGCTCACGCGGTATTTTGAGCTCAATAAAGAGCTTTTTCAACGTTTTTGTCACGCCGCGGCGGTGATCGGTAAAGGTATCCCCCGCGCGTCGGCGTCGAATCACGGTATCACTTGTCATTATAGCACATGGAATCCCGTCATGTAATAATAAATTGTTAATTTTTTCACTACTCAACTCGAGCGGCGGAGCAATCTCAAAACGCTGTCCGTCAAGGATCTTGATCCGCGTACCGTACTTTTTCATGTAATCGAAAATCGGTACACAGAAATCATCCGTTCCCGTCTCTTGCGGTACGATCCGCAGGATACCCTGCGCGCAGGAGACGGCATAACCGCCGCCTACATCGACCGCTCCGTTTGATCGCATCGCTTCTATTATAAGCGCTGTGTGTTGAAAGTCAACAGGCACATCGGCTTTTTCCAAAATGTTTTTAACGGCGTATTTCAAGATGATCGGCTCACACTGCAAGAGCCTTTCACATGACCAGCCGTAGGGAATCCTTGCCGATTTTAATTCCTTTTCGGAAATATGTGTCAAATATTCATCTGCTTCACGCAGAATGGATGACGTTCTGCCGATGCTCTCCCCTGCGCCGGGATTCAGCTCGCGCAAAACAGGCATGACACGATGACGAAGCTTGTTGCGCGTGTAGTCATCGGAAAGATTCGTCGAATCGGTCACATAGGCAAGATCGTTCTCAGCGCAGTAGGCCTCGATCCCGGCACGTGTACAGCACAACAGCGGTCGGATGATGTTATCGCGCCTGACGGGGATACCGGCAAGCCCTGCAAGACCTGCTCCGCGTGTCAGGTTCCATAGAACGGTCTCGGCGTTATCGTCGCTGTGGTGAGCGGTCGCGATCTTCGCGCCGCCGAGGTCGCGCGCGACCCTATCCAAAAAGCGATAGCGAAGCTTTCTGCCGCAAAGCTCCACGCTCTCGCCGTATTGCTTGGCGATCGAGGGCACATCCGCTTTCTCGCAGAAAAACGGGATACCATACTGCTCACTTAGCACCTTACAGAAGTGTTCGTCACGATCCGCCTCTTCCCCGCGGATGCCGTGGTTGTAGTGCGCCGCGTATAATGTGATCCCTAATTCTTCTTTTAAAGAATTAAGAAGATGCAGCAGCACGACGGAATCCGCACCGCCGGAGAGCGCGATAAGGACTCTGTCTCCGTTCTGCAGTAATTGTCTATCCTCAATGAAACGCCTGACCTCGGTAAGAACGCCGACAGGCGCGCCATCAAAACGCGCTTTGTTACTCATGGCTGTGGTCTTGTCCGGTGAAGCGCATGAACTCGCCCTGCCAATGGAGCTTGACGATGGTGGTCTCACCGTGGCGGTTCTTGGCGACGATACATTCGCCGCTGTTCTGATCGACTGCCGCCTGTACTGTCTCAGCGCCCTTCTCGCGCTCATAGTAGCCGTCGCGATACAGGAACAGCACGATATCCGCGTCCTGCTCGATCGAGCCCGAGTCACGCAGGTCGCTCAGCTGCGGACGGTGATCCTGCCGCTGTTCGGAGGCACGGCTGAGCTGGCTCAGACAGATCACGGGAACATTGATCTCCTTCGCCAGAATTTTCAGATTTCGCGTCAGCTCTGAGATCTCCTGCACACGGTTGCCGTCACGGCGACCCGTAGACATCAGCTGGAGATAATCGATGACAACAAGATCGGGATTTTTGAGTCTTCTGAGCTTTGCCTTCATCTCGGGCACGGTGATGCCCGGGGTATCGTCCAGATAAAGCTGGGCGTTTTTCAGGATATCGCCGGCGCCGATCAGTCGGTTCCACTCCTCCTGATTGAGCCTGCCGGTACGCAGCTTGGTGCCGCCGACAAGCGCCTCGGAGGAAAGCAGTCGGGACGCGAGCTGCTCCTTGGTCATTTCCAGAGAGAAGAAGGCGACCTTCTTCTTGGCGATAACGCTGACGTTGCGCGCGATATTCAGCGCGAAGGAGGTTTTGCCCATACCGGGTCGCGCCGCGAGCAGGATCAGGTCGGAGCGGTTCAGACCCGTGATGACGCGATCAAGATCACCGATACCGGTGGACACCGGCTTGATGGTGTCATCGTCACGGCTGAGCATATCGAGCCTGTCAAAGGTCTGGAACAGTACCTCGTCGATGCGCTGCAAGCCTTGGATATTCTTTCCGCGGCGGATATCAAAGATCTTCTGCTCGGCGGAATCGATCAACATTTGCGGTTCCATCTCACCGTCGGAGCTGTCCTCGATGATATCACGCGCCGCGTTCATCAAAGCGCGCACATCATATTTATCGCGCACGATCCGCGCGTAGTTCTCCACGTTGGTGATGGAGGGACAGCTCTGGGCGAGCTGGACGAGGTAGGTTTTACCCGTTGCCTCATCAAAATCACGCTCCATCTTGAGCGTTTCGAGCACGGTGATCTGGTCTACCGCCTTACCGGTGGTAAACATCGACATCATCGCCGCATAGATCGTGCGGTGGTTGGCAATATAAAAATATTCGGATGACGGAAGGATCTCCGCCACACGGGCGATCGCGTCGGGCTCCATCAAAATGGCGCCGAGCACTGCCTGCTCCGCCTCGGGCGAATACGGCAGCCGCAATCCGTTATAAACAGTGGTAGTATTATCTGGCATAGTTTTTCCTTTGTCATTACAGCGAACGGAAAGCCTTCCCCTTGAGGGGAAGGTGTCGCCGGCAACTTGTTGGCGGTGACGGATGAGGTGGAAATGTTTCCTCCTCAACTCGTCAATCGATAAAGCAGAAAGGTTTCCACCTCATCCGACCTTATCGGCTCTCCGGGAGCCGATAAGCCCACCTTCCCCTCAAGGGGAAGGCTGATTTACGCTTTTTCGACGGAGATCGTGCAGTGGGCGGTGATGCCGGAATACAGCTTGATCTCTACATCATACTCTCCGAGATTCTTGATATCATCCTTGAGGCTGACCTTGCGCTTATCGACGTCGACATGCTTGCGGTTCTTGACCTCGGCGGCGATATCCTTGGCGGTAATACTGCCGAAGAGCTTACCGTTCTCACCCGCCTTCGCCTTGATAACGAACTTGGAGCCCTCGAGCTCCTCCTTCGCCTTTTTCGCGTTGGCGATCGCGGTGTCGATCTTATACTGCTTGCTCTGCTCGGCGTTCTTGAACTCGTTCATCGCCTGCGCGTTGGCTTCCTTCGCGACATTGCGCGGAAAAAGGAAGTTGCGCGCGTAGCCGTCGGATACGCTGACGAGATCTCCTTTTTTGCCGAGGGACTTGACGTCCTGTAACAGAATGACTTTCATTTCCTATACCTCCGTATGTTACTGTATTTTCCAATCTTTCAAAACACTGATCAGTTCTTGTTTTGCTTCCTCTACGGAAACGCCCTTGAGCTGTGTGGCCGCCATCGTCTGGTGACCGCCGCCGCCTAAGGCTTCCATCACGAGCTGTACATTGATCTTGCCGAAGGAACGCGCTGAAATATTGACGGTGCGCATATCGATACGCGAGATCACGAACGAGGCGTAAGTATCCTGGATCATCAGCAGATCATCCGCCGCCTGCGCGCAGACAACGCGCGAGCTGCGCAGGGATTCATCCGCTACGGTGATCGCGCAGTGATTAACGATCTGCGCGGAGGACACCAGCAGACTCTTTTCACGATAATTATCCAGTGAATTTGCAAAGACGTTGCGCACCGCTACGGTATCGGCGCCCTTCTTGCGCAGGAACGCCGCCGCCTCAAAGGTACGCACGCCCGTATTGATGACAAAGTTCTTGGTATCCAGCATGATGCCGGCTAACAGCGCCTCTGCCTCCGTCTGGTTGAGCACATCGTCGGCGAGATACTCAATGACCTCGGTGACCAGCTCGGACGCGGAGGAAGAGGAAGGCTCATGCAGGAACACGCTCGCGTTGTCGATGGAATTCACCATCTTGCGGTGGTGATCGATGACGATCACGTTACCGCAGTTTTGATACAGACGCTCGCTCTCGATGAAGTCGGGCGACTGGGTATCGACGATGATCAGCAGCGTCCTCTGCCCCGACAGAACGATGCCGTTCTCGGGATAGATGAACATATCCTCGCGGTTACCGCGAAGCTGTTCGATCATGTCACGCGCCATGGAGCGTTCGATATCGGTGACGATATGACAGGATTTGTTGAACTTTTTGGTGACCAGCGAGTAGATGCCGGCCGCGGCGCCGATACAATCCAAATCGGAGAAGCGATGCCCCGTGACCAGTACGTGGTCACTCATCTCGATCGCCTCGGCGATTTGCTGTGAGATCGCGCGCACCTTGACCTTGGAGGTCTTTTCGATGCCCTTGGCGACGCCGCCGAAGAACACATACTCGTTATCCGTCAGGATCGCGACCTGATCGCCGCCCCTGCCCAGAGACATATCCAGCGCTTTTCTCGCTTGGGAAGCGCTCTCTGTCAGACTGTCGCAGCCGTGACCGATACCGATCGACAGCGTAGCGGGACGTCCGTGATAACGGATCGCGCGTATCTTATCAAGCAGACTGAATTTGTCATCCATCTGTCGATTGAGGATCGCTTCCTCCATAATGGCGATATAGCGGTTCTCGCCGAGTCGGCGCATCAGGATATCGTTTTCCGTCGCCCATTCGTACAGGATGTTCTCCGCCGCCAGATGCGCGGCAGCCGCCTCCTGATCCGCGTCGATTGAAAAGTCCTCGATGTTGTCGAAAATGATCAGCGCGACGCTGGTTTTGGTATCAAAATACCGGTCCGCGATATTTTTATAATACGTGTCGTCGACAAACTCGAACATCATTCCCTTTTCGTTGACACGCACAAAGGTAGTGAACCTCCTGCCGGCGTACTCGGAGTCAAAGACGCCCGCTTTGAGGGCTTCTTCGAGATCAATATCGGGGAGAAAGGTCGTGATGGGAGCGTTGACGCCCTCGTATTCATCGAGGAAAAACTTGCGGAACAGTGTGTTATAGGCGATCAGCTCGCCGTGTGTGCCGCAGATCGCAACAGGCGTTTTGAGCATTTCGATCGACTTTTGCGACGGATCAAAGCAATCCGTCATTGCCGTTTGCGCAACGTCACGTATATAATTTCGGAACCTCAGCACGGCGGCAAAGACGATCGTGATGACGATCAGCGTCACACCCAGCTCGATGAATCCGACGACCGGACGATCGATAATGGTGATGCCCGACATCGGGATCATCAGCACCGTGAGAAAGAGAAATGCAGGAATCACAGTCCATACATGTTTTTTCATAGAAACACCTTCTGTATACTTCATTCAGATGTATTCTTTGTTAAAATACCGGTTCGTTTTATTATCATCACAGCGTGTTATTATCTAAGGTCTGCTGAAAGATCCTCATAGCGTCTCTTGCCTCGACCTTGCCGTTACCGTTCACATCGGCGCATAACAGCGCGTAACCGGTCAGCGTGGGCTCTATCGTATGCTGAAAGGCCTTCATCGCGTCTCTTGCTTGGATCAAACCGTCCAGATTCACGTCACCGACCGGATTGATCCTTGCGTCAAAGGAGGAATCGCCGTCGACAGCTACCGGATACCGACGGGCGGCGTGATTCTTCTTACTTACCGTCAGCGTATAGCTGCCGTCGGGCATATAATAAAACGTATGGGATACCATGTTTCCGGGAAGCGTACAGCGATAGTAATCCACCGCGGATTCCAACTCGATCAAGCAGTTTTCACTATTATCCAAATAGCTCTCAAGGTTGATCCTCATGGTGTGCACATTTGACAGCGGCGTGACTCTGACAGCGAACCTTGCGCCGGTCTGTTCTGTGGGATCCCAGTCACGCAGATTCAGACGCACCTTGACGTCGGATACTTCGGCGACATCGAAGGAGATCACCTCGCCGCCAAACACCGCGTCATACACCTTGTCTGAATCGACGGACGCGGCGGCAGTACCCCAGTTATAGTCAAGGCTGTCATTGGCGGTAAACCTGAGCTGATAATCGTTTCCGGCGGCAACATCCTCATAGTTGATCTCATACACGCCCTCCAAGCCCGTCACCGCACGCATGCGGTTTTTGGATGATGTCGGATCCCACGTGACGCCGTGGAGATAATTGCCCTTACCGTTGCCGACAACGGTGATCCTGTCGATCTGATATTCAGGCGCGGGTTCCTCCGCCAATGCCGTCATCGGCAGCGCCGTGAACACCATCAGTAAAGCGAGCAACAGACCTATCAATGATTTCTTCAAGAAAATGCCTCCTGTAACGTATGGTGAGAGGTCAAAAGCCGCAGATACCGTCTGATACGGTGCATGAAGAAGATCTGCGGAATTATACTTCCATCAAAATAGGGAGGATCATCGGGGAACGTCCTGTCTGGCGGACGATCAGCTTCGCGATATCATCCTTGACGAGGTTCTTGATCACGCCCCACTCATGGATATTGCGCCGTGAGCAATCCTCCAAGATATCCAGCGACAGCGACTTGATGTCATCCATCAGATCGCCGCTTTCACGCACATAGACAAAGCCGCGTGATACGATGTCGGGACCGCTGATGACATGACCGTCGTACACATCGAGGGACGCGACAATGATGATCAAGCCATCCTGACCGAGGTGTTTACGATCTCTGAGGACGATCGATCCGACGTCACCGACGCCCAGACCGTCAACAAACACCTTGCCTGCGGTAACAGGCTCAGCCTCCTTGAAGCCGTCCTCGCTGATATCGACCGACTTGCCGATATCGCCGATATAGATATCCTTGCTGTCCATGCCGAGGGACATCGCAAGTGAACGGTGCTTTTGCAGCATCTTCTGCTCACCGTGGATCGGGATGAAATACCGCGGCTTGACCAGCGAATGGATCAGCTTTAACTCCTCCTGGCAGGCGTGACCCGATACGTGCACCTCGTACATGCTCTCGTATACCACGTCACAGCCGCGCTTCAACAGCTCGTCGACGACATTGCCGACGGCACGCTCGTTGCCGGGGATGGGATTGGCGGAAATGATGATGAAATCACCTGCGCCGACGCTGACCTTGCGATGGTCGGAATACGCCATACGCGACAGCGCCGACATCGGCTCACCCTGCGAGCCGGTGGTAGCCAGCACGATCTTCTCGGGCGGATAGTTCTTCAGCTGATCGATATCGATGATCAGGTTATCGGGCACTCTGACATAGCCCAGCTCCTGCGCTACCTTCATATAGTTGATCATGGAGCGACCCGAGAACGCGACCTTCCTGCCGTACTTGACGGCGCAGTTGATGATCAGCTGGATGCGGCTGATATTGGACGCGAAGGTCGCGATGATGATACGCTTGTTTTTAGCGGAAGCGAACAGCTGATCAAAGCTGTCGGTCACCTTCTGCTCCGTCTGTGTATAGCCGGGGCGTTCTGCGTTGGTACTCTCGGCAAGCAGTGCCAGCACGCCTTCATCGCCCAGTGCCGCAAAGCGGTTCAGATCGGTCATCTTGCCCTCGATGGGCGTATAGTCGACCTTAAAGTCGCCCGTATGGACGAGTGTACCGGCAGGAGTATGCATCGCGATGGCAACCGAGTCGGGGATGGAGTGGTTGACGTGGATCAGCTCGATGTCAAAGCATCCGAGCTTGAAGGTGTCGCCGGCGCTCTTCTTGATCAGTGTAGGCGGCGCGGAAAGGCTGTGCTCCTTTAATTTTTTCTCGATCAGACCGATGGTCAGGGGCGTGCCGTAGATCGGCACATTGATCTTGGCGAGCAGGAACGGAATACCGCCGATATGATCCTCATGTCCGTGCGTGATCACCACGCCGCGAATCTTGTCGCTGTTCTGCTCCAGATAGGTGTAATCGGGGATGACCAGATCGACGCCCAGCATATCGCCGTCGGGGAACGCCATACCGCAGTCGATGAGGATCATGTCGTTCTCACACTCGAACACGGTCAGGTTCTTGCCGATCTCGTTGAGACCGCCGAGGAAGGATACGCGTACAGGCGGCTTCGCCGGCGCCTTTTTCTTAGGCGAACGTGATTTTCTGCCCTTTGTGTTGGCAGTCACCTTCGGGTTATACGCACGCTTAAGCGCGGATGATTTGTCGTTATTCTTGTTATTTCGGGGCGTTTTTGCTTTGCCCTTGTTCTTCATTTGAGGTTTCTTTTTCATTTCGCTCAAATAAATACCTCCTTCATTTCAAAATAATATGTAGATCCGTTTCTATTACCGATCAGAAACGGATGGTTGACCATGTCAATAAAATATGCGGCAGCACAAACGAACATACTCCCACTTATACATCATATACTATACCAAAAAATTCCCGTTTGGTCAAGTGGTACAAGATCGATGCGATAGTTTTCGCGGCAAAAATGAGTTGATGTGCGTTTGGAGGACATTCATCGGAAAGGGTTCGACGGGAGGGTCAAGACCCTCCCCTACAAATATACGGAAATGCTTCCTGACAATACTCATTTTTCAGTCTTCATTCTTCAGTTTTCAGTAACATATGTCCCTCCCCTACCGTAACCACACATCCATCCCGTAATATCATAGAACTCAGAACGCTGAATCCAATGTATCTCTCTCCCTATTATCGGTATGATTTGGTAACGTATTCTTGCGTGCACTCTTGCAAAGCTCCCAAAATCTGTTATAATAAGGGCAGAATCTGCAAAGGATGTGGTTCCCTTGAAAACAGTGGAAATCTATACCGACGGCGCCTGCTCGGGCAATCCCGGTCCCGGCGGATGGGGCGCGGTACTGCGCTATAACGGTCACGAAAAGGAAATCTCGGGCGGTGAAGCGCACACCACCAACAACCGCATGGAGCTCATGGCGGTGATCGAAGCGCTCAGCCTCTTAAAGGAACCGTGCGAGGTCAAGCTCTACTCCGACAGCCAGTATGTCTGCAATGCCTTAAAGCTCGGCTGGGCACGTAAATGGCAGCAAAATAACTGGATGCGCAACAAAAAAGAAAAAGCCCTCAACCCCGAATTATGGGAAAGGCTTTTGCAATTATGCGATATCCATCACGTCGAACCCATCTGGGTCAAGGGTCACGCCGGTCACCCCGAGAATGAACGCTGTGACCGCATGGCGGTAGCGGAAAGTCAAAAGTTTATGTAGAGAATCATTCACCGTGACGCTCTTACAAATGATAATCGCCGCGTGATCAAACGGCAAGAATACGATACAATAACAGATATCAGCACAAAAAGTCCCCGGTATCGCGATACAGCGATCTCGGGGACTTTTCATATACAGTAAGCTATCTAACGTGTACGTATGGCCGATTGTACACGATAAATACTTATTTATCACATTATTTTTCGAGCAGGAGCTTGTTGAGCTCTTCCATGAAGGTGTTGATATCCTTGAACTGGCGATAAACGGACGCAAAGCGCACATACGCGACCTCGTCCACATTCTTGAGCTGATCCATGGTCAGCTCACCGATGGTCATCGAGGTGACCTCCCTGTCGAGGGAGCTTTGGAGCTGTGCTTCGATCGCGTCCACCATCTTCTCGATCTGCTCAACAGAGACGGGACGCTTCTCACAGGCACGCAGGATACCGGCGGTCAGCTTGGCGCGGTCAAAGACCTCGCGCGATTTGTCTCGCTTCACGACCACGATCGGGACGGTCTCGATCACCTCATGGGTAGTGAAACGCTTGCCGCATTTCAGACACTCGCGACGGCGGCGGATACGCTCACCCTCGTCGGCGGGACGAGAATCGATAACCTTGCTTTCTTCAAATCCACAATAGGGACACTTCATAATTACACTCCAATATCTTGAAATAATAATTCTACATTAGAAATTATACACGATATATGCGATATTGGCAAGTTAACTTTTTGTAATCTGGCATTACAAATTTTTATTCATTATTAGAAATAAAAAGAAGAAGTAACCAGCACGTTTGCATAAAAACAACATTACCTCACTTCTTCTTTTTCGATTAGTGATCTTATTTATTTTCAAATACGCTCAGCGCTCTGTCCAATATCCCGTTCATCGCGGCGATGGCGACGCCGTAATTCACCATCGGGATACCGGCGGATACGGCGATACGCTGCCGATGCTGCATTTCCTTTTCGTTGAGCATGCAGCCGCCGCAGTGGACGATCACCTTGTAATCCGACAGATCATCGGGGAAGGTGCCGCCCGAGGTGAAGGTGAATTCGGGTTCGGCGCCCGAATACCCACGGATCCAGTGGGGCAGCTTGACGGTGCCGATATCGCCGCACTGGCGGTGATGGGTACAGCCCTCCGAAATCAGTACCTTGTCGCCGTTATTCAGGCGCTTCAGCGCGTTCGCGCCGCGGATCAAACCGTCCAGATTGCCCTTGAAGCGTGCGAACAGGATCGAGAACGACGTCATCGGGACAGCCGCGGGTGTATTCTCCGCGACCCTCTTAAAAGCTTGAGAATCCGTAATAACGAGTGCGGGATCGTTTTTCAGCCTGCCGAGTGTCGCTTTCAGCTCCGTATCCTGACAGCAGATCACAGTGCAGTGATGATCGAGCAGCTCGCGCAAGGTCTGCTGCTGCGGCAGGATGATCCTGCCCTTGGGCGCGGATTCATCGATCGGGATGACCAGCACAACGACGTCGCCCTCCTCCACCAGATCGGCAACGATGAACTTCTCTTTTTCCTCCGACTTGACAAGAACGGCAAGACGCTCCTTGAGCTCCCCTATCCCCTCTCCGGTCAGCGCGCTGACACACACGGTGTAAGCATCCCTCCTCGGGGGTTCCTCCATAAGATCGATCTTATTCATCACGATCAGATACGGCAATTTTCGTGAACGGAATTCGTCGAGCAGACGTTTATCCGCCTCCGTCAGTCCGACGGTACCGTCTACTACAAGCACGGCGATATCGGTCTTGCGCAGCACCTCACGGGTACGCTCGACGCGCAGCTCGCCCAAAGCGCCTTCATCGTCAAAGCCGGGGGTATCGATGATGACAACAGGCCCCAGCGGCAACAGCTCCATCGCCTTTTGAACAGGGTCTGTGGTCGTGCCGAGAGTATCGGATACAACAGAGATACGCTGATTGGTGACGGCATTGACAACGCTGGATTTGCCGGCGTTTCGCCGTCCGAAAAAGGCGATATGCGGCCGAAGCGCGGAAACGGTTGAAGAATTTAAAGTCATAATAACACCTGCAAAGCCTTCCCCTCGGGGGGAAGGTGGGCAATTTGCCTTAAGCAAATTGGTCGGATGAGGGGCTGAGTTAGCCGAAAGCTCATCTTAACAAAGAGAGTGAGGCATTTCTGTTATCCTCGGTAAGCACACAGCCTCACCGAGTCCTGCATCTATAGGAAAGGCTTTCACCTCATCCGTCAACTGCGTTGACACCTTCCCCTCAAGGGGAAGGCTGTTAAAATCTGAAATCCCTACGATTGGACATGATGATATCACGGATATTCTGCTCCGCGATATCGCGCACCTTCTCCTTGGGGATGCGCTTGAGCTCTTTGCCGATCATCGCGAAGCCGATCTGCTTCGTTTCCTCGCTTGCGTAATCCACCAGATATTCGGCAAGCGTCATCAGCGCGTTCGGATGACAGCAGTTGAGGATCTGACCGCTCTTGCACAGCGACATAAAGCGATCGCCGGTTCTGCCCTCGCGGTAGCAGGCGGTACAGAAGGACGGGATGTGACCGCTCTGCATCAGCCATGCGACGACCTCATCCAGCGTGCGCTGATCGCTGACGTCAAACTGCTCGGTATCATGCGGACGATCCTTTTCGGCATAGCCGCCGACAGAGGTTCTCGATCCGCCGGACACCTGAGAGATACCCAGACGCAGGAGTTTGGAGCGAACCGCTTCACTCTCACGGGTGGAGATGATCATGCCGGTATACGGTACCGCCAGACGGATGCAGGCGGTAATCTTCTCAAAGGTCTCGTCATCGATACCGCCATCGAACTCGTCGGGGTCGATATCGTCGGCACGCTTGACGCGCGGCACGGAGATCGTGTGCGGTCCAACGCCGTGGACAGCCTCCAGATGCTCGGCGTGCATCAACAGACCTGCGAACTCATACTTATACATCTCCAGTCCGAACAGAACGCCCAGACCCACATCATCGATGCCGCCCTGCATGGCGCGGTCCATCGCCTCGGTGTGATAGTCATAGTCATGCTTGGGGCCTGTGGGATGGAGGTGGAGATAGCTTTCCTTATGATAGGTCTCCTGGAACAGGATATAGGTGCCGATACCGGCGTCCTTGAGCTTTCGGTAATTCTCAACGGTGGTCGCGGCGATATTGACATTGACGCGGCGGATCGCGCCGTTCTTGTGCTTGATGCTGTAGATGGTGTCGATGCACTCGAGGATGTACTCGATCGGGTTCATCACGGGATCCTCACCGCTCTCGATGGCAAGGCGCTTGTGACCCATATCCTGCAGGGCGATGACCTCCTGCCGCACCTCCTCCTGCGTCAGCTTTTTGCGCGGAATGGTCTTGTTCTTCATGTGATACG
>CAMJJL010000052.1 GCA_946406145.1 uncultured Clostridia bacterium | reverse complement strand
CCGGCACTTCGTGCCACCTCCCTTAGGAAAGGGAGGCAAGGGGCTTCGCAATGACGGTCGATAGAAATCGGTTGAGATTGCCACAGCCCCCTCAACCCTCCGGCACTTCGTGCCACCTCCCTTAGGAAAGGGAGGCAAGGGGCTTCGCAATGACAATCGATAGAAAGGAAGTGAGGATATGGCGGAGTTATCTCCGATGATGCAGCAATATTTTAAGATCAAAGAGGAGAACAAGGACAGCATCCTGTTCTTCCGACTCGGCGATTTCTATGAAATGTTCTTTGACGACGCCAAGCTCGCTTCCAAGGAGCTGGAGCTCACCCTCACCGGCCGCGACTGCGGACAGGAGGAGCGCGCGCCGATGTGCGGCGTACCCTTCCATTCTGCCGAGAGCTATATCGCACGGTTGGTCGAGAAAGGCTACAAGGTCGCGATCTGCGAGCAGACCGAGGATCCCAAAGCCGCCAAGGGGCTTGTCAAGCGCGATATCATCCGCGTCATCACCCCCGGCACCGTCATGGAATCCTCTATGCTCGACGAGAGCGAGAACAACTATATCTGCTCACTATACGCGGACAAGCGTTATACCGGTATCGTGTTCTGCGATATCTCTACCGGTCAGCTTTTTGTGTCGCGCTTCAAGAGCGACCACAGCTTTTCTCAGCTCAAGGATCAGATCACTTCCTACAACCCCAGGGAGCTGTTGATCTCCGGCAAGCTCGCTCAGAACAAGGTGCTGCATCTGTTCATCAAAGAAAAGCTCCCCAACGCCGCGGTGTCCCATCCCGATGAGAGCCGCTGCGGACTGCTCGAATGCACCTCTGCACTCGAGAATCATTTCAGCAAAGAGAACATGGACAAGATCGCCGACTCGAATGAGCTGATCATCGCGCTCGGCGTGCTGATGTCTTATCTCAAGGATACACAAAAAACAGGTCTCGAGCGTATTGATACCATCGAGCTCTACGCCGAGGACCAGTACATGAAGCTCGATTTCAACACCCGTCGCAATCTGGAGCTCACACGCACCATGATCGCGAAGGAGAAGAAACATTCACTCCTCTGGGTGCTCGATAAGACCAAGACCGCCATGGGCAAGCGCCTGATGAAGTTCTGGGTCGAGCATCCTCTGATGAATATCACGACGATCTTAAAGCGCCAGAACGCCGTCGAGGAGCTGGTGAACGACACTGTCAACCGTTTGGAGCTGACCGCGAACCTCACCGGTATCTTCGATATCGAGCGCCTGATGACCAAGATCGTCTACGGCTCCGCCAATGCGCGTGAGCTGCGCTCCCTGTGTCAGGCGCTGACCAACCTGCCTGCGCTCAAAGCGACCCTTGAGCCATTCAAATCCAAGCTCCTGCACGAGCTGTACCGCGATATCGATCCGCTCGATGATATGCGCGCGCTGATCGATGAGGCGATCGTGGACGATCCGCCCTTCTCGGTGCGTGAAGGCGGCTTGATCAAAGAGGGCTACTCCGCGCCGCTGGACGAGCTCAAGCACGATATGAACGACTCCACCTCTCTGCTCGCCCGTATCGAAGCGGAGCAAAAGGAGCAGACGGGGATTCCCAAGCTGAAGGTCGGCTACAACCGCGTCTTCGGCTACTATATCGAGGTCACCAATTCCTACAAGAATCTGGTGCCCGAGCACTACATCCGCAAACAGACTTTGACCAACTGCGAGCGCTATATCACGCCCGAGCTCAAAGAGATCGAGAGCCGCATCCTCGGCGCAAAGGAGCGATCGGTCGCCATCGAGTATGAGCTGTTCAACGATGTGCGCGAGCAGATCGCGCTCAACCTTGACCGTATCGAACGCACCGCCAAGGCGATCGCCGCGCTCGATGTGCTGGTATCGCTCGCCAATGTAGCGACGGACAACCGCTATACCCGACCCGACGTTACGCAGAATTCGGTCATCCGTCTCAAGGACAGCCGCCATCCCGTGGTGGAGGCGCTGCTCAGCGACGCGTTATTCGTCCCGAATGATGTTCTGCTCGACAATATCGACAACCGTATCGCGATCATCACCGGCCCCAACATGGCAGGTAAATCGACCTATATGCGCCAGGTCGCGTTGATCGTGCTGATGGCGCAGATGGGCAGCTTTGTGCCTGCGTCCTATGCCGAGATCGGACTGTGCGACGCGATCTTTACGCGCGTCGGCGCTTCCGATGATCTCGCATCGGGTCAGTCGACCTTTATGGTGGAGATGAACGAGGTCGCCAACATTGTTTCTCACGCGACGTCCAAGAGCCTGCTGATCCTCGACGAGATCGGCAGAGGCACCTCCACCTACGACGGTATGAGTATCGCGCGCGCGGTTCTGGAATTCGTCGCCGATAAAAAGAAGCTCGGGGCACGCGCCCTGTTCGCGACCCATTACCATGAGCTCACGGTGATGGAGGAGCTGCTCGACGGCGTGAAGAACTATAACATCGCCGTCAAAAAGCGCGGTGACGAGATCACCTTCTTGCGCCGTATCGTACCCGGCGGCGCCGATGAAAGCTACGGCGTTGAGGTCGCCAAATTAGCCGGTCTGCCCGACAGCATCATCGAAAGAGCCAAAGAGATTTTAGCTCAGCTCAACTCATCCGCTCCGCAGGAACATATTAACCACGAAGCGCCCGCGCAGGAGGACAGCATGCAGCTCAGCCTCATGCCCGACACCGACAGCATGATCCTCAAAAAGCTCCGCGCGGTAGACGTCAACACCTTAACGCCCATCGAGGCAATGAATCTGCTGTATGAATTAAAAGGAATGGCGGAGTAGGTGAAGGGTGAAGAGCGCTGATCTTCTTGCTGACAGCATATAAATCGTCATTGCGAAGGGCACAGCCCTGTGGCAATCTCAACCGATTAACATGATCGGACTTTTGATAGCTATCACTCCATGGAGAAAAGTCAATGACCTACTATGTTTACATGATGACGAATCAAAGCGATGATGTCCTCTATACCGGAGTAACTAATGATTTGGTTCGACGAATATATGAACACAAAACTCATATTGACCCAAAGGCTTTTACTACTCGTTATCACATAGAGAAATTAGTATATTATGAACAGTATTCGGAACCGGAATACGCAATCGCACGCGAAAAACAGATCAAAGGTTGGAATCGTGCACGAAAGAACAAATATATCAATGAAATGAATCCTGAGTGGAAGGATTTATACGAAGAAATAATCGGTTGAGATTGCCACAGCCCTTGCGGGCTTCGCAATGACAATTAGTAGAAAGGAGGTAACTGCATATGGGAAAGATCAACGTGCTCGATAAGCATGTCGCGGAGTTGATCGCGGCAGGCGAGGTCGTCGAGCGCCCTTCTTCCGTTATCAAGGAACTCGTCGAGAATTCCATCGACGCCGGCGCGACGGCGATCACCGTTGAGATCAAAAACGGCGGTGTTACCTTCATGCGCGTCTCCGATAACGGCAGCGGCATCCTCAAGGAGGATATCCGCCCTGCGTTCATCCGTCACGCGACCTCCAAGGTAAAGGAAGAGGATGACCTCGACGCGATCGCGACCCTCGGCTTCAGAGGTGAGGCGCTCGCGAGCGTTTCTTCCGTATCCCACCTTGAGCTGATCACCAAGGCGCGCGAGGAGGAGCTCGGCACACGCTATCTGATCGAGGGCGGCGAAGAGGTGCTTTTCGAGGACGCCGGCTGTCCCGACGGCACTACCTTCATCATTCGTGATCTGTTCTATAATGTCCCTGCCCGTATGAAGTTCCTCAAAACCGATATGGCGGAGGGCAACGCCGTATCCAATGTGATCGACAAGATCGCGCTGTCTCACCCTGAGATCGCGCTCACCTATATCAAGGATTCCAAAAATATGCTGCATACCGTGGGCGACGGCAAGCTGCTTTCGGCGATCTATGCCGTCTACGGCAGGGATTTCACCCGTAAGTTGATCCCTGTGGACTACACCCTCGGCGGCGTGCATGTCACGGGCTTTATCAGCAGTCCCGAGAACGCCCGTCCCAACCGCAATATGCAGAACTTCTTCATCAATCACCGCTTCGTGATCTGCAAGACCGCCATGGCAGCGATCAGCGAGGCGTGCAAGGGCACCGTCATGGTCGGTAAGTTCCCGTCCTGTGTGCTCAATCTCGACATGTCCTTCAACGCGGTAGACGTCAACGTCCATCCCACCAAATTAGAGGTGCGCTTCGTCAACGAGCGCCCCGTGTTCGACGCAGTCTATCACGCGGTCAAGACCGCCTTGATGAATTCCGAAAAGCGTGTAGAGGCAAAGCTGGGCAACGATACGACAAAGCCGATCAAGCGCGTCAATCCCTTTGAATTGGCACAAAAGGTCTTTCGCGAACGCGACGAACAATCGGCTGTAAAGCAGCCTTTGCCGCGCGTCAATCTGCAACAGGAACAGAAGAAGGCAGACGCATTGTTCACCATGCTTGACGAGCCCGAGGTCAGCGTACCTAAGATCAACCTGAATACGAAGGTCGCCGATTCCGCCTCACCTGTCGAAGAACAATATCGTCGGGATATCGAAGAAAAACGCGCCGAAAAAGCACAGGAGCCGATTACTCCCGACCCTGAGTCGGAACAGCCTGTGCCTGTAGGGGAGGGTCTTGACCCTCCCACCAATCAATCGGCTGCGGATGTTCCTGAGGAACCGATCGAGGAACCCCGGCTCCTGATCGAGGTAGACGACAACGCTTACCGCTATATCGGCGAGGCGTTCAAAACCTATGTCATCATTGAGAAAAATCCGCGTGAGCTGCTGCTCATCGACAAGCACGCCGCGCATGAGCGGATCATTTTTGAGAAGCTCAAAAAGGAGAAGGGCAGCGGCTACAGCCAGCTGTTGCTCACGCCCATCACCGTTACCCTCAATAAGATCGATTATAACGCTGTCATTGAACACCTCGACGTATTCCGCGAGGCAGGCTTTGACATCGATGATTTCGGCAGCGGCAGTATCATCGTGCGCTCTGCGCCGCAGTATTTGCCGCTCGAGGATATCAAGCCGTCCGTGATCGAGATGGCAGGATATCTGTCCGAGCATAAAAAGGAGATCCGTTCCGAGAAGATGGAGTGGATTTATGCCAATGTATCATGCCGCGCCGCGATCAAAGGCGGCAACAACAGCACCGAACAGGAGCTGATCGCGCTCGCAAAGACTGTGGAGGACGAGGACATCCGCCATTGTCCCCACGGCAGACCTGTGTGCATCGTGCTCAAAAAGCATGAGCTGGAGCGAATGTTCGGCAGGGTGGAATGAGCATGCAAAATATCGTCGCGGTCATCGGACCTACCGCGTCCGGCAAGACCGCTTTGTCCGTCGAGTTGGCAAAGCATTTTTCCGGAGAGATCATCTCCGCCGATTCGATGCAGATCTACAAAACCATGGATATCGCCACCGCTAAGCCTACTGAGGACGAAAAGCAGGGCGTCCCGCACCATCTGATGGATTTTCTCGATCCCTGTGAGGAATTCTCGGTCGCGCGCTTCTGCGAGCTGGCGAAAACAGCGATCACCGATATTGCCGCGCGAGATCATCTTCCGATCGTCACCGGCGGCACAGGGCTGTATGTTGACGCCCTGCTCGGCGATATGCAGTTTGAAGAAGCTCAGGTCGATCCCGTCCTGCGCGCGACGATCACCGCCGAGGTAGAAGAACGCGGCATCGACAAAACGCTCGACTATATCCGCACCTTCGACCCTGCGTCCGCCGACCGGCTCAGCATCGGCCGCAACCCCAAGCGCCTGATCCGCTGTATCGAGGTCTACCTGTCCACCGGCATGACCCAGACGCAGCTCAACGAGAAGCAAACGGGAAGCGGTTCGGCATATCACGCGATCAGGCTCGGGCTGACCGCGCACGACAGAGAGTTCCTCTATGAGCGCATCAACCGCCGTGTCGATCTGATGATGGAGAACGGTCTGTTGGAAGAAGCGCGGCGCTTTTATCAGCTGCAGTCGGGCGATACCGCGTCCGCGGCGATCGGCTACAAAGAACTGTTGCCGTATCTGGGCGGCGAGCTGGATCTCGACATCTGCGTCGCTAACTTAAAGCGCGCGACACGCCGCTACGCCAAGCGCCAGATGACCTGGTTCAAGCGCGACGAGTCCATCCACTGGTTCCACATTGACGAGCTGAGCTTCGACGAAGTATTGGGAGAAGCGACAGCAATGATTAAAAAGGAATTTCATTATGAGTAAATCAACCTCCAAGGCGCCGTCGGATCGGTCGAAACTGACCAAAAGGATCCTGATCGGTGTGGGAATCACGTTGGTATTGATCTATATCGTGTTCCTGTTTATTACAACCAACTTCCTCGGCAACAACAATATTGTGACCGAGACAGCTTTTAAAGCAAAGGCGTATGACATCATTGATTCAAAAGCTCTGGTCGTCCGTAACGAGGAGTACCTCAAATCCGACGCTTCGGGTGTGATGGTCTATGACGTCGGCGACGGCGACAAGGTCACCGCCGACGGCGTTGTCGCGACCGCCTACAACACCCAGGAGGACGTCTCCAAGGTGCAGCAGAGCAAGGAGCTCGACGAGCGCATCGCCTATCTCAAATCGCTCAACGAGGTCAACAACTCGACCAACGTCGGTATCGACACCCTCAACAGCCAGATCAACGAGCGTATGGTCGCGCTGATGAAGTCGATCAACACCTGCGATTATTCCAACATGGATACCGTGGAGCAAAATCTTTTGACCTCTATTTTACGCAAGCAGCTGCTCACGGGCGATCAAAGGAACTTTGACGACAAGATCGCCGAGCTGGAATCTCAGCGCGCGTCGCTGAGCGCCGCCTCTCCGACCGGTACGGTCAAGGCAGGCTCCGCAGGCTATTTTGTTTCGAAGGTCGACGGCTACGAGAATTCGTTCGACGTCACCAAGCTCGATGAAGTCACCGCGAAGGATATCGAATCCGCTGCTCCCGAACAGATCGGCGAGAACGCTTATCTCGGCAAGATCGTCAAGGGCGTGAACTGGTATCTGCTGTGTCCCGTCACTCATGACGAAGCCACCGCGCTCAGTCATGCCGACGAGAACATCAAGGTGCGGCTTCCGTCTGCAATTGACGGTGAGATCCCTGCCAAGATCCTCTATGTCAACAACAACAGCGCCGATAACGAAAAGGCGGTCGCTGTCTTGCAATGCAACTATATGAACGACGCGCTCTCGAAACTCCGACAGGAGAACGTCGAGATCATCGTCAATGAGTATGAGGGGTTAAAGCTCAGCAAATCCGCTCTGCATGACGATGATATCACCTACACCGTCACCGATGACGCCGGCAACGAGACAGAAAAAACCGAACGCGTCCAGGGCGTCTATGTCCAGTACGGCATGGAGCTGGTGTTCAAGCAGGTCGTGATCGTCTACGCGGGCGACGAATTCATCATCATCAACGAGACCCCCGATCAGGGAACTCTGTTAAACGGCACCACCGTTTCACTCTACGACAAGGTCGTCACAGAAGGAGGAGATCTGTTCAATGGCAAGATCATTAGCTGATGTAGAATACAACTATCGTGTGATCTGTGAGAATATTGCCGAGGCGGCACAGTCCGTCGGCAAGACCGCCGATGACATCATCTTTTTGGCGGCGACCAAGACTGTCGACGCCCCTACCATCAACCATGCCATCTCTCTGGGACTGCGCTATATCGGCGAGAACAGGGTCCAGGAGCTGCTGTCAAAGTACGAGGACTATGACCTCGACCGTGCTTCCTTACAATTTATCGGTCATTTGCAGACCAACAAGGTGCGCCAGATCGTCGGCAAGGTCGATCTGATCCAGAGCGTCGATTCCGTCAAGCTCGCCCGTGAGATCTCACGCTGTTCCGTAAAGCAGGGCGTTTCCACCGATATCCTGCTCGAGGTCAACATCGGACGGGAGGAAAACAAGTCGGGTGTTTTGCCCGAGGCGCTGCCCGAATTGCTCGATGAAATCAAGGATATCCCCGCGATCAAGGTACGCGGATTGATGGCGATCCCCCCGATTTGTGAAAATGCACAAGAAAATTGTAAATTTTTCGATAATATGCGGCATATCTTCCTTGACATCGGCAGTAAAAATATAGATAATATATCTATGGAAGTATTGTCTATGGGCATGTCGGATGATTATGCCGAGGCAATACGTTGCGGCGCGACCATGGTCAGAGTCGGATCGGCTCTGTTCGGCAAGCGCAATTATCAGATTTGATTCAGTGTCATTGCGAGGAATTTATCCCGCGACAATTTCAACCGATTCTATTATTACAGCGAAACAGCGTGCGCCAACTCAACATCATTGATGATTCATGTTGAGTTATCATAAAAAGGCCGCGCCCAGTCTCAACCTTATAATGAACAGAAACCAAATGAATCATAGGAGGAAACCAAAATGGCAGGATTTGTTGATAAGTTCAAGCGCATGTGGGATGCGCCGGATGACGAGTACGAATATAACAATTACGACGATTACGAGGGCAAGAACGACAGAGACAGAAGAGCCGACAGTGATTCCGAGCCGCGTATACGCCGCACCACGGCGCGTTATGATGATATCGACGACTTCGACACCTCATCCCGTGACACGACCCGTCGCAATAAGGTCGTCAACATCAGCGCTACCGCCAAGCTCTCCGTGGCTCTCTTCAAGCCTGAGCGCTTCGGCGAGGAAACGCGCAACATTGCGGATGAGCTGATCAAAACCCATACCGTTGTCCTCAATCTGGAGAACACCAACAAGGATATGGCGCGCCGCATCATCGACTTTTTGTCGGGCGTCGCGTATGCCAACCGCGGCAAGATCAAGAAGGTAGCCACCTCTACCTTTATCATCATCCCGAACAACGTCGACCTCACCGGCGACGATCTGCTCGATGAGCTTGAGCACAGCGGCGTTTACTTCTAAGTGATCGCGGAAGACAAGCTCCTGCTCGACAAGGCGTATGACGCGATCCATCTTGCCGAACGCAGGAACATTCCCCGATTTTTGGGCTTTCTCAATGAGCATGAAAGCCTGTATCTCAGACAGCATCTCCCCAAGAGCGCCGATATCCTTTTCTTCGGCGGCTATCCCGAAGCGGTTCGCCTGATGATGGGCGCGTCGACTGAGGAGGACAGCTTCCCGATCACGGCGCTGGAATTCTGCTATCGTGAACAGGACGATCTGTGGCACAGGGATTTTTTAGGATCGCTGATGGCGATGGGTATTCGCCGCGATACACTGGGAGATATATTGACAGGCAAAGGCAGGACGGTGATCTTTGTCCGCGACGACATCGTGCCCTTTCTCCTCTCCGACGTCGATAAGATCGGCAGGGTAGGGGTCAGGGTCGGCTATGCGGATACCTCGGATCTGCCGATCCCCGACGATACCGAGGAGCTGCTGTTCACCCTCACCTCATTGCGGATCGACGCGTTTGTCGCTGCCGCCGCGCATCTGTCGCGCGATAAGGCGGCGCGGCTGATCAAAAACGAACTGGTGATGGTTGATCACGTCACCGAGACAGAGGTGTCATCCTTCCTCAAAGAGGGGATGACGGTCACGATCAGGAAATACGGTAAATTTGTTTTGACCGAGCTGCGCGGAACCTCCAAAAAAGGAAAACTACGTGTCGCGGTCAAGCACTACAGATAAGGGATAAGGATTGTCATTGCGGTCAGTTGCCGACATGCAATCTCAACCGATCAAAAAATGGAAACCAAGGATAGGAGTGTTTACTATGTTAACAATTGACGAAATCAGAGAGGTCAGCTTCCGTCGTGCAGGCAAGAACGGTTATAACGCAGCGGACGTAGACGAATTCATCGACGATGTCACCGATACCGTCGAGCAGCTCTTGGCAGAAAAGAACGATTGCCTGCGCAAGATGGATATCCTGGCGGGCAAGATCGAGCAGTACCGCGAGGATGAGGAGACTGTCCGCAACGCCTTGCTCACCTCTCAAAAGCTCAGCGATACCAAGATCAAGGAAGCACAGGACAGGGCGGATTATCTGATCAAGTCCGCCGAGAGAAAGAGCCGTGCGATCCTCACCGAGGCGGAGATGGCTACCGAGCGTGAGAAGGATAAGTTTGAGGCGCTCCATTCCGAGACCGCCAAGCTCCGCTCTGAGATTATCGCGCTGTACAAAAAGCACCTTGCCATGGTGGAAGAAATGCCCAGGGAAGAGGACGTCAAGGCGAAGCGCGAGGAGCTCGATCAGAAGTATCCCTTCGAGCCGGTCGAAGACATGATCAAGACCCCTGTCGACGACGTCGAGGAGGTTGCCGAGCAGCCCCAGGCTCAGCCCGAGGCGCCTGACGACGCAGACGTCAAGATCCGTCCCGAATTGAAGCGCGAAAGACATGACAAGTTCGATAAGCTGCAGTTCGGCGACAACTATGACGTTGAATAATTGAGTGATATTACCGCCTTCCCCTTGAGGGGAAGGTGTCACCTTTAAGGTGACGGATGAGGTGGAAACCTGTCCGAGTCATCAATAAATGTTATGAGGTGGGAGCGTTTCCACCTCATCCGACCTTTTCGGTTCCTTGTGAACCGAAAAGCCCACCTTCCCCTCAAGGGGAAGGCTTTGGATTGCGTCACCTTTCCTATGGTGCTCTCAACCGATTAAAATAGTAATTTGGAGTGTATGTGAAGATGTCCCAGGATTATAATCTGACCCTGAATCTCCCCAAGACCGAATTCCCCATGAGAGGCGGTTTGCCCAAGGCTGAGCCCAAGACGCTCGAGCGCTGGGAGGAGGAGAAGGTCTATGACAAGCTGATCGAGAAAAACGAGGGCAAGCCCAAGTATGTACTGCATGACGGCCCTCCCTACGCCAACGGCGATATCCACCTCGGTCATGCTTTGAACAAAATTTTAAAGGACTTTATCGTTCGATATAAGAACATGGCGGGCTTCCAGTCGCCCTTTGTACCCGGTTGGGATACCCACGGTCTGCCCACCGAGCTCAAGGCGCGCGCCAAGGCAGGTATCGGCTCTTCCGCTGATATTTCTGTATTAGAATTAAGGAAGCTCTGCGAGGAGTTCGTCACGGGTTATATCGATGACCAGCGCAGCCAGTTCAAGCGTCTGGGCTGTATCGGAGAATGGGACAATCCTTACATCACCTTAAAGCACGAGTTTGAGGCGGAGCAGATCAAGGTCTTTGCCGAAATGGCGGACAAAGGCTATATCTACAAGGGTCTCAAGCCCGTATATTGGTGTCCCGAGTGTAAGACGGCTCTCGCGGAAGCGGAGATCGAATACGCGGAGGATCCCTGCCATTCTATTTACGTCAAATTCCGTGTGACCGATGATCTCGGCAAGTTCGAGGCAATGGGTATCGATCCCTCCAAGGTGTTCTTTGTCATTTGGACGACCACCACATGGACGCTGCCTGCCAACCTTGCGATCTGCGTCGGACCGCGCTATGAGTATTCCGTCATCAAATGCGGCGACGAATACTACGTCATGGCGACCGATTTGTATGAGAACGCGATGGCGGAGGCGGAGCTGACCGATTATGAGGTCGTGGCGACCATCAAGGGCGCTGAGCTCGAGTATATGAAGACACAGCACCCCTTCCTTGACCGCGAATCCCTGTTGATCGTCGGTGAGCACGTTACTCTTGAGAGCGGTACTGGCTGTGTCCATACTGCTCCCGGACACGGTGTAGACGACTTTAACGTCTGCCAGAATTACGATATCCCCACCGTTTGTCCCGTTAACGGCGACGGTGTTTTGACCGAAGAAGCCGGCAGATTCGCCGGACTCACCACCGATGAAGCGAACAAGCAGATCGCCATGTATCTCGATGAGACAGGCTCTCTGTTCGCTTTGAAGAAGATCATCCACCAGTATCCGCATTGCTGGCGCTGCAAGACCCCGATCCTGTTCCGCGCCACCGACCAGTGGTTCTGCTCCGTGGACGATTTCAAGGACAAGGCTGTTGACGCGATCAACACCGTCGAGTGGATCCCTGCATGGGGCAAGGATCGCATCACCGCGATGGTACGCGACCGCAAGGATTGGTGCATCTCCCGTCAGCGCAAGTGGGGCGTGCCGATCCCGATCTTCTACTGCAAGGACTGCGGCGAGCCTTATGTCAACAAAGAAGCGATGCTCGCGGTAGCCGACCTGTTCGCAAAGGAAGGCTCCAACGCGTGGCTCGAGAAGGACGCGTCCGAGATCCTGCCCGAGGGCACCAAGTGCGAAAAGTGCGGCTCCGCCTCCTTCGATAAAGAAAAGGACATCATGGACGTATGGTTCGACAGCGGCTCCTCATGGCGCGCTGTCTGCAAGCGTCGTCCGTATCTGGGCGCGCCCGTCGATCTGTATCTCGAGGGTAACGACCAGTACCGCGGATGGTTCCAGAGCTCCCTGCTCACCTCCGTCGCCACACAGGGCGTCGCACCCTATCGTACCGTCCTGACCCACGGCATGATCCTCGATATGGAACGCCGCAAGATGAGTAAATCGCTGGGCAACGGTATCAGTCCGCAGGAGGTCACTCAGCAGTACGGCGCCGACGTGCTCCGTCTGTGGGTCGCGTCCTCCGACTACCAGTCCGATATCAGTATCTCGCGCGATATCTTGAAGCAGATGAGCGAAGCGTATCGTAAGATCCGCAACACCGCGCGCTATATCCTCGGCAACCTGAATGATTTCGATCCCGAAAAGGATATGGTCGACGCGAACGACCTCATGCCCATCGACAAGTGGGCGGTCGTCAAGCTCAACGAGCTGATCACCAAGTGCCTGAACGCTTATGACAGGTTCGAGTTCCATCAGGTCTATCATTCGATCCACAAGTTCTGTGTCGTCGATATGTCCAACTTCTATCTCGACGTTCTCAAGGACAGATTGTATACCGAAAAGGCGGATTCCAAGGAACGCCGCGCCGCACAGACGGCGATGTATCTCATCCTCGATTCTCTCACCCGTATGCTCACTCCTATCCTGGCATACACCGCTGACGAGATCTGGAGATACCTGCCGCACCGTGCTGCTGACGACGCGGAGAACGTCCTGTATAACAGCATGCCCTCCACCGTCGCCATCGATGTTGACGATGACTTTATCGCCGCGTGGGATCGCATCCATGAGCTGCGCGATACCGTCAAAAAGTCGCTTGAGGTCGTCATCAAGGAGAAGGTCGTCAAGTCCTCTCTCGAGACCTGCGTGACCCTCAAGGCGAGCGGTGAAGAATACGACTTCATCGAGAAGGTGCTCCCCGAGCTGAAATCCATATTCATTGTGTCCGAGGTCAAGCTCGAAAAGGCGGACAACGCGTTGTCCGGTGAACTGGAAGTAGCCGTCGCCAAAGCGGAAGGCGAAAAATGCGAGCGCTGCTGGGCGTATTCCACCACCGTCGGCTCTGACGCCGCGCATCCCACCCTCTGCGCGCGCTGCGCCGCCATCCTCAAATCATGATTGTCATTGTGTAGCTCCGTCTCAACCTTATAAGCATAATTCCGTCTGTTGCAGACGATGAACGTTTTTACCGCCCCCTCTGACGAGGGGGTTGGGGGAGAGATAACGCAGCGATATAATAGCGATACAACGCTTGACTCAATACTGTGAGTAATGAGATTTCAGTGCCGGCTTGAGTCAGAAAGCGGTGTGTTACTGTAGTGCTGCGTTATCTCTCCCCCGCGGTATTACTGTTATACTCTATCCAAAGCTATTGCCCGCTTGCCCCCTCGTCAGAGGGGGCTTGATAAATGTTGCTTTCTTTGTGTAAGGTGACATGCTTTTTTACATTAGGATGTGATACCATGCTTATCGTATACATCGCGATCATCGTGATCGTGCCGATCCTGTCGCAGTGTATCCGTACCGCGATCGAAGCGAACGTCAAGCCGCAGGGCTTTATCTCGGTCATCCCGGGCGTATTCAGCCTGACCTATTCCGAGAACCGCGGCGTCGCGTTCGGACTGTTCCAGGACGGTACGCTGTTTTTCGCGATCACCACCTCGATCGTGATCATCGTATTTGCTATACTTCTTTTTAAGAATTATAAAAAGAGCAAATTATTCTCTGTCGCCGCCGCGCTGATCATCGGCGGCGGTCTGGGCAACCTGTTCGAGCGCATCTTTCTCGGCTACGTTGTCGATTATCTCAGTCTGTCATTCTTTCCGCCGATCTGCAACTTCGCCGACTATTGCATCACCGCCGGTACGATCTGCCTGATCGTCTACCTGCTGTTCTTCTCCGATTTTCTGAAGGACGGCAAAAAGAAGAAAACGCAAGATGAACAGGCTTGATCTCACCGTATCGGCTGAACACGCCGGTGAACGACTCGACAAATTCCTCTCCGACTCCGTTGAAGGACTCAGCCGTTCCTCTCTGACTAAATTGATCGAGGACGGCAAGGTCACGGTAGGGGAGATGGCGGTCAAAAAGAATTACAAGCTCGCCGACGGCGACCGTATCACGGTGCTGATCGACGACCCCAAGCCCGTCGATATCACCCCCGAGGACATTCCTCTCGATATCGTCTATGAGGACGAGCACCTGCTGATCGTCAACAAGCCCAAGGGCATGGTCGTCCATCCGGCGCCCGGCAATGACAGCGGCACGCTCGTCAACGCGCTGATGTACCACTGCGGCGATCATCTGAGCGGCATCAACGGCGAGCTGCGCCCCGGTATCGTCCACCGTATCGATAAGAACACCAGCGGTCTGCTCGCGGTCGCAAAGTCCGATATTGCCCACACGGGGCTGAGTGAGCAGATCAAAGATCACAGCTTCACGCGCAAATATCTTGCCATCTGCTACGGCAACATCAAGGAGGATGAGCGCACCATCGACGCGCCCATCGGCAGGCATAAGATCGACCGCAAAAAGATGTGCGTCACACAGCTCAACTCAAAGCCCGCCGTCACGCATGTCAAGGTGCTCGAGCGCTACAACGGCTTCACCTATATCGAGTGCCGTCTGGAAACGGGCAGAACGCACCAGATCCGCGTGCATCTTGCGAGCGTCGGACACCCCCTCGCAGGCGACGATGTGTACGGTCCCTCTAAGGTGATCACCGCACTGGGCGGTCAATGTCTGCATGCCTGTCAGCTCGGCTTCATCCACCCTGTCACGGGCGAGTACATCGAGTTTTTCGCCGAACCGCCCGAGAGCTTTTTGACATTCCGGGAGAAGCTCCGCAAAGGCATTGATTAAGCCGTTTGTCATTGCGAGGCATATGGATTTGCCGTGACGATCTCATTGTATCGCCTTTATATTATTCTATATAAGAATTATATGGTCGACCGTAAAAAAACACTTGCATTTTTACGATGTTTGTGGTAAACTATTAAGGCATTTGAATCCGTCCTGTCCTTGGACGGGGTTCAGATATGGGATCGCGATCCC
>CAMJJL010000051.1 GCA_946406145.1 uncultured Clostridia bacterium | reverse complement strand
TAAATGATTACAAGGACGGCAACGTCTATTCCTTAGGTATCGACATGGAGGAATAGCAGGCATTTTCGTAAATACACGATATGCGTCTGTAGTTGAAGGAGCGACAGACGTCCTTGAAAAGTCATTTAAGCTGGTTGAGTCGTCTCCGCCCGGACCGCTTATATTAGCTGAAATCGAATCTGAATTTAAGAATATCCTGAGTATGCTCTCAACAGATATGAACTCCAATGCCTTTGCAGAGAAAAAGATCACAGATCTTATGGCGGAGAAAAGAGAATTGGAACTAGAGCTTGTACACTTATCAGGAGAATGTCCTCAATCGCCGTTTGAGTCAAAACTTAATGAAATATCAAGGGTTACAGATCATCTTCAGAATCAACCACTCATGTTTGATAATATATTAATTCGGCAAATCCTTTCATGTGTTGTCGTTCTATCAAAAGAAAAAATTAGAGTAGTGTTCAAAGATGGGACGGAGATCGATCAGTCTCTGTCCCAAGAACAAATAGAGAAAAAAGATCATTGCTTTTCAAAGTGAATTAAAGTCAGAGTTGATTTTGAAAAACAATGATGCTTAAAAGTCGTTGACTTTTATTTATGGATTTGTTACTATATAAATGAAAAGGCAAGTGCTATCGGTAGTGAATCGATTTTGTTCGTGGGTTCAAAACTCCGGCAGGTTTGGTGTTCGAGGGTTCAAAACTGTACGGCTTTTATGCGAAAAAAATCTTTTTTGTACATCAAGCACATATGAAGTACCTGTTGATAACCGAACCCTGCAAATTCGGACATCAACAGGTATCTTTGTTTTGTTCAGGATATATGCGGTTTTCAGAAGATAAAATCGCTTTCTTAAATTCGGACATGTATTCTAAATAATAAAAAAACAGCCTCAAAACATAAAAAACGAATGAATCTGAACCCCTCAATCTCGGATTGTTAAGCCGACTTTTTATCATTCTTACTGTAAAAATCCTTTTCCTTCTCATCCGGTGTCTTGTAGTGGTTTTTAGAATGCGGCCTTTTTTCATTATAAAACTGAATGTAATTATCAACTGCCGATCGAAATTCTTTCTCTGAGTTGTATTTTGTGCGGTAAAGCTCTTCACGTTTCATGTTCGCAAAGAAGCTCTCTATTACTGAATTATCATAGGGAACATGGGCTCTTGAAAAAGATTGCTTAACATTCAGACTCTTCAAATACTCACAATAAGCTTTTGAATGATAATTACTTCCGTTGTCAGAATGAAACATCAACGGTTCGGTCGGCTGTCTTGACTTATATGCGAGTTTGAAGGTGCTTTTTGTTAGCTGAGTACTGTTTTTTATCCCGACTTTATACCCCACAACTTTCCGCGAGAACAGATCGATGATTACGCAGATATAATAATCCTTCTCTTTAAATCTGAAATATGTTACATCGCCGACCCAAACCTCATTTGGCTTTGTAGTACTGAATTGCTGATTCAGATAATTCTTATACTTCTTCCTTTCTTTATCGTAATCATCTTTCGCTCCTTCTCTAATACTGATCAATCCCATATCTTTCATGAGTTCTCTTACCATCTCTACACTTACTCTGACACCACGTGATTTCAAAACGGCAGCAATTTTCTTTGAAACGAAGATCTGCCTGTTATCATCATAGATTTTCCGATTCTGTTCACGGAGTTCTTCACGTCGAATGGCATACCACGCAAGCGTTCTTTTGTTACGTTTGATGTGGTTGTAAAAAGTTGATCGCGGTACCATTAAAGCATCACAAAGATTATGTATGTTATAATCCCCATAGATCTTCTCCATTTCTTCCAACCTGAGATTTGTCGGAATTCTCTCCACTTCAAATACCCTTTGAAGGATTTCGACTAAAGTCGTTAATCGTGTAACGGAACTCTCGAGATCCAGTATTCTCTTTTTGTTGACGGGTTTCTTTTTTGAAGAACTTTTATTATGAGAGGCTTTCAGCCATCCGTAAATAGTACTTCGTGGGATACCGGTTGTTTCGGTTAACGAAGCAACGGATATTCCGTTGTTGAATTGGTTGATAATGATTTGCTTTGTTTCATTGCTGACTCTTTTCATCGAGTATCTGCCTCCTTTCAAGAGCTACAATTATAACACGGATAGCTTAGGCTGAACTAACGAAAAAACTCCCTGAATAAAACGGGCATGGATTTCTCGATCTTGAGAGCTATGCCCGTTTTGCTTATCAAGGCGTCACGTTCAGGCGTTCTGTACCGACGGTATATGTTAATACAAATATTTATTAAAACACTTTTGTTTTGCTGAAACACTTGAAATAACAAGCATAATCTGTATAATTATTCTATACAGATTTCCTATTAAGCGCTAAAAAAAGCCGACGGAATCCTTATGACAGATCGGAAAGAGTTTATATGAATTGATTTCAAGAACAGGAGCCTGAGCTATGAAAAAGAGATGGATCGAAAAAGCCGTTTTACTGCTCTCCTTAGCGGGGGTGTTGTTCCTGTTCGCGTTTTTTCTGAAAGATATCTTGATCCCTCTGTTCACCCTGCAGCTGAAAAACGATGTCGAGGGAGCCAAGGCGCTGCTGACCTCCAAGGGCATCGCGGGAGGAGCGGCAGTATCGCTGATTGAGGCGCTGCAAATGATCGTCGTATTTATACCGGCTGAGTTCATCCAGGTAGCGAGCGGTCTGAGCTATCCTTTCTATATCTCGCTGATCCTGTGCGATCTCGGCGTATGTCTCGGCGCGAGCATCATCTTTATCCTTGTGAGAACATTCCGCTTTGACACAAAAAAATCGAGAGAATCAAAAGAACAGATCGAGCAAATGGCCTTGGATAACAAAGAAAAGAAGGTATGGATGCTGATGTATCTTCTGTTCATAACGCCGATAATCCCCTTCGGCGCGATCTGCTATTTCGGCAGCAGCACCGACATCCGCTACCGCAGATATATCCTGACGGTTGCAACGGGCGTGATCCCCTCCATCGTCACCTCCAACCTGATCGGAGCCGGCGCGAGGGCGTTCATCATGAACGCGCTTCCGCTGTGGGTTCTTATTCTGATAATACTGCTGATGATGGCTCTTCTGTTCGTGCTTCTGTGGTTGTTCCTCGACAAGGTATATTTCAGAGGAAAAGACGGTACACCCGACTCAGCCGCTTACTTCGTCGCGATAAAGCTCATCGCTCTCTGGCGAAAGCACAGCCAGAAGCTGGTAGTGGACGGCGAAAAGCTGAAAGGACTTGATCCGCCGTTCGTCGTACTGTGCAACCATGTGTCGTTTTATGACTTCTACTATATGACGGAGCTTATGAAGAACTATAAGCCCGCCTATATCATCAACCACCACATAACATCCGCTCCTGTGCTCAGACACCTGTCAAAAAAAGCGGGTATGATCCCCAAGAAGATGTTTTATCCCGACACAGCTGCCGTCAAAATGCTCCGGACGCTCAGAGCCGGATATCCCGTCGTAGTATTCCCCGAGGGCAGGCTCAGCATCGACGGACGCCCCGGCGAGATCGTGGAGAGTGCCGCCGCGGCGTATAAGAAATTCGGCTATCCGCTGGTGCTGGCAAAGATCACGGGCGGATACTTCACCTATCCTAAATGGCGCGGAAAATTCTACAGAGGCAACGTGCGGATCGCGGTCGAAAGAGTTTTGACGCCAGAGGATCTGAAGCGTATGTCGGTCGGCGAGATCGAGCGGGTGATCGAAGCTACGCTGTCATATAACGCCTCGGCGGATCCCGTCAACCGTTTTCGTCAGAAGGACAAGGCGCGCGGACTGGAGAAGATGCTGTACCGCTGCGCGGACTGCGGAGCGCTGTATACAACGCAGTCGAAGGCAAGCGACCTGTACTGTACCGCCTGCGGAAAGATACATCATCTTGATGATAGCTACCTATTTACTGATGAGATCGGGAGCATCCCCGCCTATTACGACCGCATCAAAGAGACGGAGCGGGCGCAGCTCGACGATCTTGAGCTGAGAACAGAGGTAAACGTCAAGGTGTTCCCTGACAAGAACGGACGCGTCAGAAAAGAAACCGGCGTCTGCACACTGACCAAAGAGTCGTTCACCTACCGCTCGGACAAAACGGAATTCACCGTACCTACCGAGAAGATACCGGCTCTCGCATTCTCCTGCGGCAAGGAATTTGAGATCTACCACGATAACGATCAATACTATTTTTATCCGACCGAAAACAGACAGCAGGTCGCGCGCTGGTCGCTGATCGTCGACTTAATCAGAGAGGAGCGTAATCGCAGATGAATAAAGAAAAATCACTGATCAATATCTCCAAAAAGACCTTTATACAGGTGACGGCGCTGCTGCTCGGGCTGTTGATCGTCTCGATCGTACTGACCTACTTCATCCCTGCGGGGAGCTTTGGCGTGAACGCCGACGGCAGCACCGATTACAGCGTCTATCATACGCTCGACGGCGTAAAGGGCATCCCTGTCTGGAAGGGGATCCTCGCGCCGATATTGGTCTTCGGCTCCTCCGACGGAGTGACTCTTATCATGCTGTCTGTGTTTCTGCTGGTGATCTCGGCGGCGTTTCAGGTGATGAACGACGCGGGAGGCATAGGCGCGATAGTAAGCGCGGTGTCCGATCGCTTCAAAAGCAGACGAAAGCTGATGGTCGCGCTGATCTCACTGCTGTTCATGTGCTTCGGAGCGTTTCTCGGACTGTTTGAAGAAATGCTGACCATGCTGCCGATCATCACGATGCTGTGCTTAGCGATAGGATATGATTCTTTCACCGGCTTTCTGATCTGCATAGTATCTTGCGGCTTCGGCTTCGCGAGCGCCGTGACCAATCCCTTTACCGTATTGCTCGCCTCAGAGATCATCGGAGCTAATCCGATGGATAAGATATGGTTCCGTATAATCATTTTCATCGTGATGTATATGCTCCTGCTGGCGTTCATCTTCCTCTATCTCAGAAAGCTCGGCAAAAGCCCCGAGAACAGCTTGACCTATGAACACGATCTGAGGATCAAGGCTACCGTGAACGTTCGGGACAGCGTCGCGGAAAAGTCGCCCTCTCGTGAGAAGAAACTGCGCGTGATCTATGGGATATTCCTAAGCGTCAGTCTTATTCTGATTGCGGTATGCTCCTCTGTCGAGGCGTTCAGAAGCTACACCGTAGTCATCCTCATCGCCTACTTCCTGATCTTCGGACTGCTCGCCGGGATCCTCTGCACATCCTCCGCCAAAACGGTATTCAAGAGCTTTCTGAAGGGTTTGACCGGAGCTTTGCCGACGATCGTTTTCATCGGACTGTCGGCGTCGATCAAATATGTTTTCGACGAGGGTCACATAATGCCGACGATCGCCAACCAGATCAACCTGTTGACAAAGGGCAAAAGCCTCTTCCTGATCGTGCTGATCATCTATGCGATCGTGCTCGTGCTGGAGTTCTTCATCTCTTCTTCCACTGCCAAGGCGATCCTCGTCATGGGACTGCTCTCGACCGTGAGCTTAGGTCTGAGCGACCGCATGATGGTGCTGATATATACCTTCGCGGACGGCTACACCAACGTGCTGTTCCCGACCTCTCCCGTCCTTCTTATCGCGCTCTCAATGATAGGTATGGAGTACTTCAAATGGGTGAAGAAGAGCCTGCCGCTGTTTGCGGTAAACTTTCTGCTGGTGATAGGCTTTCTCGCGCTGGGAATCGTCATCGGCTATTGATATATCCTCTCAAATACGGAGACCTCTATGGAAAAACATACAGAATACATCCTGACAGTCAAAGAACTCTGCAAATACTACGGAGACGGCAACAGCCGCGTCTGCGCGCTGGATCACCTGAGCTTTGAAGTAGGTAGTTCACAGCTTGTCGCGGTGCTGGGTAACTCCGGCAGCGGAAAGAGCACACTGCTGAATATGCTCGGAGGTATGGATCGCTTTGACAGCGGCTCCGTATGCTTCGACGGCGTCGAGCTCGGTCGGATGAGCGACAGAGAGCTGACGGCGTACCGCCGAAATACGGTAGGCTTTGTTTTTCAATCCTTCAACCTCATCTCCGGGCTGACAGCTATAGAGAACGTGAAGCTGACTGCCGACCCCGAAAGCCACGGCGCAGCCGAGGACGCTCTGTGTCTTGTAGGACTGTCTGACAAAATGCGGCGTTATCCGTCTCAGCTCTCCGGCGGTCAGCAGCAGCGTGTTTCCATCGCGCGCGCCATCGCCAAAAATCCTAAGTTTTTTCTCTGTGACGAACCGACCGGCGCACTGGACTCAGAGACCGGCAAAACGGTGCTCAAATGTCTTGAGCGTTTAGTGCGCGAGTACTCAAAGACGATGATCATCGTCACCCATAACGCTGAGATCGCGAAAATCGCCGACAGAGTCATACGCATGAAAAACGGTAAGATCATTTCCGATGAAACCAATACAAACATATTATCGTCAAACGAGATAGAATGGTAACAGCCGATGAAGACTATGCTGCATGCAGTTATAAAAAAGCATATCAAGCTGTTGATATCGGTCACGCTGATCGCGTCACTCGGCTTTTCGCTCTCATGGGGTCTGTCCGGCGGATACGTCTCCCTTGAGAGATCTCTGCGCGACTACGTGGAGAAATATCACTATCCCGACGTCTGTATCACGACCGAGATCACCACGTCCGACGACGCGGACAGCCTGCTCGCTATAGACGGAGTCCAAGGCTGTGATACCCGGCTTTTCGCCGATACGCTGATGAAAACCTCCGACGAGGATTACTTTTCCGTAAGAGTATTCTCCTACACCGACAGCGAGAGGCAGACCTTCTGCCGTTGGTCAGAGTCGGACGGCGGCGACGGCGTGTTGATCGAGTATAATTTTGCCGATAACAACGGTATAAGCGCCGGTGATACGGTATCGTTCAGAGTGCGTGACGAATACCGCGACTACACGGTAAGCGCTGTCATCTCGCGTCCCGAGACCCTCTCAGCGAAGGTCTCCGATAACGCGTGGGGTCTGAACTATGATTTCGGCTATATCTACGCCCCCGCCGTCCTGCTCGCCGAAGAGTTTGAGAAGGACTATCGCGATAACAAGGCACAGCTGGACGAGAAGTCCGACGAGCTTTCGGCGCAGAAAAATTCCGCGCAAAAGCTGCTGGATGAAAAAGAAGATCAGCTCATGCAGGCTAAAAAACTGCTGAGCGAAATGCGCGACGAATATCTCAGCTCCTCAGTCGAAGCAGAGAGCGCGATCGAAGAGCTCAACAAAACGAAAGATGAGCTTCTCTCGTCCGAACAGGAGTTGGAAGAAAAAAAGGCCGAGCTCGCCGCCGCTTATGAAACGGCGGCTTCGACCGTTGAGGAGCTGAGCTCTAAGCTCGATCTGCTCACCCGCGCAAAAGAAGGTCTCGATGAGATCAACGCAGCCGAAAAAGAGCTGAAGTCCGCCGGGGACAGACTGCGCTCCTACAGCGTACAGCGACTTATCAGTCTGCTGTCCGATCTGCCTGACAGCGCAAAAATGTCAGAGCTGATCAGCGGCGCCGAGGAACTCTCGGACTACCTTGATCAGATGGATAATATCGGCTTTCACTATGATCTATCCGCGCCGATCGGCTTTCTGGAAAAGACGCTTAATGACTTTGAGGCGCAGATGGATGCCGACTACGCGTACCTCAGTTCACATAAGGTCGAAGCTATGATCGCATCGTCGGAGGCGTTCTCCCCCACCGATGCGGGCTACAGCGAGCTTAATGCTGTTCTCAGACGGTACAGCGCCGTGAGCGTCACTGACGCGGCGAGTCTCAAGTCGGCGTATCAGACGGCATTGTCCCGCCTGACCGCGCTGCGAGACCGGGCGCGTAGGCCGAGTATACGGCAGACTCTGGATCTGCTCAAAAGCATAGAGACCGACCGCTCCGCGAAAGAACTGCTGAACAGTGTCCTGAGCGCAGAAAACGAGCTGCGCGGTTTGTCGGAGGGCGCCTCCCTTGAACAGATGACAGCCAAAGACGTGAAGCAGCTGTACACTCAGGCGCTGGAACAAACAGACGAAGCGCTCGATACGCTGAGCAAGAGCAGAGGATCCGTCATCAAAGAGCTGAGCGCGAACGGTATCGGCGAGAGCGATCTGCCCGGAACGCTTACACAGTTGAGCGACGGTATCGCCTCCGCCCGGAGCGCTTACGCCGAACTTAAAGACGCAAGCGTGGAGTTAGACGAGGGCATAACCGATATCAAGGACGGGATCGCCGAGATAGACGATGGGATCAGCGAGATAGAAGGCAAGCTCAGCGACGGACAGTCACAGCTCAACTCCGTCGAAAATGAGATCGCCGGCGGTGAGAGCAAGCTCTCAGAGTCCGCAAAAGAAATGCGAGTCTTCACCGATTTGGAAGACGAGCTTGAACGCGCCTATAAAAAGCTCGGAGACAGCGAGGGCTACGACCGCCTTTGCAACCAATTTCTGTTGTATCTCGAAGATGACGCTGACGCTGACAGAGTTTTGGAGCAAGCTCGCGCTGCGCTGAGCGACTCCGCTGTAAAAAGCGGTTATACCTACCGACAATCACCCGTCAAAAAAAGGATCGACAACAACCTCAACCCTATGTCCGCCATGATGTCGATGCTGCCGGCTATCTTCTTCGGGATCGTGCTTATCGTCGTTTTTCTTTTCATGTCGATGATCATCAGGCAGAGCCGCAGAGACATCGGGATACTGATGGCTCTGGGTATCGGCAAGGCTTCTGTCCGCGGGATGTTCTGCGTTGTCGCCGCGGGCGTAGCGCTCGGCGGTATCATCCTCGGCAGCGGGATCGGACTTGCTGTTCGGGGATATGTCGGCGGCTATTTCAAGAGCTTCTTCCCACTGCCTGAATTCACCTATCTCCCGGATATCGGCGGATTTGCCGTCGGAGCACTCGCTACCTTCGGAGTGTGTGTAACGGCTACGCTGATAGGTACGGTAATGATCGAGCGCATAACGCCGAAAGAAGCGATGTCGCGCCCCGTACAGGCGGATATCAGCGTCCCCGCTTTCTTGAACCGCTTATTGAGCAAAGCCTCTCCGATGCTGAAATTCAACCTTACTTCTCTTTTTCGAAACAAGGGCAGATTTCTCTTTTCCACGATATGCGTCTCAACGTCCGTGATGATGATCTTCACCTCAGTCTCCTTCATCGCTTCAAAAAACCATGTGATTCACCAAACCTTTGATGAAAGGATACGTTACGACTGTCAGATATTCTTCGAGAATGATCCATCGGACGATCTGCTCAGTGAGATAGAAGCGATAGAGGGCGTGAGCGAAGCCGAAAAGGTGCTGATATATGATATCGCTGTTTCATCTGACAAAGGCACTGAGCAAACGACCGTATATGCGATCGCTCCCGAAAACAGGATGATAGGTATCAACAGCATGAACGGTGAATCCCTCGCGCCGGAGCGCGGCACGATCATCGTCGATCGTCACCTCGCGGATGCGCTGGGAGGCGTCGAAGTCGGCGACAGCCTGACTGTCGCGTCAAACAGATTCACCGTCAGCGGTATGACCGACCAGTGCGTCAACCGCGCTCAGTATATCACGCAGGAAAACGTCTCCGGGACGGGCAAGCCTGAGCTGTACAGCGTGCTGTGCCGATTTGACGGCGAACCGCGGCGTCGGCTGCTTGCCTTCCTGACGGAGCACGACGACTATCTGTATACCGTGTTCACCGAAGCTCTCTACAACATCAACCATCAGCTCTATGCAACCTATGATCTCGCTGCGTGGATCCTGATCGCTTTCGGAGTTCTGATCGGATTCATCATCGTCCTCAATACAGCTATCACCAATCTCCAGGACAACAAACGCGAGCTGTGCGTTCTCAGAACGTTAGGCTTTCAGCACACGGAGATATCACGCAGCAGGTTCACACAGTCGCTGCTGCAATTCATAACGGCTTGCGTGATCGGTTTGATCTCCGGCACATTCCTTGCACGATTCACTCTTCTGCGTATCAGCACGCCTACAGAAGAATTCGCCTATGCCTGCGGCGTCAAGGAAGCGCTGATCGTTTCACTGATCGTGTTCCTTTATATTCTGTTCAGTCACCTTGCTGCCATGCGCACTATGAAGAAGTGGAACCACGCCGAGGTCGTGAAGGATAAGGAATAGCCCGCAAAATCGCATAATACCCCGAAAGCTCCGCATAAAAGCGTTTTTGCGAATCGGCTCTCCGCAAAAAGTCGGTGTAGACCCGGATAAAACAGAACAAGAATACGCTTTTGCTTGTTCAGCGTAGCTCGGATCATATACGGTATCATACGATTACACAATTTATAATATTCCAAAAAGCCCGATTTTATCGGGCTTTTTGTCGTCTGAAGAGCGTGATTTTCAGTTGCTTGAAACATAGTTGTTTTCAGGTATTTTCTCTGTTTGTCGGGATTCGAACACAAAGACTTGTTGTACGGCAGGTCTATTTGTTTGTTGAAAAACGATATGTTTTGAAATACAATTCTTGGACGTTATTATCAAGGTAAGCAAGCTGAAAGAGCACGGCAATATTGTGTTGATCGATACCATCCGGGATCACAGCGACACGTATGAAGTAAAGAAATATGCAGAGTAATTGATAAAGCCGATATGAAAAATGAGAAGTCGTGAAAATCGCTTTCTCGATTTTACGGAAACACCATAATCTTTTGAAATATATAATGACAATATGCTTAAAATGTTGTATAATACACCTATCAATGAATGGTGGTGAGCTTATGAAAAAGAATTTGAAACGACTGATGATTGCTATGCTTGCGCTTTGTCTTATTATCCTTACGGCATGCAAAAGCCCATCTTCTTCAAACGGAGCGAAAGATAGCGCAAAGAGCAACGAGCCGGCGAAGGTTGTCTGTGAAAACGGCGTCATGCTGGGAAAGTCCACAGACGGAGTCACATCCTTCAAAGGTGTCCCGTTTGCAAAACCTCCTGTGAATGAGCTTCGCTGGAAAGCGCCTCAGGCTCCGGATCCGAGTGATCGGGAGATCGAATGCTACGATTTCGGATACACCGCGCTGCAGTATGAGTGGCCGTCCGAGCCGGCGTCCTATTCACCGAAAAGCGAAGACTGTCTGACGCTAAACATCTGGGAGAACGAAGGAAACGTCGGCAGTGAAGACCGAAAACCCGTCATGGTGTTCTTCCACGGAGGAGCCTATGGATGGGGAGGAACAACAGATCCTGTATATAACGGACAGAATTTTGCAAAGGCACACGACGATGTTATCATCGTAACCTGTAATTATCGTCTCGGGCTCATGTCGTTTGCGGATTTTTCAAAGGTCGAAGGCGGAGAAGAATACACGGATATCAACCTCGGAATTCGTGATCATATCGCTGCGCTGCAGTGGATACAAAAGAATATAAGCGAATTCGGCGGAGATCCCGATAATGTTACCATATTCGGTGAATCGGCAGGCGCATGGTCCACTACCGCTTTGACGATCTCGCCCAAGGCAAGAGGACTGTTCAAGAGAGCGATCGCCCAGAGCGGACAGGTTGTGTCCAGAAGCAGGGAAGACGCGCAGCAATACGCAGCGTTCATCATGGAATCAAGCGGCGCCAAAAACATGAAAGAGCTAATGGCGATCTCGGGAGATGAGTGGATCAAACTCGACGCCGAGAAAAAGATAGCCGACGAATGTTGTTACGCGATTGCCGACGGGGATATCATTCCCGAAGATTTCAACAAAGCGATCGAGGATGCTGCAAAGAGCGGGATACAGTTGATCATCGGCAGCAATAATGATGAATGGAATTACTTTAAAGAGGATTCTGACGGAAAAACCACACAGGAGAAATTCAAGTCCTGGGTAGATGAAATGGACGGTATGATCGCTGAAGCCCGCGATATGACGGATAATGACGGAAAAGCGGCGATCGAAGAGCTGCTCCGATATGAAGATAGCATCGTTCCCGAGGAATACGCAGGCGACGAAAAGGTTAAGTCTGCCTTAGCCAAGTCAGGGCTTGTATCAGAGCTGTGGCGATACGAGATATTGGATTTTGCCGATAAGTTCGCTAACGCCGGAGGAGATACCTACGTATATCTTTGGAAAGTACCTTCAACCAGAGATGATATGTATAAGAGCGCGGTCCATGCTGTTGAACTGCCCTATATTTTCAATAATACGGAGTCAGATCAATACGCCGGAGAAGTTGATCCCGATGTGGCTGCGAAAGCACAGGAAGCATGGATCAGCTTTGCAAAGACAGGATCTCCGACCGTCGAGGGCGCGGACTGGAAGAAATACAATACAGCTCAAAGAGATACGATGGTGATAGAAAAGGATAAGTGGGCTTGTGCTTCTGATCCTTCAAAGACAGCGCGCGAGCTTCTTTGGAAGGCGTTTAAGGATGAGCCGTATCATGTATGGTGATAGAATACAAATACATGACGGAGGAAACAGATGAAAAGAATTCTCGTCTTCGGCGATTCCAATACATGGGGCTTTAACCCCGAAAGATTTGACAGATACCCGGAGGAGATCCGCTGGACTTCGTTACTGCAAAAAAGTCTCGGTAACGATGCGCTGATCCTTGAGGAAGGGTTAATCGGCAGAACAACGGCATTTGATGATCCTGATTGTCCCGGAAGAAACGGTCTCGACTCTTTATCCGCGATATTGGAGGCAAACCAACCGCTTGACGCGGCTGTCATCATGCTGGGCACCAACGACTGCAAAAGCGTTTTTCACGCAACAGCTGAGGAGATCACTGTAGGCTTGGAGAAGTGCCTGACAAAGATCCTTGATGATGTCAGCGCAGAAAACATCCTGCTGATTTCTCCGTTTTATCTTGGAGAAGCCGCATTGAATTTTGGCAATGACGAGCGATCTCTCGCAGTAAGCAGAGAGTTGAAAGATGCGTATAAAGCGCTGTCTGACAAATACGGCACCGCTTTTCTTGCTTCTTCGGATATCACTGAGGCAAGCAAAGTCGACGGTCAGCATTTGACAGCGGAAGGTCATCGTGCGTTATATGAAGCTGTTCTGAATGCAATGAAAAATACATTGTGATCGTCCCGACTTTTGAGCGCACTCTCCAGCATAATATTTCGGGCGAAGATGAAGTGGATTCATCTTCGCCCGATTCTATGATTTGTCTGTGCTGCTTCTGAGTGTCAGTATTTGCGCTAAAGCTCCCACAAGCTGAGCTGTGACTCCTTTTCTTCGAAACGATGCAGATAAGCGAAGGTCTCGTCGTTATCGTGCATGATACCGTTTTGCTCGCAGGAATGATGAAACAGCCTCATCAGCTCATCATTGCGCGGACTGGGAATCTCGTAGCGGTCTCCAAACTCCCTGATATAGCGCTCCTTCAATCCGGGGAAATGCCTGTCAAGCTGACGATAAAAATACTCACGGCTGCCGTCGCGCAATGTCAGCCCCATTCCGAAGCAGATCACGCCGCGCACTTGAGCCTCTATACACATTTGAAGGATCGCCTCGATGTTCTCGCGGGTATCGTTGAGATAGGGCAGGATCGGACACAGCCACACAACGGTAGGAATACCGTTATCGCGCAGGATTTTCAGCGCGTCGAATCGCTTTTTCGTCGAGCAGACATTCGGCTCGATGATCTTGCATAAGTTCTCATCTGCTGTTGTCAGCGTCATTTGAACAACAGCTTTGGTCTTTTCGTTGATCCGTTTGAGGATATCCAGATCTCTGAGCACACGGTCGGACTTGGTTTGGAGCGCGACGCCGCAGCCGTATTTCTCGATGATCAACAATGCTTTTCGTGTGTATTCTGTTTCAAGCTCTGCCGGAATGTAGGGATCGCTCATGGAGCCTGTCCCGATCATACAGCGTTTTCTCTTACGGCGCAGCGCGTCTTCCAGCAATTCAAGGGCATTTTCTTTGACCTCGATGTCTTCGAATTTGTGATCCATCCGATAACAGCTGCTTCTTGAATCGCAGTAAATACATCCGTGTGTGCAGCCCCGGTAAAGATTCATTCCGTTTTGAGAGGACAAGATTCCCTTTGCTTTCACAAAATGCACAGCGTTCCCTCCGCGTTTCAAATCTGATATTATCATAGCAGATAATCATAGTGTTGTAAATAATACTGTTTACGTTCCTGTGTTTAGAGATATCACACATTATTTCGGTTCATGTTTACGGCGCGCGAGGTTGATGATACAGATCAATGCGGCTTCTGCCGCTGTCATCATAATGACTTTTTTAGGCTTTTCTGCAAATTGTAACGCCGGAGCGTTTGCTCCGGCGTTTGTCATATTATTCGATGTTACGGGTTCCAAAATACGCATGCGTTGCCGCCTATCATGTAGTTCCACCACTGCTGCTTCCAGCCGTTAATACCGCAGTCTACAATCTGGATTTTCTGCTCATTTGCGCCCTTGGCATCGATATTGATGCCGTTGTAGTAAGCCTTCTGGTAGTTGTAATAAGCGAGTACCGAGAACGGGGTTACGCTGTCGTTAAATGCCCATTTTGTGACCATGTTTGTGTTTTTGGGAAGGTTTGAGGTATCAAATCCGGCCTTGTTGAGCAGCTCTCGGATCGTCATTCCCTTTTCCTTTGCGTAGTTATTGATCGCATGGACTTTGTCAAATTTGATTGCGCTGTAGTCGAGCTTATTATTGAAATTAACCATCGAGTTGTGTCCCATATGTTCGTTGAAATTGCCGTCAGCGTCGGGGTTGTCTGTGTGATCGTGCCTGGTGAGGACTTTGTTAAGATTCGTGTTGTCGTGGCCTTTGTTTACAAAAATCGTTCTTGAAATATCAAACGCTTTATCGCACATACCCTTTACGGTATTATTGGGATCGTCCTTGTTTACAAGGTGTTCTGATACTCTTTGGATTTCGTTTTCAATATCGCCTGTGTTCTTGCACAGACAGCTTGCGATATCGGTATTAACTGTTTTCTTTGTTTCTTCGGTGAGATTGTTGTAATAGAGCTGTGCGGAAAGACTCTCTACGAGGGTCGCGCAGCCAGCGGAATAAACCTGGGTTATGTAGTCACAAACGGGCTTTGACTTGTCAAGTGCCTCGCCGCTGAACATAACGGAGTTTGTGTAGTGGTTGTAGGTAAGCTCAAAAATGTTGCCGTTCTTTGTGAGAGAGGGCTTTTTAATGAGGTTGTAAAGCTCACCGTGAATGTCCTCAAAATTTGTTCTCCACTCGTTGTATTTACCGGTCAGGCTTCCGATTTTTGCAACCTTGTCTGCGTTGCTGAGATTGCTTGCGTAGATTTGCTTGATTTTTTTGTTCATGGTCTCGGTCTGTGATTTGAACTTGACGAAGGTGTTGTAAAAGCTCTGGACGCCGAGGTCATTTGTAAGCTCAGCTTTGATCGAAGCCTCGGAAGAGTCGATCTTATCAAAAATCTTGTCGACCTTGTCGTTGATTTCGGTCAGCTTCTTTTCAATTCTCTCCTCGGGCTTTTCGATGAAAGCGTCGAGCAGTCCGCCGAGTGCCGGCGCGAAGTACTTGCCGTATTTGGTAGCGCCGTCGAGCACCTTGAG
>CAMJJL010000050.1 GCA_946406145.1 uncultured Clostridia bacterium | reverse complement strand
GCAGTTATGCGGAATTCTCCACAATAGATATTAAAGTGTTTTATTGCTACTTAGTTTACATGATGACATTCTCATTTGCATTCGGGCGGTTTTGGTGTATAATAAAGCTGAATGACAGATGACGTATGGAGAGTAGAGATGGAGATCATGAAATGTCCTGTCTGCGGACAGGCGCTCACGTGTGAAAACAGGACTTGGCGGTGCGCAAACCGCCACAGCTATGATATCGCAAAGGAAGGCTACGTCAACCTGCTCTCGGCGCACAAAAGCGGCGAGCGGATGGGCGATAACAGGGAGATGGCGCTCTCACGCCGCGACTTCCTCAACAAGGGATATTACGCGCCCTTGGCGGATGCCGTGACGGATCGTCTGCGGCAGTACACCGATGACGGCGACACGGTGCTCGATATCTGCTGCGGCGAGGGGTACTATACCGCCTATGCCGCACAGCGACTTGACCGCCGCTTCTACGGGTTCGATCTGAGCAAGAACATGGTGCGTCTGGCAGCAAAGCGCAAGACCTCCTCGCAGTTCTTCGTCGCGAATATCGCCGCGATCCCGATCACGGACGGTGCGGTCAAGGCGGCGTTCCATCTGTTTGCGCCCTTCCATGCGGCGGAGTTTCGGCGTGTGATCGCACGGGACGGCGTGATCATGACCGCGATCCCCGGCAGAGATCATCTCTATGGGCTCAAGGAAGCGCTCTACGATCAACCGTACCGCAATGATGAGAAGGAGCCGTCGGCAGAGGGATTGACCGCGATGGAACGCATTCGTGTGCAGGGAGAGATCACCCTGCGCACCCACGAGGATATCAACGCGCTGTTTCAGATGACGCCGTATTACTATCATACGCCGTCCGAAGGGATGAAGCGGCTTGAGCGCCGTACCACCCTCACCACCCCCATCGAGTTCGTCCTTATCATCTACAAAAAAGCGTGAATGACATTTGCCATTCACGCTGATTTTCTATCCGCTTGCAGATCGCAGGCGGTTTTGTGTTGCAGACAAGAATCGAAGCTCTCGGGCGTTGGGCATTACTCCGTCCACGGATAGCGCACGTTGGGCAGCTCGAGCTTCATCACATCCTGCAGGTCATATTTGATACCGTTATCCTCTAATTCCTTGAGGAACGCGTTGACGTAGAGGGGAGAGGAGAAAGGCTGCAAAAAGTCGATCATGAATCTGCCGCCCACAGCCGATACCTCGATCAGCAGGGTCTTTCCGGCACCGCTCGTCCATCCGCGGAAGTCGCGGATATACTCCTCCGAATCCCTGAAGCCGGCCTTGCCGGTATAGCTGATGGTAGCGGTGGTGATGCGGTCGGTCATGCCGCTGATCGCGTTGGTGATCGCGAGACGTTCCTGATCGGTCGTCTTTGACATCAGCATTTGATTGATCCCTCTCATCGAGGCGACGCCCGCCAAAACAGTCTCTTTGATCGTCTGGACGAACACCATGCCGCGGTAGGCGGTCGCCTGTCGCTCGATCGGCCAGTCCTTGAGCGCGTCCTTGTACTCAAGGAACACACCGCCGACAAGGCTTTGATGCGCCCGGGGCGTGCCCAGCGCGCCGCGCTGATTCAACGCGAGGGTCACGCGGATGACGTCCTCTCGGTCGGGATAGAGCCGTGCGACGGCGCGGCTGAACAGCAGCGCGATCATCGTCGCCGGGCTGCCGTCGTTCTCGATATTGAACCGCATGAATTCCTTTTCATCGATGGAGATATTGTAGACCGTCCGTTCGGTGTCATCCTCCAGATGGGCGGCGGTGACGGGATTGATCGTGGCGGGCATGTCGGGACGCGGCGGGGTCGGCAGATCGGTCGCCTTCTCCATCGGATCATCCCATTCCTCCTGTGTGATCACATCACCGGCAAGGCGTACGCCCTGATCGGAGATCGTCACCTGATAGCGCTGTGAGCAGTAATAATACAGGAACGTGCGAATGACCTCATACGCGCCCGTGCCGTCGGTCAAGGCGTGTGAAACATCGAGGATGATCCAGTTGTCCTTCCATGAGAACGAGATCAAATGATAGTTGGACGCCTCTGAATTCAGCTCAACGCCGCTGAGCGAATTGGTGATGACAACAGGTCGCTTGTTGTCGATATACTCCCATTTGTTATCCTCGCCGTTATGCAGCTCGACGCAAAAATACGGGTAGCGCTCCATCGTCGTGTCTACCGCGTACCGCATGCAGTCGGGATCGATCAGATCGCGCATGCGGATGCGGATCCTGATGACGGTCGGATGATTTCTGTCGGAGGAATACATGGATCTGTATCCTGAGAATAGCGGTCGGTTCATCTGTGTCACCTCATTGATATGATTTGATACTTAGTATGAGATCGCCGTGTACGGCATTCACATGGTTCACAGGGGCTATGGCTCGGGCGGTTCCCTGTCGTTCGTTGATTCCATTATAGCAGAGTTTTGATTTCTGTCAATCAACCAGAGCCGTATTGTATCATCAAATGGATATTACCCCATAACAGAATACGGACAACAAAGAACCCCTTACGGAGCCTGAACTGCCGTAAGGGGGATTTTTCATGATATGGTTATCAATAATCGATATCCTTGGTGGAGCCATCGGAGTATACGATATGATAATAGCCGTGACCGGAACCGTCGCAATCGGGGTTATTGGTTCTGGAGACTTCATATACACCGCCCTGTGAACCCGAGCCGGAATCACTGCCGCCGGAGCCGGAACCGCCGGAACCGGAATCATTGCTGCCGGAATCATTGCTGCCGGAATCGTTGGAAGCCGAACCGTAGGTGACGATCTTGTTGACAGGCTCCTTCGTTACCTTCTCATTGATGCTTTCGCGGCTGTCCTCTTTGCCGTCGATATACTTGACCTTATAGGTGACTTCCTTCTCACCCTTGACGCCCTCCTGCGTGACCTCGCTGGAGCCTGATGCGAGTGAATCGCTGTACTTTTCCTCAGTCTTATAGTCGACCTCCTCGGTCTTGGTCTCCTCTTTGTACGTCACGCGCTTGACGACAATCTCCATACCGTCCTTGATCGCGGCGTCGAGCTTTTCGCTGACCTCGTCATCCTCACCGAGCTTGACCTTCTGCTCCGCCAGGAAATCCTTGACGGTAGCGGCTTTGGTGACAAAGTCATCGGTCTTTGAGTCGACAGTCAGCTTGACCTTCATGCCCTTGGAGAGGGTGATGGTCATGCCGTCCTTGAGATAGTCGGTCAGGGGAAGATCGGGTGTGACGTTGTCCTCTGTTTTGAGCGCCGCCTTTTCGACCGCGTCGGCTACCGTACCGCCGACCAGCTCGACCTCCTTCTTCTCCTCGCCGTAGACGACGGTGACCTTCGCATAGCGCTTGACGAGGATCTCCTTGGTATCGGCGGTGATTTTGGTGTCGAGCGCAGGATCGGTCTCATCCTTCTCGCCGAGCTCGATCTGAGCGGTCTCGAGCGCCTGCTTGACGGTCTTGCCGGCAGAGGTCGTGACCTCGGTCTTGGTGCCCATATCGTTGATCTCCAGCTTGACCTCCTCGCCGCTGCATGCGACTAAGAGCCCCATGAGCAGGCATACTGCCGCCAGCAGTGCCGTAACCTTCAAAAATGATTTTTTATGTTGCATAATGGCTTCTCCTTTTTATACTGATATCGTCATACGAATCAGAGATTAGTATTGTCTACCGAAGTATGATAAACCTTAGTAAAGCTGTCGCCGCTGCCGACGATCAAATCGACCTCCAGCTCACGGCCGGCATAATCCGCCGCCGGGAGATAGACGACGTAGCTGTCGCCGTCCTCCTCACATAATTGCGTGAATGCCTCATAGTCGTCGGACTTGCCCTCGGGTGTTTTCACACGCATATACACGGCGGCGTCATCCTTGCACAGATTGCTGTCTACTGTCGCGTTCAGCGCGATGAACTGTGTGTTTGCCTCCAGTATGCCGGCGCTCACCTGTGCCGTGCCCTCCGTCGTTTCACCGATATTCAGCACGCGCTTGGGTGACGGGATCACGGGCGGCGTCTCCAAAAACCATGATACGTTGCGCTCCACGATCTCAAAGACGACCGTATCCGCCAACCCGTTCCTATTATCCAGCGCCACATTGATCGGCTTTGACTTGGTGAAGGTAGCGTTTTTGTAGGCGTTCGCAAAGAAAGGCAGCAGTGAGTTGCCGAAGGAATCGCGGTACATGTAGAGCGATCCGCTCGCGGAGGGATTTTCGGTGGTGATGAGTATGTCCTCTACCGATTTTGTCGGCGTTACATAGGAGTAGGTCTCGTTGATAGCGTAGTGATAATCGTACTCCGTCAGCTGTGACGCAGGGTACAGCATATGGGCAAGATCGCCCTCGTGATCTTTGACACGTTTTTCTTCGACGTCACTGTAATCATCATGTGGCTTGCCCAGCGCGTCAAGCGCCGCGTGATAGACCATCAAAGCGCCCTTGTTGTTCCAGTGGGAATCCTGCTTCAAGTACAAGACCTCATCCTGTGAGCGGAACAATTCAAACAGATCCAGATAGCGGACACTGCTGCTTTGGAGCGCTGTGGTCAGCAGGTCGCGGTCATGCGCATCCGACGCCGCTTTGCCGTAATAATACGGCATGCCGAAGGGATAGAGTGTATTTTTATTGGGCGCAACGGTAAAGAGGAACTTGGAGCCCTGCGACTCGACATATTCCTGTACCAGTTCCAGATTGTGTACGATCCCGTTGATCTCATGCTGAGAGAGGGTGTTCCTCCCGAGGTAGTTGTCGAGGGTAGAGGAATAGTACAGCCAATCATCCTTGCCGACCGTCACGGTATCGAGGTTGGATACGCCGAACAGCCTTGACTGCACACGAGCGTCCGTATCGATCATCCTCGGCCGCAAAGCAAAATGCTTTTCAAAATAATTGCCCATTTGAGGGAGATACTCGCTGTTGAAGCTGCCGTCCTCGTTTTGGAAAGAGGGCAGGGGCGTTTTGCGTTCGTTACCGATCGTTACATTCGTAGGCGCAACGATCATCCCCAGCGAGGGGATCATGCACATCCCCATGCACAGGATCACAAAAAGCAGCGGTAATATCTTTTTCATCCTAACGCCGCCTTTCAGAATCTAAAGTAGATAAAGGGGTTGTACGAGGTCGCGGAGAGGCGGATCATGCACCAGAACAGGAGCACGAACGCCGACACATACAGCGCGATCTGTACGACTCTCCACTTGGTGGTCAGCTCACCCTCGCCGTAAAGGTTCATGCGGATCTTGTCCGCCAGCGGTCTGATCGGCGCACAGCCGATGATCGCCGCGACCAGCATCACAATGAACCACGGCGTCAGCTGTGACAGCGCAAGACTCCATGAGCTGTCGGTAAAGTGAAAGCCCGCGAACATTTTTCCGATCATCGCAAAGCCCTGTTCGATGGTGTCGGCACGGAACAGCACAAAGCCGACCGTGACCACCAAGAGCGTATAGATGTGGGCGATCACGCGAGGGAGCCTTTTGACGGCGGGCACGATCCCCTCAAAGAGCAGGAACAGACCGTGGTAGATACCCCACAGCACAAAGGTCCAGCTCGCGCCGTGCCACAATCCCGTGCAGAAAAAGACGAGCATCTTATTGAGATAGGTGCGCGCCTTGCCCTTGCGGTTGCCGCCCAGCGGTATATACAGATATTCCTTGAACCATGTTGACAGCGAGATATGCCATCTGCGCCAGAAATCCCGGATATTCGCGGCGCCGTAGGGATACATAAAGTTTTCTTTAAACTCAAAGCCGAACATCAGTCCCAGTCCGATCGCCATATCGGAATAGCCGCAGAAGTCATAGTAGATCTGGAACAGATACGCGATCGCGCCCAGCCATGCGACGGGGAGCGAGACCGCACTCATATCGGACGAAAAGATGATATCCGCCGTCTGTCCCATGGTGTTGGCGATGAGCACCTTTTTCGCCAGACCGCAGACAAATCTGCGCAGTCCGCGCGCGATCTTCTCCACGCTTTGCGAACGGTTCATGATCTGTTGATCGATATCGCGGTACTTGACGATGGGGCCTGCGATCAGCTGTGGGAAGAAGGAGATGTACAGCAGAACGTTGAAATAGTTCTTTTGCGCCACGGCGTCACCGCGGTACACATCGATCACATAGGACAGCGCCTGAAAGGTGAAGAACGAGATACCTACCGGCAGCGCGATCTGCGGCACCGGGATCGACAGCGAGAAGATGCCGTTGACGGTTTCTACCAGAAAGCCGGTATACTTGAAAACGCCCAGCATGCCGAGATTGAGGATGACGGCGATGATCAGTACGGCCTTGTTTTTACCGTTCTTTTCGGTTCTCACCAGCCGCGCGCATATGTAGTTGAGCACGGAGCTGAAGATCATCAGCAGTACATAGATCGGCTCGCCGTAGGCGTAAAACACCAGACTGGCAACGATCAACAGCCCGTTGCGGAATTTCAGGTTCGGTACCAGCGAGTAGATCAGCAACACCGCCGGCAGGAACACACATAAAAATGTCAGAGAGCTAAATACCATAAAAAGCAGTCTTTCCTTACAGGCGATCTTCGCGGTGTCCGCGCAGACCGCCCGGGTATGGTCTCGTCAGGTGAGTTTGATATCCCGACGAAGGGGGACAGGTGATCGGGTCGGTCACCTGTGAATATGATTATTTCCAAACAGCCTTGCCGTTTTCGATCGTCAGCTCGGAGGAGAAGCTCTTGCTCAGCTGCCAGAAATGATAGGTCATCATGTAGGCGGCATAATCGGCGTTGCCGTACTGCGGAAGATTCGCGTCGGGATCGCAGATCAGCCATCTGCCGTCAACATAGACCTCTGTCCAGCCGTGAGGCAGACCGCCGGTGGTGCCGATGGCAACGCGTGCGCGGTAGCCGGCGATACGGGCGAGGCAGCAGAATGCCGCGGCGTAACGATAGCAGTTCGCGTTGCGGTTCTTGAAGCAGGTGGTCGCCATTCTCGGCATATCCAAGGCTGAAACAGGCGGATCATAGTAGCGATGATACGGGAAGTTGTCCGCCAGATACATAAAGCCGTATTTCATCTTTGCCTTCAGGGTGTCGCCCTTGCAGTATTTGTACATGAACTCCGCGGCAAGGCGGATCTCCTCTGTCTCACAGCAAACGCCGTTCTTGTCGGCATAGTAATAATCGGAGCCGCTCTTGACGAGGGTATCCTTACTGATGGAGCCGTTTGCGTTGTAATAGTACAGCTTGCCGTTGATGCGCTGCAGACCGGAGCGCAGGTAGCCGTTGTCAAAGTAGTAGGTCTTGCCGTTGTACTCGGTCTTGCCGTCGACAGCCTTACCGTTCTTATAATACTTGACGTCATCGAGGTAATCGCTGATCAGCTCTCCCTCGCCGTCCAGATAGCGGAGCGTATAGGCATAGATCTTGTTATTCTCGACCTGATCCTGATAAGACGCGTCGGTAACGGAATCGAACAGCCTGCTCCACGAGCCGCCGAGCGTCTTGCGATAGAGGCGGTAAGCCGCGACGCCGTCACGGGATTTCCATTCTACCAGATTATTGCCGTCCTTTGCGGTCACCTTGCTGATCGTGGGGGGAGCGTAGAAGGTGTTGGTAAAGCCCTTGCCGACATAATCGGATACGAAATCCTCATTTTCGTTCAGACAGCGGATCGTATAGATGCGTGTTTCACCGTCTTTGACGGAGGTATCGACATATTCGGTCAGATATTTGGAGGCAAGGCGCGTCCAACTGTCACTGGCTTTTTTCTTATAATAAATGCGGTAGAAGTCCGCGCCCTTTGACGCTTTCCACTTGATCTTAACGCCGTTTTCACCATTCTCAAAGGAGGTGATACGCGGCGCCGCGACATAGCGGAGCTTCTTTCCGGCGCGATAGTCGCTGGTAAAGCCCTTGCTGTCGGCAGTGATACAGCGGACGGTGTAGGTGTAGGAGTTGCCCGAACGAACGTCGGTATCGAGATAGGAGGTATCAGTGGTCTCCGCCATTCTTGTCCAGCCCTTATCGCCGTAATAATAGATGCGATAGCGCACAGCGCCCTTGCAGGCGTTCCACTTGATCATCACGCCGTTCTCGTCGTTGCTGAGCGTAACGGTCGGCGCCGCAATGAAGGTGGTGGTAAAGCCCTTGCTGACAAAGTCGGACACAAAATCCTCTTGGTTATTCAGGCAGCGAACCGTATAGATACGCTTTTCGCCCGGCTTGGCGGAGGTGTCGACATATTCGGTCTGACGCTGAGTGGCAAGACGCGTCCAGCCGTTGCCGTCCTTGTTCTTGCAGTAAACGCGGTAGAGATCCGCGCCCTTTGACGCCTTCCACTTGATCTTGACGCCGTTTAGCGTATTCTCAAAGGAGGTGATACGCGGCGCCGCGACATAGCGCAGCTTCTTTCCGGCGCGATAGTCGCTGGTAAAGCCCTTGCTGTCGGCAGTGATACAGCGGACGGTGTAGGTGTAGGAATTGCCCGAACGAACGTCGGTATCGAGGAAGGAGGTATCGGTGGTCTCCGCCATTCTTGTCCAGCCCTTATCGCCGTAATAATAGACGCGATAGCGCACAGCGCCCTTGCAGGCGTTCCACTTGATCATCACGCCGTCCTCGTCATTGCTGAGCGTTACGGTCGGCGCTGCGATGAACAGGTTGCTCCAGCCCCTGTGGCTGTGATCGGAGACAAAGGTATCCTTGCCCTTGAGCGCACGGACGGTGTAAAGCCGCTCCTCGCCGCCTTTGACAGAGGTGTCGGTATATTCACGGCTTTTGGTCGTCGTCATACGTACCCAGTTGCCGTTTGCGTTCTTGTAGTAAACACGATAGGATTCAGCGCCGGGGAAGGAACTCCATTTGATCTTAGCGCCTTTTTCGGTGTTTTCGATAGAGGTGATATGAGGATAAGAATCCGCGTTGACGTCGACAAAGGAAAAACCGTTTTCATCGGCGTACGCTGCGGCGGCGCTCATCTCGCTGCCCTTGATGATACAATCCGGTTCTTTGATGATGTATTCGCCTAAGGCAAAGTGATAACCCAGCGCATGTTCTCCGATGGCAGTCACGGAATCCGGAACAGTAACGGATGAGATCTCCTCGCAGTCCAGCGCAGAGGGCGCGATCGCTGTAACGGGATATCCCTCGATCTCGGAGGGGATGACGAGGCCGCCGACAAGATCGGTGCCGCCGGTGATCGTGACAGCGCCTGCCGCAAGGTCAATTTCATAGGACCAATAACCCGTATGATCGTCGTTGTAGATAACTCCCGTCCGCTTCGATTCGGCAGTGGTTTCCGCTTCGGTCGGAGCAGCCACGGTCGGTGTTTCGTTATCATTGCCTGTGGGAACAACGCCCGTGACCGATAATTCATCGGCAGAGCCGGCGTCGGTCTCGGCAGCAGACGCCGGGATCACCGTGAAGACAGCGGCGATCATGGTCAGCGCCAACAAAAGAGATACGCTTTTTTTGAACATAGATATCCTCCTTAACCCAAAGATGCTTCATATAAGCATACAAAATCTATATTAATATACCATAAAAGTCAACAAATGTAAACATATATCCGCAAAAAAAGACAGAATACGAATATGAATTTGCAATAAAAACGCGACAATCTTATCGGTCTCCTTTTTCGTAAAGTAGCATTAGGCAACCAATTGCGGTTTATCACAGAGTGATCATGCGCTATTGCGTTTGGGAAAGACTTGTGACACAATATGGTTAACTACAACTAACCATCGAACGCAAATCACTTGTTTGACAGGGTATCTCTTATCGGGAGGAGAGGTGAGCGGATGACCGCGTCTGTGATATCGGGTTTGATGATCCTGTTCATCGGGACAACGCTTTAGTTAGACCGGTACCGCCTTTGAAAGCAAGACGGTCTTTCCGCACACAGCGATGGAAAAGGTAATCAAGCATATAGCATACCCGGAAGACCTTTTCTAAACAGACGAAACCCTCTGCGTGCTTTGCGCAGCACGCAGAGGGAGAAAGGAACAAGTTATGATTTACGGATATATGTGTTGATTGTTCAAGCGGACAGATTGACCCGATGACAAACGCCTTTATTCAGATAAGCGGCGTGTTTGCGGAACTGGAACTGCGTATCATCCGCGATAGAGTGCGTTCAGGGATGGCAAACGCCGGAGCAAAAGGCGCAAGATCGGCAGACCGCAAGTGACCGTTGATGATATCCCTGCGTCCTTCCTGCGTCATTATCCATCGTACAAGTCCGGCAAGATGAATCTGTCAGAGTTAGCGAGAATCTGCAATTTGAGCAGGACTACGGCTTATAAGTATATTGGTCTGTTGGAAGGGTAAGAAAAGGAGCAGTCGCATTGAAAACGACTGCTCCGCTTTATTGTATTATTTAATCTTTTCGCCGATGGGATAGGGAGTCGGCAAGCCGACTGTATATCTTTGTAAGAATGTTGTATCAACTATGGTGATATCCCCGTCGCCGTCGATATCGCCGAAGATTTCTCTGTAGGTGGACGGAGTGGAGGGAGCCTCAGTGGAAGCTTCAGTCGGAACGGGAGAGTCCGGAGTCGCCGGAGTAGAAGGTTCGCCGTCCAGAGGAATGAAATGAAGGTTGTTCATATTCGCATAAGTTTCCGCTGTCGAACCGCGATAGCCGTATATTGTCTCTAAAGAACTGCAATCTGAAAACCCTTGGATTTTTGCGTTAGGATTTAATATAGTAACGCTCTCCAGAGAAACACAATACCAAAACACATAACACCCAATCACTTGAGCTGAACTGCCTATAGTAGCGCTTTCGAGCTTTTTACAGTCCCAGAAAGGCCATGTTCCAATAGATGTTACAGAATTCGGGATAGTAATCTTTTCCAAAGACGTACACTTCCAAAAAGAATAATCTCCAATACGAGTAACAGAATCGGGGATGATAACACTTGTTATGTTTACACAATTAAAAAAGGCATAATCTGCAATTTCTGTTGTTCCACTCTTCAATACTAACTGAGCAGGACAAGAGCCGTTTACTGAATATGCTACTCTACCAGCGTAGACTACACCTTCAGGCTGATTATTAAGCCATGGATTTCCGCTAAACGCATTTTTTCTAACACTTACTACTGAATCCGGTATTGTGATAGTTGCAAGAGAGCTACAACCCATAAAAGCGTTTTCTCCGATGTACTCAACAGAATCCGGCAATGCTATATTTGTAATAGAGCGATTTTCTTTGAACGCTTCACTTCCAATACTTGTAACAGGAATACCATCTATTTTGGATGGGATTTCAAGTTTACTTGCAGTCCCTGTGTAACCAGTTATCATAGCTTTTCCGTCAGCGACTGAATACACATAGTCACCTGATTTTTTTGCCTCTGCGGTAATTGGCAAAATTACAAGCATAGTAATCAATACGGATAAGGCTAAAATGATTGATAATGCTTTTTTCATGGTTTTTCCTCCTGAACATGATTTGCTTTTTGTGGGATTGCCACGGCACATAAATGTGCCTCGCAATGACCGCATAAATAAAAAGTGTGTAACCTCAAACCGAAGTTACACACCGAAAAACGCATAACTCCGATTTGTTGTCACACAAAATCTTCACAACCTAAAATAGATGAGAAATAGAGATGCGTTTTTGCCAGATGACAAAAACCCACCTATTTTAGGTAAAACAATATTCGATTCTGTGTGACAATTCAATAATACCATAGCCTTATTAGTTTTTCAATCCCTGACCTCCACAAATCTGCTCTTTTTTTCTTTCTTTTGGTATGCTATAATGAAGAAAATTGTAGCGGATAGCGGAGGACAGACGATGAATAGAAACAACGGAAGAAGCATCGCGGTAAGGCTTTTTACTCTGCGTGATTACCTCTATGCGAACGCCGACAAAACGCACCCTGTTAAAGTGGAAGATATTATAAAGCATTATAAAAACAAACAGTTTGAAAACGCCAGTATCAAAACTGTATATAACGACCTCCACGCTTTACAGGGCGATGAATTTGATATTGATATTTCGTATGATGAAAAGTCAAAGGGATGGCTATTACACAATCCTCCGTTTGAAGCCTACGAACTGCGTTTGATTGTCGATAGCGTCCAAGCCTCCAAATTCATCACACAGACCGAAGCCAAACGCCTGACAGAGAAAATCACAAAGAATTTCGGCAACGGCAGACGGCTTAACCTTATTCGCCAAGCCTATGTATATGACCGCATACGAAGCAAGAACGACGGAGTAGTAAAGCAGGCTGACCGCATCTACGAGGCTATCACCGCTAACCGCAAAATTGAGTTTAAATACTTCCGCTACACCGCCGACAGACGCAATCCGAAATCATACACCAAAAAAGGTGAAAAGGTCATAGTAAGCCCCTTTGCTCTCTATTGGAGTAGCGGAAATCTGTATCTTTACGCCTATAACGGAAAGAAGATGCTCTTTTATCGTGTAGATAGGATGGAGGCTATATCGGAACCGCTACACGATACACGAGAGGGACACGACCAATTCAGCACCAAGAGCCTTACACACCAAAAGGCAAAGGTGTTTGATATGTATTCAACCGGAAAGGTTTATAATGTCAAATTCCGCTGTCATAATCATATCGCTCCGAATGTAATAGACCAATTCGGCAAGGACATTATGATGATGGCTGACGACAGCGAACATTTCACCTTTACTTATCCCGTTGATATCAGCCCTCCTTTCTTCGCGTGGGTAGCAACTTTCGGACATTCAATAAAGATTGTCAGTCCTGCGCCGGTAGTTGAAGAAATGCGGAAATTCCTTCAAAAATCAATGGATTTGTATAAAGATGATGGGAACACCTGAAAAGATGTTCCCATTTGTTTTATAGATGTTCGATTATGTTAATAGATGTGTGATAGATGTTCAAAAATGTTCGATTATGTTTCAGGATGCTCTACTTTGTTTCTTTATCTTCTCTTTTGGATGATACATCTGAGCCAAAGGCGAAACGCGGTCATAGTTCTTTGCTATATCCGCGTCAAATATCGCACAGTAGCGTTTAGTCATCGTCAGCGTCGAATGACCTAATAACTTTTGGAGCGTGAAAGCGTTACCTCCGCAATCGACAAGATATTTGCGTGCGAAGGTATGGCGAAATAGATGGATGCCTGTTTTGTTTACGCCTCTGTTTCTGTTGTATCGCGCTATTGCCAAGCGCAGGGCGTTATGAGTAAGCATCCCACCATATTGGTCGCAGAATAGATAATCTTCTGCTTCGCCGCCTCTGACAGCCATATAACCCCTTAAAACATTCACCATCCGCGAACAAAGCGGAATGACCTGTATCTTTCCATTCTTTGTGTGTCTGAAAATCACGCGACTGTCCGCGAGGCTGACATCACGATTTTGAATATTGCGCACTGTAGCGGCACGACAGCCGCTGTTCAAAAGAAAATTGATAATCACCCAACTGCGATACTCACAGAATGAACAATCAGCCGCAGGGAGGCGCAGGAGCAATTCAAGTTCTTCATCGGTGTATGTTTCCTTGACCGTTTCGACATCCTTTACTTTTGGAAGTGTCAAATTGGTATAACCTTCGCCGCTGCACCAGTGAAAAAATACATTCATTGTGCGGATATAACTGCTGATCGTATTTTGCGCTAAATCCGCTTTGCGCATCGAAACAACCATCATTTCCAGATCGCTTTTGGATAATTCAGAGAATTTCACTCCAAATTCAAATACTTTCCGACAGTGATAAAGTGGCGATTGTAGGATTTTATGGTTTCTTCTTTTAAGCCTTCTGCTGTTTTGGAGATGATAAATTCTTTAAAGGCTTTGTTCAAAGTTGTTTCGGATGTGTTCATTTTCATCTTGATTCTTGCCATCATTCAGACCTCTTGATTGATAGATTTTTTACTGAAAAATCAATAGGTCAAACACTTTTGACAGAAATAACAAAAACCGCCTGAAACCTAGGTTTCAAGCGGTTTTGGAGCTAGAGATGGGACTCGAACCCACGACCTATTGATTACGAATCAATTGCGCTACCAACTGCGCCACTCTAGCGGATATTCTGTTTGTCTTCACAAAATCACTACACATGATTATATACTACTTTGCACAAGATTTCAAGTAGTTTTTGCAAGTGAGAGAAATATCGCGTGTAGATGTGTCGGTGACGGGCGACACATCCGGATTTTGAAGGTGAGAGAAATATCATGGTTAGGAGTTGTTTTCACCGCTTGAAGTCCTTGTGACCATCCCCGGACAAAGCCGCCGTGAACATCCCGGACAAAGTGACGTAATCCCCCGGACAAAGCCGCGTGAACATCCCGGACAAAGTGACGTAATCCCCGGACAAAGCCGTCGTGAACATCCCGGACAAGGCCGCTGATCAGCGCGGACAGCGGACACGCGCCAAAGCTGCCATCGGCGCTCAAAGCCCTGTTCGATATTGTCGATCCTTCCTGAGACAGCAAGTCCTGCCTCTCTGCCGTCGAGCCGCCCGACGCTGTGATATCTCCCGGATTTTTGGGCATACTGAGGTGCGTGAAAGATATTCACCATAAAATGAATGTGAATATTTTTCACGCTATACTTAGCATGAGATCGCTGATTTCGATTTTGACGAGGGAGATGCCATATGAATCCGAAGAACAAAGAAGTCGCCGAGAAGCTGAGATTCTACCGCGAGGCATGCGCGTTGTCGCACCAGCAGGTCGCCGACGCGCTGAATGTCGAGCGCTCGACCTACACCAAGTACGAAACGGGCAAGACTGCCGTCAATGTCACCTTGCTGTTAAAGCTCGCGAATATCTTTAACGTCAATCCGACGGATCTGCTGCCCGATGTTCCTGACAATGATGAGCGATCCGATCGACTGAGAGATTCCGCCCGGGCGGACAGCCCCATCTATCAGCTCAGTAAGGATGAGCGCGGTTTGATCGCTCGATACAGGGGGCTCTCTAAGGCTGAGAAGAAGCAGGCGATGGCACTGATGGGTAATTTGTCCAAAAAAGACGACTGATATCCGTTAAAATAGGAAGAAGTTCTATCCGATTTTTCTTTACATTTGAGAAGAATTGTGGTATGATAACTCTTGGTATCCGCTGAGGGAGCACTCGGAGGGTGCCGTCAACGCCCGATATGGTTCAGGGGCTACGCCTCTATGAGGACTTCACCTGCCCTGTACTATGCGGAGCGCAAAAATATAGAAAGGGTGAAAACAATGCTGAAGGAAGAAAAGATTGCTATCATGCAGGAGTATGCCACTCATGAGGGTGACACAGGTTCTCCCGAGGTTCAGATCGCGCTGCTCACGAAGAGGATCAACGACCTCACCGAGCACCTCAAGATCCACAAGAAGGACCATCACTCCCGCCGCGGTCTGTTCAAGATGATCGGTCAGCGCCGCGCGCTGCTCAACTACCTCATCAAGGTAGATATCGAGAGATACCGTTCCATCATCAAAAGACTCGGTATCCGTAAGTAAGCATGGAATCAAGGGCAAATGGGGCGACCTGTTTGCCCTGCATTTCGTTATGCGGCCTGCCGCTTTTTTCGCCTTTTGATCCATCGCGGTCATTTGGCGTTTCATCGACGGTGGGTCAGAACGAAAGAGGGACGGTAACGCTCGTCCCAAACACATCAATAACAGGATTTTTCGCTTAACTTTAGCGGTAAAACGAGAGGATTTTTCGCCTTCCCCTCGGGGCGCCCCCGTTGGGGGAATGTCCGAAGGACAAGGGGGGGAGCCGCTTCCGGCGAGGAGAAGGTGTCACCGCGGGTGACGGATGAGGGGCTGACTTGTCCGAATGATCATCTTGACAAAGAGTACGAGACCTATCCTCGATTCTCGGTAAGGGTACAGCCTCACCGAATCCTGCATCAACAGGAAAGGTGATCCCCTCATCCGACCTTTTAGACTGACATATGTCAGCCTAAAAGCCCACCTTCCCCCCGAGGGGAAGGCTTTGGATACGTTTCTACGATTGAAATCCTCTGGTTTTATTGCTAAACCTAAGCCTGAGATCCTGTCAAATACACATTACAGGAGGTAACTCTATGGCTAATCAAGCTATGACTTTTGACAAGTACCGCGTGTTCGAGACCGAGCTCGCGGGCAGACCGCTGGTTGTTGAGACCGGCAAAATGACCCAGCTCGCCAACGGCGCGTGTCTGGTGCGCTACGGTGAGACCGTCGTCCACGTAGCGGCTACCGCTTCCGCAAAGCCGAGGGATGGCATCGATTTCTTCCCTCTGTCCGTGGATTATGAAGAGAAGCTCTATTCCGTGGGCAAGATCCCCGGCAGCTATATGCGCCGCGAGGGCAGACCCAGTGAGAAGGCGATCCTGACCTCCCGCGTCATCGACCGCCCGATCCGTCCGCTGTTCCCCAAGGATATGCGCAACGACGTAAGTATCGTCGCGACTGTTATGTCCGTCGATCCCGACTGCGCGCCCGAGATCACCGCGATGATCGGTACCTCGATCGCGATCTCTATCTCCGATATCCCGTGGAACGGC
>CAMJJL010000049.1 GCA_946406145.1 uncultured Clostridia bacterium | reverse complement strand
CGCAGCTTCGGCTTTGCAGTGCCCGTGACACGGCGCTTGCCGACATAGACCTTGTCGTTGTACGGATCGACCTTATCGCCGATCTGAGCCACTCTGCCGTTGACGCGCACCCTTCCTGCCGCGATCAATTCTTCACTTTTTCTGCGAGAAGCAACGCCGCAGTCGGCGAGCATTTTTTGCAATCTGACTAACTGTGCCAATGTAACAAATCCTTTATATAAGTGAATAAACTTCGTTTGTGACGATCCTGCCCGATGCTTTGTGCCGCTTTGATCGGCACTTCGGACAGCACCTCTCCGCCTGAGATACAGACGACCCTGCCAACGGTTGAACCCTGCTCGATCGGCGCATAGAGGAACGAAGGAAGACAAACCCGGGTAGTCACCTCTTCCGTGTCGGCAGGCACGACAACACGCAATTCATCTGTATTCAGAGTAACCGTATCCGCTTCTCCCCCCACTACGCTGACCGAATCGATATCCGCGTTGACCGTCATCGCTTTATATCGTGCGAAGCCCTCTTCATACAGCTCGGTATGATCGCCCCAATCGCTGCGGTCATTCAATGTGACGGCGATCAGGGTGAGACCATCACGACGTGACGCGGTGACCAGACATCGCCCTGCCGTATCCGTAAAGCCTGTTTTGCCGCCGATACAATCCTTGTACATTTTCAGCAGCTTATTGTGGTTCGGATAGGTGATGAATTTGTCAGCAGGATAGATGAAATGCACTTCCATCGAGGTCTGCGAGGTGATGGTGGCAAAATCCTCATTCTGCATGGCATACGCCATCAACAGCGCCATATCATAGGCGGTGGAATAATGATTTTCGTCATCCAGTCCGCTTGGCGTGACAAAATGCGTATGTGTCATGCCGATCGCGGCTGCCCTCTCATTCATCAGATCGGCGAATGACGCAAAGCTGCCTGCCACAGAGATCGCGGCGGCATTGGCGGCGTCGTTGCCCGATTGCATCATCATGCCGACAGCGAGGTCATAGAGGGTGACCTTCTCCCCTTTTTTGAGGTACATGGAGCTGCCCTCGGCAATCATTTCATCGGTGAATTCCACCACACGATTATCAACGGCGGCCTCTTCCAGCGTCAATAAGGTCGTCATAATCTTAGTGGTCGACGCCATCGGAAGCTGTTTGCCGGCGTTATTTGACAGAATCACCTTACCGTTATCGGGGCAGTACAGCACATATGCCGCGGCGGATACAGGCACCTCCTGCGCCTGAGCACAAACGGTTGATAAAGCGAAAAATACGCAGGAAAACAACAGACAAAGCAGCTTTTTCATCAAATCACCCGATCTATTCTATGAGAATACTGATCGGAATATGAAGCGCGGTCTTTGCCTGTGTATCCTTTTACAAGTGATAAAATGTTATCAGACGTCGAATTTATCGAGATCGTTTTCGAGGTCGGTCTTATCCTTTTTATCCTTGCTGATAAAGGAAGAGATCTTATCGAATGCCTCGGGGATCATACCGACGATACGATCGGCGGCGCCGTCATACTTTTCGATCGGGATAAACTTGGTGACGCCCTTGCTGATGGTCAAAAAACCAAGGGGCTGGATGGTAACGCCTGCACCTGAACCGCCGCCGAAGCAGTCACGATTCTCTTTTTTGGTCGGCAGATCGGAGCCGCCGGACGCAAAGCCGTAGGTCACCTTGGATACGGGAATGATAACGGTGCCGTCGGGGGTCGTGATCGGATCGCCAATAATGCTGTTGACGTCGATCATTTCCTTGATTTTTCTCATGGAAGTTTCCATTAAACTGTTAACCGGATGATCACTCATAATTACATCTCCTTTGTGATATCTTATAGAAATTGCCGCGGTTATCGCAACAAAATATTACTTTTTGAATTTCGCTTTCAGGAAAAGGAACAGGAATCGGAAGCCTGCCTTGAGCGCCGCGCCAAGGACAAAGATAATCCGCAGATACACATGCACATCCGCATAGACCTCAGTGGGCTTTTCGGGGTCGAATACCGGTTCGATACTGATGTTGTAATCTCTGCACACCGTCGCCGACGCCAAAATATTGATCGCCGGATAGAGTGCAGAGCATACCTTGCCGTAGGTGAGCGCGACCGATGCGGCGTCATCACCCGACAGCATGATACCAACGTCGAGCTTCTCAAACACGACATGGGAGAAAATGCCCTTGAGCATACCTGTCGCGATGTCAGCCGCTGAGCGGAACAGCTCGATCAGCCCGGTCACACCGTGTTTATCCTTGAGCTTTGTGATCAGTGAGGGCTTTTTCTTCTCTTCTTTTTTATCCTTTTCGGGTTTTTCCTCTTCCTTTTTCTTCTTTTTTTCCTTTTTTTCCTTTTCCGGCTTCTTTTCTTTCTTCTTCTTTTCCTCATCCTGAGGGAGGAGTTTGATCTTAAAGAAAAGAATCTTCAAGGTCAGGGTCAAGTCTTCCGAATAAAACACGAACACCTGAACCCTGATCAGAGAAATCAGGAAGATCAGCAGGAGGATTCCCAGAATAATATACAGGAATACCAAATTACTTACCTTCTACCGCTTCGGCAACGATCTCCTCCACCGTCCCGGTGACAGTATCGTCGTCATTGGATGTATCGGGCTGAGAATCATGGTGGTTCTCAGAGTCTTGTTCGTTTTCAAAAATACTGAGCTGCTTGCCTCGATCGCCCTTATCCTCATCCTTCGGGATCGGCGGCAGCTCGTCCAGTGAGCGGATCGAGAAACACCGCAGAAAATGATCGGTCGTGCCGTAGAGAAGCGGTCTGCCGGGGAGCTCCAGCCTGCCCTTTTCTTCGATCAAGCCCTTTGTCGTCAAGGAGCCGACAACGCCGGAGCAATCGACGCCGCGCACCTGCTCGACAAAGCTCTTGGTGACAGGCTGATTATACGCGATGACAGCGAGCACCTCCATCGCCGCCTGAGAAAGCGGAATATTGCGCCTGAGATCCATCGCCTTGCGCACCTGCGGCGCAAACTGCTTGACGGACACCATCTGATATGTATCATTGAGCTGAATGATCGTGATGCCGCGTTCCATCTCAGCGTATTCATTCATCAGGATATCAAGCTGTGTCTTGACGGCGCTTTCGGGAATATCCAGCGCCTCTGACAGACGTTTGAGATCAACGGGATCACCCGCCGCAAATAATATTGCCTCGATCGAGGAACGATATTCTTTTTCTGTCACGATGATCCCTCCTTACTTTTCTATCATATGGACGATCGCCTCATCACCGTCGCCCTCAATGCGGACGCGCTTGCCCTTGACCAGCTCCAATACCGCAAGGAAGGTAGCGACCAGTTCACTCCTGCCGCTGCCTGCTTCGAACAGCTCCTTGTAGGTCACGGTTCTGCCGTGCCACAGGCGGCGCATCACGTGGATGATACGCGACGATACGGACACGATCTTCTTGCTCACGATGCCGGCAAACGCGGAGCGATCGGGCGGCAGCTTACGCTGTCCGCGTCCGACGGCGCTGACATACGCCGCGGAGATATCCATCGGATCATGGATACGGTTATAGGTCAGATCAAACTCCACCTTTGACGGCGACTTGGTAAACGTATCAAAATCCACCATCGGCGCAAGCATACGGGCGATCTCTCGGCACTGCTGATACTCGATCAGCTGTCCGGTGAGCTCTTTCTTCAGATCCTCCGCCTCTTCCTCATATTTCGGAAGGAGCATTGCGGATTTGATATAGACAAGACGCGACGCCATCTCGAGGAATTCGGAGGCGATATCCATCTCATTCTCGCGCATCAGCTCGATCTGCTCCATATACTGCTCGAGCAGCTCGGCGATCGCGATATCATAGATGTCGATTTTGTTCTTGATGACCAGCGTGAGCAACAGATCCAGCGGACCGTCGTACACCTCAAAATGGTAGGTCAGCTGTTGTTCGCCGACCTGCATCGTCTGCGCGTCGGAGGGCAGGATGGTGATCTGATTATTCTCTTGTTCAGGCATCATACCCCTCCTTTCACGCATAATGATGATTTATCCGACAAAAGAAAACGGCAGTGCGGTGATCCAATTGACGAACATCAGCACATATTTGGTCAGGAAGTTGAGCGGAACTCTCAATACACCGACCCACAACAATGCGATCAGCACGATGGAAATGATCTGCTGATAGCGATAGAACCACGCGACCGCTCGATCCGGCAGGAAAACGAACAGGATCTTGGAGCCGTCGAGCGGAGGGATCGGAAGCAGGTTGAACACCGCAAGACTGACATTGATCTGAATATAATAGAGTAAAAACAGATAGACATAGTAGCCAAAGCCCTCCCCACTGAAGAAGGAAGGCGCAAAGGCGTTGATCGCGTGAAAGATCAATCCGCCGACCATTGCGGCAACGATATTGGCGACAGGTCCCATCAACGCGACGATGCCCATGCCGAGCTTAGGATGTTTGAAATTTCTCGGATCAACGGGAACGGGCTTAGCCCAACCGAAGCCGAAAAGCAGCAGCGCCAGTGCGCCGAACGGGTCAATATGCGCCAATGGATTGAGTGTCAGTCTGCCGCGGTACTGAATGGATGTATCGCCGAGCTTCATCGCGGTGAACGCATGCGCCCATTCATGGAACGGCAGCACCAAAAAAACGATCATCAAAATAGCGAGCACCTGTGTGATAGCCGCTCTGAAATCAAGATTACCGCTGAGTAAATTGAATAACATAAAATCCCCCGATCAAATGTCAATAGATTTGACATATCAATACAGGGTATAGTATACTATAAATCAAATGAAATAGCAAGTTGAAAAAGAAATAATAAATTTTGAAAAAACACTTGCATTTTAAAAAGATTTCTGTTATTATAAACGAGTTAACGTATGTACTAAACTCAATTAAATCTTCAAAGGAGGTGTACAAGCATGGCAAAATGTGATTTTTGCGGCAAGGATGTTAAATTCGGCATCAAGGTCTCTCACTCACACAGACGTTCCAACAGAACCTTCAAGCCCAACGTTCAGAGAGTAAAGGCTATTGTTGACGGCACTCCTAAAAGAGTACACGCTTGCACCCGTTGCTTACGTTCAGGTAAGGTAACAAGAGCGGTATAATCTAACAAACGACCCTCGAGGAAACTCGGGGGTTTATTGTTTTACTATTGAAAACTGAAGACTGAAAAATGAAGAATGAATAATATTCGGATACGCTTGATAGGCAGCGTCCCTCACTGCGCTTCATCTTAACCTTGGTACGTTGGACACGCGTGTCAAGCGCCGTACCCTACAGTTCAAAACCCCACAGGCAAATACAGACCTGTGGGGTTTTCAGTATATTCACGATGATATCAATCAGCCTAAGATCTTTTCTACAATACCCTTGAGCGCATAGAGCGCTTCATCGGCTTTGGTAAGATCCTTACCGCCTGCCATCGCGATATTGGGCTTGCCGCCGCCGTTACCGCCCGCGATCTTGGCGACCTCGCGGACTACGTTGCCGGCCTTGAGACCCTTTGCGATCGCACCCTTCGTGCAGACACAGGCAAAGATCAGCTTGCCGTCCGTAACAGACGCCAGAACTGCCACTGCGTCATCGACAGCCTCTTCAATATTCTCACAGGTCTTGCGCAGCGCATCGGCAGGAGCGCCGTTGAGCATTGCGGTGATGACCTTGGTGCCCTGTACCTCCTCGGCATTTTCGAGGATCGCGCCGGTCTGATCCTTCGCGATCTCAGCCTGCAGCTTTTCGATCTCCTTCTCCATCTCTTTGTTTCTGAGCATCATGCGCGCTGCGCCTTGTACCAGTTCAAACGGATTGTTGACATGAAGAGCAGACGCCGCCTGACTAATCATCAAGATCGCGTTGTTCAGATATTTAATGAAGTTGTGACCGGTCACCGCTTCGATTCTGCGAACGCCTGCCGCGACGGAGCCCTCCTGCTTGATCTTGAACATACCGACCTTGGCGCTGTTATCGACATGGGTACCGCCGCAGAATTCCTTACTGAAATCGCCGACCTCAACAACACGGACGATGTCGCCGTACTTCTCGCCGAAGAGCGCCATCGCGCCCTTCTTCTTCGCTTCGTCGATCGACATCTCGGTGCAGGTGACGGGAATACCCTCAAGGATAATATCATTCACGCGCTTTTCGACCGCGAGCAATTCCTGAGCAGTCAACGCGGAGAAATGAGTGAAGTCAAATCGGACAACATCCTCGTCAACCAGCTGACCTGCCTGCTGTACGTGGGTGCCGAGCACCTCACGCAGTGCCGCCTGCAGCAAATGCGCCGCGGTATGGTTGCGCATGATATCCAGACGGCGTTCCTTATCGATCTTCGCGGTGACGGTGTCCCCTACCGCGATCGTGCCGGTGGACACAACGCACATGTGCATAAATACGCCTGTAGGATTCTTCATGACGTTATCGACTTCAATCGCGGAGTTACCTGCTTTGAGCTCGCCGGTATCGGCGACCTGGCCGCCGCTCTCGGCATAGAAGGGAGTACGGTCGAGGACGATGATAACATTCTCACCCTCCTGCGCACGGTCAACACGCTCGCCATCCTTGGCAATCGCTACAACCTTGCCCTCACCTTCGACATCGGTGTAACCGATAAAATCGGTCGCGGCAATATCGTTGAGATCGATCGAATCGCTGTCCCATGCGTCGGCGCCGGCATTCTTGCGCGCCTTACGGGAACGCTGCTTTTGCAGTAGCATCAGCTCGTGGAAGCGCTCGACATCGACCTTGATGCCTCTTTCGGAGAGGATCTCACGGGTCAGATCAATCGGGAAGCCAAAGGTATCGTTGAGCTTGAACGCATCCTCACCGGTGAGGATATCGACGTCCTTGCGCTCGATAATGTCCTTGAGCATGGCAAGACCGGCGTCAATGGTCTTAGCAAAGTTCTCTTCCTCGACCTGGATCAGCTTGATGATATAATCCTTCTTCTCGACCAGCTCGGGATATGCGGAGGCGTTCTCCTTGATGACGGTATCACAAATCTGATACAGGAAGGGCTCGGTTCTGCCGAGGAGTCTGCCGTGACGAGCCGCTCTGCGGAGCAGTCGGCGCAGGACGTAGCCTCTGCCCTCGTTGGACGGCATAACGCCGTCGGCGATCATAAAGGTGGTAGAGCGGATGTGGTCGGTGATGACGCGCAGGGAGATATCCTTCTTGTCATCCTCGCCGTAGTTCACGCCCACGACCTGAGAAATATGCTTCATTATATTCTGGACGGTATCGACGAGGAACAGGTTATCCACGCCCTGCATCACGCAGGCAAGGCGCTCCAAGCCCATGCCGGTATCGATATTTTTCTTTGCCATCTCGGTATAGTTGCCCTTGCCGTCGGACTCAAACTGTGAGAACACGAGGTTCCATACCTCAACAAAACGGTCACATTCACAGCCGACATGGCAGTCGGGCTTGCCGCAGCCCTTTTCATCGCCGCGGTCAAAGTAAATCTCGGAGCAGGGGCCGCAGGGACCGGAGCCGTGCTCCCAGAAGTTGTCCTCCTTACCCAGACGCACCATATGCGAGGGATCCACGCCGACCTCCTTTGTCCAGATGTCATAGGCTTCGTCATCGTCCTGATAGATGGACACATAGAGCTTATCGACAGGCATCTCGAGCTCCTTGGTGAAGAACTCCCATGCCCATGCGGTTGCCTCGCGCTTGAAGTAATCACCGAAGGAGAAGTTGCCCAGCATCTCAAAATAAGTGCCGTGACGCGCGGTGATACCGACGCGTTCGATATCGGGTGTGCGGATGCACTTCTGGCAAGTGGTCACACGATTACGAGGCGGTGTGATCTCACCGGTGAAGTACTTCTTCATCGGCGCCATACCCGAGTTGATCAGGAGCAGAGAGTTATCGTCCTTCGGAATGAGCGGAAAGCTCGGAAGACGGAGATGACCCTTGCTCTCCATAAATGACAGGAATTTTTCTCTGAGTTCATTCAAACCCATGTACTGCATTTTTCATAACCTCACTTTTACTGTAGTCAGTGAGCGGTAGTTAACAATAAATGGGTGCGGGCAACGCCCGCCCAAAATCATTCACCGTTCACCGTTCACCATTCACCAAAAAAATAAGCCTGTCCCTCATATGGGACAGGCTGACCTGCGGTACCACCCAAATTGCCGTATCAATGATACGACCGCTCAGTTCTCTTTAACGCAGAGTGACGCCGCGCTTTCACACGGAGGCTCCGGGGTAGCTGCGGATACTTCCCGTGGGGTCTCGCACCGACCGACCCTTCTCTGAACGGGAGCATAACCGCTCGTCCCTTCTCAGCCACAAAGTATTATATCGCTATCTTGCGCGGTTGTCAATACCGATATTGGTGAATCATTCAATTCATCCAACATACCGACATCAGGAAAACCTGCCGCTCCATATCTGAACAATGCAACTAAATCACTTTCGTTACGGATTGCGTTTGCGGATCACGGAACCTTTGGGGATAAGGCGGTCGGTGGTCATCCACAGCCTCTGCATGGGATGCGGCGCGGAGGGCACCTCTTCCCCCTCCTCGGTTTTGAGTCCGAGGCACTTTACCTCGAACGAGAATCCATCGGGAGGCAGGATGTCGAGCGTATCGCCGACGAGGAACTTGTTGCGCTGTGTGATAACGCAGATTTTGTCCTCGTTACTGCCCTCTTCACATACCGCTACGGCGTTATAGCGGCGAATATAGCCGCCGTTGACCGTTTCCTGACCCGGCTCACCAAAGAAAAAGCCTGTCGAATACGCGCGGTGGCTGATCTTCTCGAGCTCCTCCGCGATCCACGGACTGACGCGGTAATCAGGCTCGTTACGATGATCCCAGTATTCATCGACGGCGTGACGATACGCGTTGGTTGTCACACCTGTATAATAGTAGGTCTTTGCTCTTCCCTCGATCTTGAGGCTGTTGACGCCGGCCTGCACCAGAGCAGGGATATGCTCGATCATGCACAGATCACGCGAATTATACAGGTACGTCCCCTTATCATCCTCTTCCACCGGGAAGAATTGACCCTCGCGGTTTTCTTCATACAGATGATACTTCCAGCGGCAGGGCTGAGCACAGTCGCCGCGGTTCGCGTCACGCCCCGTCATAAAGGACGAGATCAGGCATCTGCCCGAGAAGGACACGCACATCGCGCCGTGGACAAAGCACTCGATCTCCAGATCATCGGGGATCTTCGCGCGTAGCTCGGCGATCTCCTCGAGCCGCATCTCACGCGCCAATACAACGCGTTTCGCACCGAGGTGATACCACGCCAATGCCGATTCATAGTTGATGATACCTCCCTGAGTGGAGATATGGCGCTCCACCTCGGGCGCATACCGCTTTGCCAGCTCGAATACACCGAGATCGGCGATGATAAACGCGTCTACTCCGCATGCCGCCGCCTGCTGTAAGAACGCGGGCATCTGCGGCAGATCAGCGTTGCGCGGCAGGGTATTACAGGTCAGATAGACCCTTTTCTTTAAAGCGTGCGCTTTCTCACAGGCTATTTTTAGTTCTTCAAAAGAAAAATTCTTTGATGCGGTACGCATACCAAAGCTCTTTCCTGCAAGATACACGGCGTCCGCTTTGAAGCGTAACGCCGTGTCAAAACTCTCGATATCACCGGCAGGTGACAGCACCTCCGGTTTAACCATATGTCTGTTGCTGTCCGTCATTGTTATAGCTATAGTCGTAGTAGTAGTTATCGTAACCGTAGTTATACTCGTTGTAGATATTGGTCGAGCCGCTCTCGATCGCGCGCAGATTTGCCTCATGCTGTTCGATCGTAGTCGCGTAATACGGAGTAGATCCGTTTTCTTCCTTATCGTGGCAGAAGTAGAGATTGTTGCTCTCATTCGGCTTGATCGCCGCCTTGATCGCCTCGATACCGGGATTGCAGATCGGACCTGCCGGCAAGCCGTCGATCTCATCCGTATTGTACTTGGACTTAAAGCTCGATTTGATGCTCTCGGGCACATTCTCCGCCTTGCGGTAGGGATAATAGTAGGTACTGTCGCAGTTGAGCTGGGAAACGCCGCTCTGAGTGCCGTACTTCAAACGGTTATGTAAGATCGCGGAGATCTCGTACATATCGTCACGAGACGCCGCCTCCGCCTGGATGATGGACGCGATGGTCAGGATCTCATCGAGGGAATATCCTGTCTCAGCGGCTTCATCCGATAAGGTCGTCTTCTTGCTGTTGCCGAAATACTTTTCCTTATGGAGCATGATCTTATTATCAAAGTTGTTGAGGAACTTACTGATGACCGACTTGGGATCCTCGCCGAGATAGAACTCATAGGTATCGGGGAACAGATATCCCTCGAGCTTATAGTAGCGGTCATCCTTGTTCGTGATGTTCTTGAGGAAGGTAAAGTCGGTATCGAAATAATCACTGTTGCAGAGATTGAGGAATTCCTGCTCATCGGAGATAACACCCTTCTCATGCAGGGACTGTGTGATCTCGAGCAGGTTCATACCCTCGGTGATCTGCATCTTGACGATGTCGGTACGGTTGACGTTGCTCTGCAGGAAGTTGATGATCGCCTCATAGTCCTTATCGGTCTCGATCTCAAAATCACCCTGTCTGAAGCCCTTCTCAGAGGAAGTGAAGCCGGCATAGAGCTTAAAGAAGCCGGGCTGCTTGATAACATTGGAATCATAGAGCAGCTTGGCGATATCATCCATAGAGGGATTGGCAGGGACATGGATCATCACCTTAGTGGGATTATCCTCGCGCGAGATCGCCATCAGATCGTTGATACCGACCAACAGGAACTGGGACAGCACAATGCCGACCAGCGCGATCATGGTGATCCATACGAGCTTGAAGATGCGGCGGTTGCGCTTCGCCTTGGATTTTTCGAGCTGCTTCTCTTCCTTTTTCTGCTGTTTTAACGCTTTTTTAGAATCGCGCTCAATCTTCTTCCTGGTATCGCTGTCCGAGTAGGAGTTGATCTCACGGGTTCTCCTGCGGCGACGAGGCGGGACGTCTTCGGCAACCGCGTCACCCCGAACGGTTTCGTCGGGCTGATAGCGTCGCTCATCCGATCCATACCCTCTGTCGGAATCATAATCGCCCCTGATCGCGCTGCGATCCGCAGAACGACGGAATTCTTCCATCTTCTTGCGTCGGGTCTCTTCGATCGAATCCTCAGGTATATTATTTCGTGAATTATCACTCATAATGGTTCTCCAATCTGTGATTTGAATCTCACTTCATATATCGTGTAAAGCTATCCGTCAGGATAACATCCATTTTGATATCAAAAGCGTCTTCCTTGATCTTCGGGATCAAGCTGTCGGCATAGCACAGCACCGCCTTCACACCGGGAAAATCGATGAGGTAGCGATCATAGTAGCCGCCGCCGAAGCCGAGCCGATAGCCGCGCATATCGCAGGACAGCGCAGGACACACACATAAGGTATGCTCATCGGGCGTGATTTCATCACACTCCGCCTTAGGCTCCAATATCCCGAAGTGTCCGGGCGCGACGTCATGCAGTGAATCGATACGCCGAAAGATCATCTGCCCCTGCTCCATACATACCGGCAATGCCACTGTCTTATGATTGGCAAAAGCGGCATGGATCATCAAAGAGGTCGCGATCTCGAGCGGTCGCGCCATATACAGCAATACCGTATCGGCGGCGCGATATTCGGGAGTGATCAGCAGGCGTGTCTGTATCTCCAGATCCAGCGCGTTCTTGCGCTCGGTATCTTCACACAAGCTCTTGCGCTGTTCGAGAAAGAAATCCCTGAGATACGGCTTATCAGCAGACGCAGGCATATTGGTCGCCATATCAACACTGCATGGAGGAGGCGATGCGATCGGCATCCGCCTTGCTCCGGATCCGGGATACGATGGCAAAGCCAAAGTCAAGCGCACAGCCTGCGCCCCTGGCGGTAATGATATTGCCGTCGATGACGACCTTTTCACCGGTTACCTCAGCGCCCTTGAGCTCTTCCTCAAAACCGGGGAAGCAGGTCGCCTTCTTGCCCTCCAGAACGCCCATGCGTCCTAATATAGACGGCGCGGCACAGATCGCGCAGAGATAAAGTCCGCGTGACTCACAGTAGGAAACCGCCTCGCGTACCGTCTCGTCGGCATACAGGTTCTTGACGCCCGGCATACCGCCCGGCAGAATGATACCCAGCGTATCCTCATTGAACGCAAAATCACCGATCTGCATATCGGCGGTCACACAGATATCATGAGCGCCGCAGATCACGTCGCCGTCTACGCCGACCGTCGTGACCGGGATATCGGCACGGCGCAGAATATCGATGGTTGCCAATGCTTCTATCTCTTCAAATCCGTCAGCTAAAAAACAGTAAAACATCATTGTCCTCCTGTCACCTTATCGTTAGTATCTCCCTTTTTGAGCAGAGATATGATTTCATCGTTGATATTCTCAATGGAGCGCATCTCGCCGCCCTCGGTGCAGTCGATCCGCACCCAGTCAAGATGCTCGATCGCGTAGACCGCGGAGCTGCGGCAGCGCAGGAGATACGCAAAATCGCTTTCATGGATATCCTTCTTGCTTTCATCGCCGCCGTATCTGCCGTAAATCAGCTTTTGACTGATTGCGGGATCAACGTCGAGGAAGATCACCATATCGGGTGCGGGCAGCTCCAAACGCTTGTACTCAAAATCAAAGAGCCATTCGATATAGCTGTCGCGCTCCGACTCCGCTACCTTCGCCATCTGATGGATGATGTTGGAGGTGGTGTAGCGATCGGCGATGATATAGTCATAGGATTCGTAGTCCTTGCGCCATGTGTTGATATAAGACACGACGCGGTCGACTGCATAAAAGGTCGACGCGGCATAGGCGTTGACGTCATCGGGACTGCTGCCGAGCTTGCCGCCGAGGTACATCTTGACCAGAGCGGAGGAATCACTCTCATAGTCGGGGAAGCTGATGGTACGCGCCTTGTACCCCATCTCGCCCAGTCGTTTGGAGAGCAACTGACTTTGCGTCGCCTTGCCCGATCCGTCCAGTCCGTCAATCACAATAAACTTGCATTTGTTATCAGTCATAATCTTACCCATATCTTCTGCGTCGTCATTTGTCTGAAAACAAATCAAACGCAAAAGCACACACTTTCCTTTTTAATCCTTATTATTGTAGCATATATGACAGGATTATTCAATAGCAAGTTTGTAACAATATCTTCCGCAAAAGGGCTGAAAAATATGCGAAAAGCCCCGAGAATCAGCAAATCTCAGTCAGGAAAATGATTCTCGCTGACGCTCGGTCAATTAATGCGATTCCTCCATCGTCCGACGCGCGTGCCGGGCGACAGCTCCTTTTACCAAAAGGAGCCTTCCTAACGATGCGATCAGCCTAAGCTCGGGGCTTTATACTAATATTCCATTAAAAGCTTTAAAAATTTATTAGCGAGATATTTCGCAGAGCAAGGCGGACGACGCAGGCAGGCTGGCGCCTGTCACTTCCGGGGTCCCCGCAACGCCCCGCGTTGTGGGGAGAGGAGGAGTCGCGGCACGAGGTCAAGGCACACCAACCGGATGTGCCTGCCGAACATAGCGAACGACGACGATAACACAGCTATACGGAATATAACGCAATAAATGTTAAAGTGTTTTAATGAATATTAGTATTAGTATCAATGGATTGCGTTCATGATCAATGAAGTGATCAACGCGCCGGCGGATGACGACAATGCCACCACGATCAGCGGCAGATCAAAGAACGCCATCACCAGCGCTATGACTGTTCCGACTGTTGAGGAAACGACATCCCCTGTCGCGAAGAAGATCGCCGGAAAGGTCATTGCCGACAGCACGGCATACGGGATATAATAGAGTACGGATTTGATAAATCGGGATTTGATCTTACCGCGTACCGCGACAAACGGTATCACGCGGATCAGATAGGTGGTGATCGCCATCACGGCGATATACGCGACAATACTCATGCGCCGCCCTCCCCTCTCTCCTGCTCGGACACAGGGAAGATCAACGCGCCGACGACGGATGCGACCAGTGCGCAGATGATGACGGAGAAGCCGCCGGAGATCATCGGCAGACAGAAGCGGATCACGATACTCAGCGCCGCCGCGATCAGCACCACAAAGAGCACCTTGCGGTCTTTTCTGGCAGGCGGCAGAATAATCGCGATAAACATGCCGTAAAGCATCAGCGACAAAGCCGCTGTTACCATCGGGGGCAGGATATCGCCCGCGATCGCGCCGATCAGCGTTCCTGTGCTCCATCCGATAAACGGCGTAAGGATCAATCCGTACATATATGACGGCTTGAGCGGCTCTGCCTGTGAGGAAGCGACGGCAAAGATCTCATCGGTCACGCCGAAGCCGACAAAGAGCCGGTGCATGAGGTTGAACGACGAATCGAGCTTTTGCGACAGGCTCAGGCTCATCAGCGAATATCGCAGGTTGATGACCAGTTGGCACAGGATCATCTCGAGCAATGATCCTCCTGCGGCGATGATCTCCACACCTGCCACCTGACCTGCCGAGGTCAGGTTGGTAACAGAGATACCGACCGCCGCCAATATGGATAAATTCTGTTGAATACACAGCACACCGAAGCCGAAGGATACGCTGAGATAACCCAGCATGATCGGGATGCCGTGGCGCATTCCTTTGACAAATTCATTCTTCATAAATCGTTATTTTGACTTTCCTTGCATGAATACTGTTCCGACATAACCGGCTCAAAGTGAAGCTCCTCCTGCATCAATATGATCAGAGGGATTCCGAGGAACAGCGGAAATACCGTACCGTTGGCCAGTATCGTTGACGACAATACGATAACATCGACGTCGGGGTAGATCAGCTTCACGGCAGGGGTGATGATGACCGCCTCCATCAAGCCGGATACGATAATGACCGCCAGCTGTTTTAACAGGCTTTTTCCTGTTCTGAGCGAAAAAGGTTCCTTAGCGATCCGTTTCCAGAACCAATAAAACACAAACGGTCCTAAGAAGTTCGCCGCAAAGCCGGCGATCGATGACCATCTCAGGCTGTCGCTCATGATATCGCCGATCAGGTTGCCGATCGCAAAGGCGAAACAACCGGGAATCCCGAAGAAGATACCGAACACAGGCTTCAGAAGCATGACGGGACGGATATCGGTGAATCCGGGGATGACGCTCATCACCTTAAAGGGGATCGCGATGATCAGATATACCAGCACCAGAACGGCAGTCAGGATGCAGAGCTTCAAGGGCTTTGGGAGCTTACTGTTTTTCAGCATTACGGACAAGCCTCCTTTTCCCTTTGAACTCAAGGATCTCGATCAAGCTGCCTGCTACGATCAGCACCGCACCGATAATATGGAACGGCGTCGGAATAACACGGTCGATCAGCGTCTGTGGCAGTATGACGCCCCATATCAGTGAAAAGACGATCTCAAGCGAATAGATGATGGTTGCCTCTGTCGCCGTAGCGCGCTTCTGCGCAAAGATATTCAGCGTCTGCGTAAAGGCGATAATAAAATACGCGTGGATAAACAGGCTCGCGATGATCGTACTCGACCACGGGATCGTAGCAAAAGTAGCCGGTTGAAGAACGAACCAGATGATCAGGCTGATCACGGCAACAAATACAGAGATCAACGTTGACAGTGTGACGGAATCATGCTCCTTCGCATAGTCATTCAGCTTGACGATAAACACGGCACGAACAATACAGCCCATCAGCATCATGGCTAATCCCATCGGATGGATGTCCTCTACATTACCGCCCAAGGCACAGACGATACCCAGCAAAACAAGGATCACGGAGATCCATGTCTTTGCGCCGACCGACTTTTTCATCGTGAGCAGCACGACGGGCAATACGACCACCGTCATCGAAAAGGTAAACGCACCGGTGGATACGTCAAAAAACTTCAAGCCGTAGAGATACAGGGCATTGTAGCCGCAGTTCAAGAACCCAAGCAACAGACATCGAAGCAGTATTCTCTTTGCGTCACGGCGCAACTCGGATTTGATACGCTTGAAAAAGCATAGACCCAGAATCACTGCCGCGATCACGTTACAAATACATGTCGTCGCAAACGGCAAAACATCATCGGGAATACAGGAGAAGATGATGACCTCCGTTGACCAGCATAGAGTGACGCAGATCAAACAAAGATTCGCCTGCAGTCTGTTCATGCGCGATCCTCCTTCATATACCTTCTATCTAAACACTGATTGTACCACATTTTTCTTTTGAATGATACACAATTCCGAAAAAATGCTTATTTTTTCGATAAAAATGCACTGTCTATCTCGATGATAAGATAAGCAGTGCATATATATGGCGTCCCGGAAGGGATTCGAACCCCCGACCTTTCGCTTAGGAGGCGAACGCTCTATCCAACTGAGCTACCGAGACATATTCATTCATCAACCGTATCGCCAAAGGAGTTCGACCCCGAACTTTCGCGCAGAAGGCGAACGCTCTATCCAACTGAGCAATCGGCGCAGGCTGCCTGTATATTTTAGCCTAAATCACCTTTCTTGTCAAGATAAGAGAAGCTGATATCTTCATCCATCACATGATCCTTGATAACATTCCATTCCCGTGCCAATCTGTCGAGTGTGAACGCCGCGTTGGCAGGGCTGGTGGACGGGAGCCTGACCGCTTCGATCCGCGTTGTGGGGTAAATATACTTCATATAGAGCTTGTGGGAGGCTGCGCCGTTGCAGAAGATCCTTTCGACCTTGCTGTGATCGAGGATCACCGAAAGGTCATTCGGCACCACATCCCGGATCGAGCTGTCGGAGGAACCCGTGATCGTACAGGAGTGGATCGTGTCCCACATCGCGATATGATAGCTGAGCGCCAAACGCTTCTTTTGCTCGATCGTCTCGGGGATCGGTTCGTCAAACAACCGCGCGATCAGCTTCCAGTAGCGATTTTGCGGATGACCGTAGAAGAACATCGCTTCTCTGGATTTGACCGACGGAAAGGAGCCGAGGATCAGTATTTTGCAATCCGCGTCATACAGCGGCGGAATAGGATGGAAGATATGTGTAGGATCTGACATATAAATCACCTGATCGATTATGCTGAGATCGACGCTGACTAAACAATAACGCAAAGTCCTCGCATAACAAGCACGATAAAGAAAGACCCCGACACCAAAAGTATCGGGGTGAGTTTGGAGGCGACACCCGGAATCGAACCGGGGAATCAGAGTTTTGCAGACTCGTGCCTTACCGCTTGGCTATGTCGCCGCATTGTCAGTGGTCAGTGATCAGTGGTCAGTAACTTTATCTGAACACCAAACATAAAACCGCTGATTATTGAAAAAGCACTTAATCAATATTAAGTGCTTTTAACGTCTATGGAGCGGATGACGGGGCTCGAACCCGCTACCTCCACCTTGGCAAGGTGGCGC